>VBEY01000194.1 GCA_005889295.1 Chloroflexota bacterium | reverse complement strand
CGGCCAATTTCTGGCGCTCGCCTCTTCCAAGGAGGAAGGGATACATGTCGGCGTCCTTCTCCATGCCGACCACCGCGAGGGCAGCCTGCACCTTGGCGGCGATCTCGTCGCGGGGCGTGCCGTAGTTCTTGAGACCGAAAGCGACCTCCTGGCGGACGGTGTTCGAGAAGATCTGGTGATCGGGGTTCTGATAGCAGTAGCCAACGATCCGACTGAGAACATCGATCCCCGCATTCCGTGTCGAATGACCGCCGACGATGACCTCTCCACGGGTCGGGGTCAGAAGACCGTTGAACAGCTTCGCCAACGTCGTCTTCCCTGCGCCGTTCTGGCCGACGAGCGCCAAGAACTCGCCACTCGCGATCGTGAGGTTCACGCCGTCGAGGGCCGACGCATCGGACTCCGGATACTGGAGCCCGACCGCACGGACTTCGATGATCGGAACGCGCGCGTCAGCCACTCGAAGCTCCGAGACGGCTCGCGAGGACCTCAATGGCGTCGCGCTCGACCGGTGTGAACTCATCGGGTGTGCTCAACCCCCGTTGCTCGAGGAGGAAGAACGCCTCCGCAACCTGGGGCACGCGCTCCCCCTCGAGACGATGGAAGAGATCGACGTTTCGGAAGACCCGACTCGGAGGACCCTCGTCGACGATGCGCCCCTTGTCCATTACGACGATGCGATCCGCAAATTCCGCGAGCTGCTCGACTGCATGCTCGACCACGACGATCGTCATGGCCTGCTCGTCCTTGAGGCGTTTGATCGTCGCGAAGACCTCTTCCTTTCCGACGGGATCGAGCTCGGACGTCGGCTCATCGAGGATGAGGATCTGGGGCAGCAGCATGAGCGCGCTCGCGATGGCCACGCGCTGCTTTTGGCCGCCGGAGAGGCTGTACGTCTCGCGCCGTTCCATGCCCGAGAGACGCACCTGCTCCAAAACGACCGGAATTCGCTCGCGGATGCGGTCGCGTTCCCAACCGTAGTTCTCGGGTGCGAACGCCAGGTCTTCCTCGACGGTCAATCCGATGATCTGCGCCTCGGGGTCCTGAAACACGAGATTGACCACCTCCCCGAGCTGTGCGGCAGAGGTGTCCGAGGTGCGTCGGCCAGCGATCGCCACGTTCCCGCGGAATTTCCCGCTTACCGCGTGTGGGATGAGCCCGCGGAGGCATAGACAGAGCGTGCTCTTACCCGCCCCCGAGGATCCGGTGATGCCGACGAACTCGCCTGTCCTGATCCGAAGGCTCACGTCGGTGAGGACGTCCTCCTTCCCGACCGGGTACTTGAAAGAAAGACCCTCAACGACCACGGCGTAATCGTCCGCGAGCGATCGCTCGTTCAAAGCGCGCTACTCGGCGCGCTGAGTCGAAGGGGCCGCGCTGAGCGCAGCCCCCTCTCCGACGTCAGGCAAGTGCTTTCTCGATCTTGCTATGCCGGTTTGCCCGGTTGATAGCGGTCCTTCCAGTAGAGCCCACGCGCCTTCACCAGCGGATAGAGGATCGCGAGGAGGATGGGCGCGACCACGATGGCCGTGAGGCCGTGATTGACCAGGATGGCGGGAGTGACAGCGCCCCACGCGACCGCCGGCGGCAGTACGTGCGTGAAGTCCAGCCAGCCGGGGATGACGATCGAGTGGATGATCGGGCCGATAATGATGCCCCAAAGGAAATAGCTAGCGACGGCTGCTGGGATCTTGAAGTTGGGCTCCCGCACCATCTTGTACGGCAGCCATGTCACATAGGTGTGCGATAGGAAACCCGCGACCGATCCCAATGTCAAAGCGCCGGAGATCGCGTCCCCTATCGGCATCGAGAACGTCACGCCGATGGCACCCGGCAAACCAAAGAGCACCGCGAATATCGGCGCTAGAGACATCGTCGGATTGAAGCCGCCGATCCCCGGGATGAACTGGAGCTGGATGGGCCGGCCGGCGATATAGATAGCCGCGGCGACCGCGACCAGCGCGATGCTGGTGGCGTTCCACGGAACGTTGTTCGGCACGATGCCTGCTCTGCTGATGGTGCGGCCAGAGAACTCCATAACCCAGATGCCCACGGCCACCACCATGGCAGCCAGCGCGAAACCGATGAGTACGGGATGAAGAGGTCCCTCGCCGAAAAGCGTAGCCAGAAAGTCGATCTGCATGAGCGGTTCCTTTCTCCCCCCGCGATCGCCCGTTGATCGCGTTGCGCGTGCCCTAGGCCTTCGTCCCTCCGCGCTCCGTCAACAGGCCTCGCATTCGTTCAGGACATGGTGTCCTCGGCCCGGGTTCCACCCCCTTCCCGCGTTCACGCCCGGCGCGTCACGTAGAACTCGATGAGGTCGCCATTGTGGAAGTTCTCGCAGTACAGAACCGGCTGGCCTTTGCTCGTGTAGTGGAGCTGCTTCAGTAAGAGCAAAGGGTGCCCAGTCTTCACGTTGAGGCGGGCGCCGAGGTCGCGGTCGGCGGCGACCGGTGCGACCTTGCAGATCGCCGAAACGATACGGATCCCCGCACGTCGCAGGACCTCGTAGAGCGACCAGTCGGCGGTACGCGTCCGGTGCGACGCGAGCGCTTCGCCAAGAACGTGAGTCGGGACGAATTCCTCGCAGTGGATGACTGGCTTTCCACTGGCCAGCCGGGTCCGAGAGATGTGGACGAGGTTTGTTTCCGCCGGCAATCCAAAGAGCCGCGCGACGCGCGGCTCGCTCACCGAGACTTCATCGCGGTGACCCGCGGTCCCGGGCCGGTACCCGTGCTGTCGGATGAGCTGGGTCGTGCTCGTGAGCTCGGCCAAGCCGGCCCCGAGTTGGCTCGTCGGCACCGCCGAAACGAAAGTTCCGACGCCGTGTTGCCGCAGCAGTAGGCCTTCGAGCGTCAAAATCCGGATCGCATCTCTGACGGTCGCTCTGCTGACCCCCATCTGCTCGGCGAGCTGGGGCTCGGGGGGCAGCTTCTCATGCGCTCCGAGGCGACCTCGTTGGATCGCTTGCCGGATGGAGTCCGCGACACGGCGGGGGAGTGGCAGCGAAGGTGAGGCAACGGGGCGGACGTAAGGTCGGATGTCAGACAACAAGGAGCGCAGCCTAATCCGCGACCCGCGAGCCAGCAAACTCAGCCGGCAACCTGGCTTCGGGCCAGCTGCTTGCGCCGAGCCCATAGAAGGAATGACGCCACCGCGGCGTATGCCGGAAGGAAGATGAACAGCACCCCAACCACCAGGTCGGCGGGGGTCGGGTATTCGGCACTGAACAGGGCTGCCACCCCGGCGACGGCGAAGAACAGCCCGCCTGCGCTCCCGCCGAGGAGCACCCCGATCAGGTAGCGATCTGAACCTCGGAGGATTGGGACGGGACTGCCTCGAGCCTTACGCTGCCGCGTCCACTGCCAGGTGACCCAACCTGCCAGAACGATGAAGAAAAAGTAGGTGATGAATACTTCGACGACGGTCGTGGAGT
>VBEY01000119.1 GCA_005889295.1 Chloroflexota bacterium | reverse complement strand
GTCCCGATCGAGGTCCGCGAGTGAGCCTTCTCGGCGCGGACCGGCTGCTGGCGCCCGCCCGCGAGGCGCTCCGCGATGTGCCTGCGGATGAGGCGGACATCCACGTCCATCGCCGGCGCGCCGCGATCACTCGCTATTCGCGGAGCTCGATCCACCAGAACGCGGTCTCCGACGAGACGCACGCGACGGTCAGGGCGATCGTCGGAAAGGCCGTCGGCATCGTGACGACGAACTCGCTCGCGCCTCCCGACCTGCGCCGCGCGCTCGCCGACGCCGCGTCCCTCGCCCGCGCCAGCCGGCCCGACGACGAGTGGCCCGGCGTCGCCGACCCGGAGCCCATCGCCGCGACCTCCTCGTTCCACGAGGAGACTGCCGCCACAACGGCGGCGGCACAGGCGGAATGGATCGGCGCGGTGTGCGTCGCCGTCCCGAGCGGCATGCGCGCGGCCGGCACGTCGCAGATCGAGGTGACCGAGGACGCCGTCGCGAACACGCGCGGCGTCGCGGCGTACGCGCCCGCGACGATGGCCTACCTTCGCGCCCTCGTTCAGAGCGACACCTATGTCGGCTCGGGCTACGCCGAGGAGCTTTCGATGCGCTTTGACGCGCTGCATCCGAAGACGATCGCCGCACGCGCCGCCGAGAAGTGCTCGCTCGACCGCGACCGCACCCAGCTCGAGCCCGGCGATTACGAGGCCGTGTTCGAGGAGCTCGCCGTCGCTGAGGTCCTTCGCATCATGTCGCTCACGGGCCTCGGTGGGCAGACGGTGCGAGAAGGGCGTTCGTTCATGAGCGGCCGCGTGGGGGAGCGGGTCACCGGCGAGAATTTCACGCTCCTCGACCATGCTCTTGACGCGCGCACCATCGCGGTGCCTTTCGACGTCGAGGGAACGCCGAAGCAAAAAGTCACGCTGGTCGAGCGAGGGGTCGCGCGCGGCCCGGTCTACGACCGCACCTCCGCGAAGGCGATGGGTGCGCGGTCGACAGGTCACGCCGCGGACCCATCGCGTTATGCGGCGGGCGGCCACGCCGGGCATCTCGCGATGGCCGGCGGCCCCGCGACGCTGGAGCAGCTCGTCGCCGCGGTGCATCGGGGGGTCCTCATCACGCGATTCCACTACACGAACACGCCCGACCCGCGTGCCGCGACCATGACGGGAACGACCCGCGACGGAACCTTCCTCATCGAGGACGGCAAGATCACGCGGGCCCTCGCGAACGTTCGCTACACGATGAGCGCGCTCGACCTCTTCGCCGGGATCGAGCTCCTCGGACCGCAGCGCCTCGCGCGGGACTGGTGGAGCTCAAACGGGATGGGCTCGATCATGTGTCTCGTGCCACCGATGAAAGTGCGACGCGCGACGATCACGGGATCGAGCCCGCTCTAAGTCAGATCCTCAAAGGCTAGGTGGCGCTTCCGGCCGCGAGCGCCTGCAGGAAACGGACGATCTCCCAACGCTCGATCTCGGTGAGCTTCGGCTTGCCGGTGTCAGGATCGACCACGGACCACGCCGGCATCGCGGTGAAGGGGATCCCGTTCGCGATCCAGTACTCGAGCTCACCCGGGGCGTGCTGGGGGACGTGCACTTGAAGGTTGAACGGCCGGGGATTCAGCGTCAGCGCCGCCGGTCCATCGCCAAGGCCCTGCGGCCCGTGGCACACGACGCAATTGGCCTGGTAGAGGGCTCGACCGGCGGCGACGGTGGCCGGATTGTCCGGCGTCGGGTTCTGCGCAAAACGCGCGGTCAACGGGACCGGTGGCGTCGGGATGTTCGGGGCGATGGTGTAGGCGAGACCAAGCGCGACGACGATCAGCGCGCCGAGAAATCCCGCGCTCTGCGCTAAGCGCTGCCACTCACCGCCGCGTCGCCACCGAAGCAGCGCGAAGAAACCGAAGACGGCCGCGCCGACCGCGAGGGCGATCGCGATCTGCTCCAGCCCCTGACGGGAGATCGGGAAGATCACTTCTTCGCGTCGGCGCTAGGCGGGGGCTTCGCCTTCTTCTTTTCCTTCCGCGTCGACCACCACCAGAGGCCCACGAACAGGACGAGCGGCACCCCGAGCTCGAGGATCTCGTCGAGCCAGGTGCCGGTGGCGCCGTGCGCCGATACGGACGCGAAGATCATCGGGATACGACGAGGCTATACGCACCCGTGCCTTCGTTTCCGACCGCGATCGCGACCTTCCACGTGCCCGCGTCGAGCCCGGCGATCGCGAACTTGTACCGGCCCGGGCCGAGCGTCGCGGCGTCCTCGGTCGCGTCGATCGGTGCCTGCGCCGACGGACCAGAGAACGTGGCGCGGATCGGCTTGCCGGTGACGGGATTGCCGTCCGCTCCGATCAGCACACCGAATATCGTCACCGGTGCGCCAGACTGCACGGTCGCCGGATCCGTGAACACGATCATCGTGTACGGGCCGACGGTGAGAGCTTGCGAGGTGGTCGCGCCGCCACCCGTTGGCGCGCCGACGGGGAACGTGAAGACGGTGCTCACGTCCTCCTTACCTTGGAGACGGACGATCGTCTGGATCTTCCAGGTGCCATACATCGCGGTCGGGCTGCCGTTCGCGACGTACTCGCCCGGCGCGCGCTCGGTCGCCGCGAGCTCCTGCTCGCCCATGTCGTGCTCGATCATCGTGAAGCGGAAAGCGACCTTCTCGGCCCTGGTAACCGGCGTGAGGCCTTGATGAACGCGAAGCACGTACGTGTTGCGGCCGGCGCCGCCGCTCGCCACGAGCATCTCGAGCCGTAGACCAGCCACGTGCTGCGTCTGGTCGTACGCGGCGGCCGAGGGCTGAGCGGGCGGCGCGAAGGCCGTCAGAAACGCCGCGGCGACGATGATGACGACGAAGATCGCGGTCTCGGCGACGGTGTCCCGGATGAGCGCGGTCCGTGCGCGAATCCCGGCGCGGAGCCGCGGTCCCCACCGGAGCAGGTTGAACGCCCCGATCGCGAGGGCGACGAGGACGAGGACGATCTTCACCGCGAGCGCGATCCCGTACGGCGTCTCGTAGAGATCGTCGATGAGGACGAGGCGGTCGAGGGCCTGGAGCACTCCGGCAGTGATGAGGAGCGCGGTGGCGACGAGCGCGGTCACCGAGAATCGCCACACCGTCGCGCCCAGGGCCCTCGCGTCCTCCGCCGTCCTGTCCGGCCTCGTAAGGAGCACGCACCAGAGCAGCGCGACGACGCCGCCTGTCCACACCGAGACCGCCAGAACGTGCGCGAAGTCGAGCGTCATGCTCTTGAGACTTCCGAGCGCCGTCGCGTGCGACACGAGCGTGGCCGTCATCGCCGCGGCGACTCCCGCGGCCAGCGCGATCATGCGACGCGGCCGGAACGTCGCGAGCGGACCGATGGTCATGATGCCTCCCCCGGCCAGCGCGCCGACGGGTCGCATCAGTGCGAGGCGTGGCGTGACTGAGATCGCCGCGAGCACGAGCCCCGCGAACGCCCGCACCGCGAGCATGATGCCCAGCCGCGGCGGGAGCTTGGCGCCCTGGTCGAACATGAGCGCGAGCGACCCCGCGACGATGAGCCCGCCCGCGATCAGAAGGAGCGACGACTCGCGCCGCGGTTCGACGCCGGCCGGGGCAACGAAGAGGACGAAGAACGCGGTGCCGAGGCCGAGAGCGATGCCGGCGTACGACAGGGCCCGGCCGACGATCTCCAGCGTGGTCGGAGGTGGGGCGGACCCGCCAATGTCGGGCACTGCCGGAAGTGGACCGTTACCCACGACGAATGCGAAATTGCCTTTCGTCGTGTGTCCGTCGACCGCGCTCCTCGCGGTCCACGCGACCAGGTATCCACCCTCGGTTATCGGCTCGACTGAGACGCGCAGGCCGTTGGGGTCACCCGATGCCCCGACATCGCCTCTGTCGTAGCGCTTTCCGCTGCCATCGAGCACCTGGATGTCGCTCCCTCGTGGATCGGGTGGCTCGCTGAACTCGATGCGGATCTCGGTTGGTGCCTTCACCAGGCGCGCGTCCGAGGCCGGGTTCGAACGCACGTAGTTCGCGTGCGCCTCCGCGGCACCGCCCAGAAGGGCGGCACCGCCGAAGACGCACGCCGCGATGAGAGCGAAACGGCGCATCAGCGCCGTCCGGTGACCAGACCGGCCGCCGAGGCCAACAGCGCGAGGCCGCCGAGGACGATCCCGGCGATGACGAGAGTCTGAAGCTGATCAAGACGCGCCGCGAGGTCGGCGTTCGCGGGCACGCGGTCGGGGAACTGGAGCGCATCGCTGGAGATCGCGCCATCGAACGTGTTCGGCCCCGACTCGAAACGCTCGTCGACCTTTGTTGAGCCCGCGTCACCCAAGATGTGGAATATGTAGTCCCCCGCCTTGGTGGGTATGAATCGGCCCTCGTAGTGACCGGGAGTCGCCTCTTCGGTCGCAAGGTCGAGCGACAGCTTCTTTGCGCCGCCGCCGACGATGACCTCGGCCCGAAGCGTGCTCGCGAGCCCCTCCACCGGCTTGGAGCCGCTGGTTTCGGTCACATCGAGGCTCAGGCCGTTCGCGACATTCACGTATGCAGGCTCGTTGATCCAGCCGACCACGAAGGTGTAGGGGCCGACCGCACGGCGCTCGTGCCCGAGCGCGATGTTCGTATTGACCGCGAAACTCGACACGACGACGGCGACCGCCGCCACCGTCGCGAGCACACGCGACATAAAACCCTCCTCGGTCTTTATTGATCAGGTCGCGACGACGGAGGGTCTAGGTGCGGGGCGGTCCGAGAAGAAGCGGCGCGCTCCAGAGCGCGCCTGAAATCAGCGGGATCGGAACGTTGGCCGTCGGCCGCCGGGTGGGCCGCGGTAGCCGCGGCGACGCGAAGAGCAGGAGGCCCATGGCCACCGCGGCGAGGCTCGTCGCGAGAGGCGAGACCATCTCGAGTTTTTCACCGCGCGCGTAGAGCTGCTGAAGGTGCATCAGGAAAATGGGGAAGCGGTAGGCGGCCAGCACGTGGTCGTGGAAAGCTGGCGTGCCCGGCGGGTCGACGTGCGGCGCCACGACCAGGCCGGCGCCCGCGAGGGTCGCACCGGTCGCCGCGAGCGAGAAGACCGCTATCGCGAGAAGGCGGCGCACCTCAGCAAAGGATACGGCTCGCCTTTGCGCCAAATGGTGTCAGGGGCGCCACGCCAGTGTTCAGCTGGCGCACTCGCGACAGAGGCCGACGACCGCGGAGTGCGCCAGGTCGGCGCGGAAACCGTGCTCTCCGCGAAGCCGCTTCGCGAGCGGCTCGAGGATCTGCATCGGGATGTCCTCTTCGGAGCCGCACTTTCGGCACACCAGGTGGCCGTGCTGCGGTGAATCGGAGCGGCGCCATCGCGTGACCCGGTCGTCGAGATGGGTGTGCGTGACGTACCCGAGCCTCTCGAGCGCCTCGAGGTTGCGATAAACGGTCGACGGATCGATCTGCGGATGGCTGGCGCGGATCGATCGCGAAATGTCTTCCGCGGTCGTGTGATGACGGGCCCGGCGAAGGACGTCGAGGACGAGCCGCCGTTGCACGGTCATACGCATGCCGTTGGCGCGCATGTCGTCGGCGATGCCCACAGCCGCCAGCGTGACGCAACTGCGATCGTGTTGCAAGAGCCGACTATTGCGAACAGTTGCGATAACCTTTCACCGTGGACCTCAGCATCGTCGTGCTCCTGCTCGGGATGGCCGCGCTCGGGTTCCGGCACGGCTTCGACTGGGACCACATCGCCGCGATCACCGACATCACGAGCACCACCAGCGCGAGCCACACCGAGGCGGACGTCCCGGCCGGCGCTCCGATGCCCTCGCACGGCCACGACCGTGACGAGCTGCGCGGGCACCAGCACGCGCACACGGCCGGAGGACCCAGTGCGATGCACGCGCTCGCGGAATCCCGTTTTGCGCACGAGGAGCGCCACGCCGTCGGGCTCGCGACGCTCTATGCGTTCGGACACGCCTTCGTCGTGGTCGTTCTCGGGATCGCCGCACTCCTCCTGGGTGCGGTGCTGCCGGACTGGGTCGATCCGATACTCGAGAAGGTCGTCGGCGTCACCCTCGTGCTCCTCGGCCTGTGGGTGCTCTTCTCCGTCTACCAGTACCTCCGTGGCAAGGGCGAGTTCCGGCTCCGCAGCCGCTGGATGCTCGTGTTTGACTTCATCCGCTACGGCTGGGGCGCGCTCCAGGCGCGCATCCACGGCCACGAGCACACCCCGTCGGTCCACGCGACGCAGTACGGACCGAAGACGGCGTTCGGCGTCGGGATGATCCACGGCGTCGGCGCCGAGACAGGGTCGCAAGCTTTGCTCCTTGCGGGGATCGCCGGGGTTACCGGCGTCACGGGGATCGTGATCCTGCTCGCGTTCGTGGTCGGGCTCCTCGCCTCGAACACGCTCGTCGCCGTCGTCAGCGCGTCCGGATTCATCGGCGCGCAGCGCCTGCGGACGGTCTACGTCGTGGTCGGCTTCGTCGCGGGCCTCGGCAGCCTGCTCATCGGAATCCTTTTCATCAGCGGTCTCGGCACGGCCCTTCCCGACCTGCAGGAGGTCCTCTTCGGGGCTCACACCTAATAGCCTCATCGGGTGCGTCATCTCGCGGCGCTTCTCGCCGTTGTGGTCATGGCCTCCTGCTCCGGCACGCCGCCTCCCGCGACGGCGACGCCCGTCAGCGATCTGGTGCTCCCGACGACCCTGCCCAACGGTAAGGTCGAGGTCGTCGTGAAGAGCCGCTACGCGGTCGGCGACACGATCCGCGCGACGGTGCGACTCATCCCGACCACCGGTACGTTGCGCGGGCCTCTCGACGCCTATGTCCAGGCGAGTGGCTTCCACGGGACCGCCACGGTGCGACACCTCCCGGTCGAGCCAGTAAGCGCGAACGCTGGATCACCTGCATCGATGGGGCTGGCCTGGGACATGCGCGACGACTCGGGGCAGCCCGTCGGGAGCGACGACTACAGCCTGGTGTTCACCGTGATCGACGACTCGGGCCGCGGAACGACGGTCGGCGCGACCCTGCAGGTCCGATGAGGGTGCTCGGTCGCATCGTCCTCGTCCTCGCGATCGCGACCGTCGCGGCGTGCGGGAATCCGAACACCGGCGTCGGGGTCGAGGTCATCGACGGGCACGTCGTGAAGGTGATCGCCTCAGGTGACCGCGACGGGGCGAAGTACCAGCGCCTCGCGGTGCAGCTCGACGACTCGCTTTATCGCGGCGAAGTGGTCGAGCTCGAATGGGACGGCCGGCGCGCGTTGAACGAGAACGGCTTTCTCTCGCCCGGCGACCGCGTCCTGTTGACGCTGAGCCGCGAGGGCAACACGCGCACCTACACGATCTCCGAGATCGTGCGGCTTCCCTCGCTGTGGCCGCTCGTGGTCCTACTCGCTCTCGCGCTCGTCGCGGTCGGACGCTGGAAGGGGGTGGCATCGCTTGCGGGCCTCGGCGCGAGCATCGCGGTGTTCCTCCTCGCCGTTCTGCCGGCTGTCCGAAGCGGGGACGATCCGCTTCTCGCGACCCTTCTCGGTTCCGTCGGCGTCCTCATCGTGGCGGTCTTCGTCGTGCATGGATTCAATCGAAAGAGCGTCGCCGCGCTAGTCGGAACGTTGGCCGCGCTTGTGTTCGTCGTGGCGCTCGCGGCGGTCGCCATCGGGGTCGCGCGAATCACCGGCCTTGGTACGGAGGATGCGATCTTCGTGTTCGTCGGAACCGGGGGCAAGGTGGACATGCCGCGACTCGTGCTCGCCGGGGTCGTAGTGGGCTCGCTGGGGGCGCTCGTGGACATGGCGGTGGGCCAGGCGTCGACCGCGTTCGAGCTGTCCGCGGCGAGCGGGCTCCGCGGCCGGAAGCTGTATCTCTCGGCGCTCAACGTTGGCCGGGACCACATCGGCTCGCTCGTGAACACGCTCGCGCTCGCGTATTTCGGCGGGGCCCTGCCGCTCATCGTGCTCATCTCGCTCGGATACCAACCGCTGTCGGTCGCGGTCAACAGCGAGGAGATCACTCAGTCGATCATGGCCGTCCTCATCGCGAGCATCGGCCTCGTCCTCTGCGTTCCCCTCACGACGGCGATCGCGACATACCTCGCGGACCGGGTGCCCCGGCCCTAGGCGGTCGTCGCTTTTTCCTGAGCCGCGGTGCCGCCGGCCGTCGCCAGTCGCAGCTCCCGACGGCGGGGGCCGATGACAAACCGCGCCACCAGGTAGCACGCGAAACTCAGCGTGGTCACGAAGACGCTGACCGGCGCGTTCGTGACGAGTGAGAGAAGGATGCCGCCAAGGGTGCAGAGGAGCGCGATCCCCACGCTGTAGACGGTGGCCAGTCCGGGACGAGGCGTAAGGCGCTCGGCTGCGGCGCCGGGCGTGATGAGGAGGGTCAGGATGAGCAGCACGCCGACGACCTGGATGGCTTCGGCGACCGCCGCCGCCATGATCAGAAGGAACGCGACGGCGAGCGCACCCACAGGGACGCCGCGAGCCTCGGCAACCTCCGGGTCCACCGTCGCGAATGTGAGCGGCCGGTACACCGCGGCAAGTGCGAGCATCGTTACGGCGCCGATCGCAACGAGGAGGATGACGTCGCCGCGGCTGACGCCGGTGATGGTCCCGAACAGGATCGCGAACGCCTGGTTTGCGTAACCCTTGTAGAGCGTGATGAAAAGGACACCCAGGCCGAGCCCGAACGCCATGACGACGCCGACCACCACGTCGCGGCCGCGCGCGCGAACCCCCAAAGCGCCGATGAACACCGCGGTTACAGCGGTGCCCGCGAGAAGTCCGAGCACGGGAGAGAGTCGAAGCAAGATGAACCCCGCCGCGCCAGTGAAGCCGAGCTCGGCAAGCGCGTGCACGGCGAACGACATGTTTCTCGCGACGACGAACCCGCTCACGACGCCCGAGACGATTGCGATCACGAACCCAGCTGCGATGGCGTTCTGGACGAACTCGTAGCCGAGGAGCGCAACGAGCTGATCCATCAGTGCGGCTCGACCGCCACCGGGACGTGGTGTGGCTCCTCGATGTTGAATCCTGACTCGGTCGACTCGCCGACCACGACGATGCGCCCATGAACGCGCACGACGTCGACGTGCGATCGGTAGAGCTCGGACATCCGCTCGGACGTGAGCACCTCGTCGGGCCTCCCGGCGGCCCATCTGCCGCTGACGACGAAGAGGACCTGATCGACCAGTCCGAGGACCGGGTTTACGTCGTGGGTCACGAAGAGGACGGTGCCCCGGGTACGCTCGCGCCACGCGGAGATGAGCGCGGTGATCGTCTGCTGGTAGCGGAGATCAAGGTTGGCTAGTGGCTCATCACAGAGAAGGATCTGCGGATCGGCGACGAGGGCTTGCGCGATGCGAAGGCGCTGCTGCTCGCCTCCGGACAGCCGTCCGATCGGCGCATCGGCATAGCTTTCCGCATCCACCGACGCGATAACGCGGTCGACCCGCCCCCTCGCTGCTGCATCAGGCAGGCCGATGCCCCAGCGGTGACCGTCGAGGCCGAGCCGCACGAGGTCCCGGCCGCGGAACGGAAGGTCTGGGTCGAAGCTTGAGTGCTGCGGGACGTACCCGATGCCCGGGTCGCCACGGTGCGGCGCATGGCCGAGCACCTCGATACGCCCGGTGGACGGCGTGACCAGGCCGAGGATTGCGCGGAGGAGCGACGTCTTGCCCGATCCGTTCGGCCCCAGGATCGCGACGAGGGTGCCCGGGGCGATGTCGAGCGACAGATCGCTCCAGATGCTGCGCTCGCCGTAGCTCAACGTGACCCGCTCGAATCGAACGGCCGGGCGGATCTTCTCCATCGTCTCGCTCAGGCTAGCTATTTCGCGAGCGCCTTCTCCAAATCGTCGAGCTGCGCCAGCTGCCAGTCCTGAAACGTCCTGAACTCCTTCGGGATCGTCTCGGCGACGGGCACCACCGGCACGTTGTTCTTGATGGCGAGGTCACGGATCTGCTCGGTGAGCGGCGACGTCACCTGGGAGTTGTACAGGAGCACCTTCACCTTGTGTCCGGTGATGAGATCCCGTTCGGCCGCGACATCGGCGGGCGCGGGGTCGGTGCCCGACTCGATCGCTTCCATGAACGAAGGTGGCGTGAGCACGTTGAGGCCGATCGCGTCCGTCAGGTACCCGGCGACATTCTCGGTGAATGCGATTGGCGCGCCCGGGTACTTCGCCTTGAGCGATGCGATCTTGTCGTTCAGGGGTTTGAGTGCGGCGAGGTACCGGGCCTGCTGTTGGGCGAAGTACGCGGCGTTCTCCGGATCAAGCTTCGCGAGCGCGGCGGTCGCCGCGTCGGCGACCTTCGGCATCGTGGCGGGGTCGTACCAGACGTGAACGTTGACGTCGTCCTTCACGCCGAGGATGTCTTGGACGTTGATGACCACGCGATCCGGCCTTGTCGAGGCGCCGAGAAGCTTCTCCATGAAATTGTCGTAGCCGATGCCGTTCACGATCACGAGCTTCGAGTCGGCGACGAGCTTCGCGATGGCCGGGCTCGCCTCGTACGCGTGGGGGTCGGCGCTGGGGTCGTTGAGGATGCTCGAGGCCGTCACGCGGGGGCCGCCGATCTGGGCGAGCAGGTCGGCGTAAAAATTCTCAGTACCGAGGACCGGTATCGGCGCGCCGGACGGCGACGAAGAGGGAGAAGGGATGCTGCCGCACGCGCTAAGGCCAAGGATCCCCAGTGCGATCAGAGCCCATCTCGTGGCGTGCATCGCTAGAGGTGAAAACATGGCGGTCTCTCCCGGCAACTGAGAATGGGTCTCAACTTATGCCAGATGAGACTGAGTGTCAAATGACCGCCGAGGGCTCTATCCTCGCTTCTGTGAGCACTTCATCCATCGACACGCGCCTGGCGGCGGGAGGAAGGCGACGAACGGCGCAGCGCCTGATCGTCGCGGAAGCGCTTGCCGGCGCGAAGCGCGCTCTCTCCGCGCAGGAGCTCTACGACCGCATCCGCGCGAGCCACCCCACCATCGGCCGAGCGACGGTCTATCGCGCGCTCGAGCAGCAGGTCGAGGACGGCATGGCCAGCCGTTTCGAGCGCGACGGTCACGTGTCCGCTTACATCGCGTGCGACGCCGAGCATCACCACCACCTGGTCTGCACGAACTGCCAGCGGGTGGAGGATGTCGCCGAAGACGTCGTGGGTCCGATGCTGGGGGCGGTGGGCCGGCGGCACGACTTCTCGGTCGACCACGCCGCACTCGACTTCTACGGCCTCTGCGCGAGGTGTCGAACCAAGCGAGGTTAAGGGTGCGTCGCCCCCTCCAGCCTCTTCCGATCCTCGGTCTCGAGCTGGAAGGTCGAGTGCTCGATATCGAAGTCCCCGCGAAGGCAGGTCG
>VBEY01000256.1 GCA_005889295.1 Chloroflexota bacterium | reverse complement strand
GTCTTCGCGGACGCGGAGCGCCTCTTGGATCGCCCGCTCCTGTTCGGTGATGTCCCTGGCGATCGCGGAGGCGCCGACGATCGTCCCGTCGGCATCATGGACCGGTGAGATGGTCACCGATATCGAGACTCTCTTGCCGTCCTTGGCGATACGAGTGGTCTTGAAGTGATCGATCCGCTCGCCGCGCCGAAGGCGTTCGAAGATCGACGGGAGCTCATCAGGACGGTCGGGCGGGACGAGGATCGCGATCGGCCGTCCGATGACCTCGTCCGCGGTGTACCCGTATAGGCGCTCGGCCCCGGCGTTCCAGCTGATGATCGTTCCGTCGAGGGTTTTGCCGATGATGGCGTCGTCAGACGAGTCGACGATTGCCGCGAGGTACTCGGGCGACCATTCTCCGGAATGCAATCCTTCCACGCGCACGTCAGTTTTCACGCCGAGCAAGCCTAGGCGATGCCCCGCGCTCGCTTGCCCGGTCGGCAGCGCTCATTGACCAAGCGACGCGAGGGCGGCCTCGCCGACCGCCCCCACGTTCTCTACTCCGAGCCGTCGTCTCCGTCGCGCCTGTCGAAGAAGACACCGTTGCGCTCTCGGCCGATAAACGCAGCGAGAACGTTCTGCCCGTTCGGGTTCGAACGGAAGCTGAAGCCGTGTTCGCTCATCGACCAATCGAGATGTGCTCCGGTCTCGATGTAGTCGCCGGCAAATCGAAGGACCGGATCGCTCGCCGACTTCCGCGAGATGACGCCGCCAAACCTGAGATCCCATGAAGCCGTCGACGGCTTGCCCCGTCCCGGCCGGCCGGGATGGTTGGGTAGTCCGATGGCGTTTGCAAGCTTGCCGTAATCGCGCATGCCTACGTCTTCCATTCGATAGCGCGCCGTGCCTTGGGCGAGGTCGACCTGGACCGCGCTGTCTGGGGCGCGGATCGTCCAAAACAGTCCGTCGCGCTCGATGCCGGGATTGTTGTCGACGATCTGGTGGGTGTTCGGATCGAGGGGGTCAACCTGACCCCTGTAGACGTCGAGTCAGATGAACGCGAACGTGCCGTGATGGTCGTGCCCGTCCTTGCCGCGGAAGACCCCCTGCATGAAACGCAGGTCCGTGTCGAAGTTGAGCGACTCTCCCGTGGACGGGTTCGTTCCAGTGCCGTCAACGACCGCAGCGCCAACGCTGCCTTTGAAGTCGGTGATCGCGGATGGCTCGAGTCCGATGCCAACGAAGTAGATGTGCAGGTTGAAGAAGTCGGGGTTCGGCGAAACCGGCACGGGCTTGCCCCCGTCGTCGGTCTCGTCAGCCGCCGCGGTCAGGGGTGCGAAGATGCCCGACGCGGCCACCATTGCGCCGGTCGCGGCCCCTGCCTGTAGAAACTGCCGTCGCGAAAGCCCGTCTGAGTGCGAGTGGGATGTCCTGAACTGAGCAAGACGCGAGGCGTTTGGAACTCTCATAAAGCGGCCCCTCCCCTGGCCGGGGCAAACTCTACTCCCGTGACGATAATCGCCGACCTCCGGCAAAAGCGGTTGCACGACTGCCGCCTTACGCAGGACCGCAAGCTCGACACGCTCGATGAGGCCGAGGCGTTTCTCATCGATCGTGGCGTTCTGACGCTGACCCAGGACTCCGCGCTGCCGAGTCTCTTCGCGGCGACTCACGAGGAGCCGTACAAACGAGGAGCGGCCGGTTTCGGGTCGTGGCCGAAGACGAAGTGGCCGTGGGGCGGCGAGCTGGCCTCACGTCCCGGAGTGCTCGCGCTCAAGGTGCATCGCGGCAAGTTGCTGCTCTGCCATCAAGCGGCCACGCGCGCGATCGATCCGCTGGCGCGCGCCGCGCTCGCCGAAGCGGACGCCGCCGGCGACGAGGGATCGCGGCTCGTTCGGCATCTGCGCTCCGCGGGTCCGTCGAAAATCGATGACGTGAAGGCCGAGCTCGGCCTCGAGGCGCCCGCGCTACGCAAGCTGCGCGAGAAGCTCGAGGCGGTTGGCGCCGTCGTGTCGCGCGACGTCGCCGTCGACGACGGCAAGGGCGGTCATCGGCACACCAGCGAACTCGCGCGATGGGATCAGGTGTGGAACAAACCGTGGAAGGCGAACCAGGACCAGGCGCTCGCGGAGCTCGTCCTCATCGGCGTTCGTGCCGCGGTCCTCGCGCACCAGGACGAGGTGGGGAAGTGGTTCAGCTGGCCGATCGAGTGGCCGCTGCTCGCTGAATTGATCTCCGCCCGACGGCTCCAGCGACCGGGTCCAGGCTGGCTCGCGATTCCGGAGTAGGCGTCTCGATGTTTGGTCCCGTCCTCCGCGGCGAGAAATGCACCTTGCGGCCACCGCGAAAGGAAGAGGCCGAGACATACATGGGCTGGTTCAAGGATCCCGAGGTGATCCGCTACACCCTGCAGGTTGGTCCGATGTCGATCTGGCAGGAAGAGGACTTCGTCAAGCGGATGGCCGAGGAACCCAACGCGATCAGCTGGGTTATCGAGGTCGACGGCCGTCCGGTGGGATGGACCGGGGTCGGCGGTATCAACTGGCGCAACGGGAACGGCGAGAGCGGCATCGTCATCGGCGAGAAGGCACAGTGGCGGAAGGGGATCGCGACTGAGGCGATGGCCCTCCGCACGCGCTACTGCTTCCGCGAGCTCAACCTGCACAAGATCCGCACGCGCGCGTACATGGAGAATGAGGCCAGCAAGCGCGCGCTCATGAAGGCCGGCTACGTGCAGTCCGGGGTCCAGCGCGAGGAAGCCTTCCGAGACGGCCGTTATCGCGACATCTGGTGCGGCGAGGTCCTTCGTCAGGACTGGGAGCGCGCTCAGCACGACGAGCCGCCACCGGCCACCGCGCGGCCGTTGTCCTGAATCAAAACGAGGCGTCGAGAAATCGCCGCCACTGCGCGAATTGATCTCGGCTCGACGCCGGAACGTCTCTCTGAATGCTTCCGCCGCTCCTCGATCGGTTCGTAGTCTCGGCACATGGCGCTCACAACCTCGCAGGACGCGGATTTCTATCCATACCGCCTCACCCAGTCGCTCCTGACCGCTTCCGAAAAGGGCTTCTACGTCGCGCTCCTGATGGCGGCGGGCGGGCGGTACGTCGTGTTCCCCAAAGTCGGGCTCGCGGACCTTTGT
>VBEY01000255.1 GCA_005889295.1 Chloroflexota bacterium | reverse complement strand
AGGTGGACGCGCACGAGGCCTTGATCGCTTCCGTCTTTCGGGCTCGCCCAATACACCTCGAGGAAGAGGTCGCCCGTCCCAGGAGGTGACGGCGGGATCTGCACGTCGAACTGAAAGGTTCCCCATTGTTGGCTCGTCCCAAGCGTCGCGGTAGCGGATCCGTTGGCGACGACCCGATCCTGTCCGTCTCGAACACGCCAGAGGATCCCGGCTTCGAACGTCCGCGCGAGGCCACTCACCGTGAATCGCGGCGCAGGCGGGTATCCGGGGCCGGGAAGGTACACGGCCACCGTGTCGCTGACCGAGGTCGGAGAGCCGCCGAGGTCGATGACGATCCGCTGGGGGTCCTTGAGCATGAGCACTCGCCAGGGCCGCAGGTCGTCGAGGCCAAGGAGATAGGTCGTGCGCGCGTTGCGCACCGAGGTGGTGATCGCCCGAAGCGGCGATCGATCGACGTACTCGGTACCCACCTTCGGATCCGTTCCAGCGATATCGACCTGGAGCGCGTACTTCCCCGATCGAGGCGACTTCAGCTCATCGACTTTGATGGGCGCGATGCTGAGATCGGAGGGTTGGCCGGAGTCGACCTGGATCACGAATCGCAACACTCCGGGCGCGAAGGTATCGACCGAGAACGAACTGCTGAGCTTCGCGGTCGAGGGGCTGGGACACGGGATCGTGCATGCGAGCGGCCATCCCTCGCTTATGAACTGAGGATTCACCCGGCCGTAGCCGGAGACATCCTCGCGCGACAGCGGCTTGTCGACCACGAGCTGATCGATGACGGCGTTTGGCTTGCCGTTCTCGGTGATGAGCGCCCGATCGATGCCCGGCTCGTCCGTGATCGTGTACACGAGTTGCTGGAGAAGGGCAAGCGACTGAGCGCTACCGTGGACACCCCAACCGCTAGAGAGGTCGAACTCGACAGTCGCGAGATCGCCCTGGATCCGAACGCTGAGGCCGAACCGGGCGGTCCCGCTCTGCGGAGGCGCTACCGAAGTGAGCGGGTTTGTTGCCCCAGTCGGGATCTCGCCCGGGCCGGCGCGACGTAGCGCGCCGATCCGCGTATCGATCGCGATCTCGCGTGACGAAGAGTTGGGCGGGTAGCCAGGAACAAAAGCCCCAATCGGAGGCAGACCGTCGCGCGGGAAATAGACCCAGGTCGGCACGCTTGTCGCGACGACGGCGCTCGCTGTCGGCGCGACGCTTGGGACAGGCGAGGCTCGGACGGTTGGCGACGCCGCGACGTCGGGCTGGCTTTCCGTCGGCCGTGCAAGCCACGAACCGATCGCGACCGCGAGAAGTACCCCGACCGCGACGAAGCCGAGCTGCGACCAGCCGAAGATCGATCGGCGGCCCGGCGCGGTCGCTATCCGCGAGCGCTCAAACGGAGTCTGGTTCACGTCGATCGTTTCGATCGCCCGCGACAGCGCGCGTCCGATGATCTCGTCATCTCGTCGCTCGTCAGTCATCGCATCGCTCCTCGCGCGAGGCGCCCCGCGAGCTGGATCTGGCGAAGTCGCTCGATCGCCTGATGCAGCGTCGCGCCGACGGTCCCGCTCTTGATGTCGAAGTGATCGGCGATCTCGTCGTAGGAGAGGCCGTAGTAGTAGCGAGCCACGACGATCGCCCGCTGCCGCTCCGGTAGCTCGCCGAGGGCGGCAAGAAGGTCCACGCGGTCGGCCGTCGTGTCGAAACCATCGTCACGAGGCGGTAACGAAGCCCACAGTTCGTCCTCGCGGCGAGCCCGCTTGGCCTTGCGGAACACCTCGCGCGTGCCAACGACCAGGAGCCAGCCGGGCAGCTTTTCGATGTTCTCGAGCCCCTTCCGATGCGCCTTCACAAAGGCCTCCTGCGCCGCATCCTCCGCCGCCGCCGGGTCGCGCCCGATGGCGAGCAGCGCCCGCACCAGGCGCGGGTACTCACGCTCATAGACCTCACGCCAGCGGTCGGTCATCGGCTTTCACCATAAAGAGGCCTGCCGAGCCCACTTTCTTTAGCGTTACCCGATTGACAGGTCAGATAGGTCGCCGTGACACTTGCGCGGACCTGCCGCCGCGGGCGGGCGGGGCAGGGGTCGCACTCGACCCGGAGGAGGAATTTGTTGGCGCAGGGAAACACCTACGACCGCCTCAAGAAGATCATCGTCGAGCAACTCGGCGTCGACGAGGTTGACGTAAAGCCTGAGGCCTCGTTCGTGGACGATCTCAACGCTGACTCGCTGGACCTGGTCGAGCTCATCATGAGTCTTGAGGAAGAGTTCGGAATGGAGATCTCGGACGAAGAGGCCGAGAAGATCAAGACGGTCGGCGACGCGCAGGAGTACATCGAGGAGCACGTCGCTTAGCGCGCACAATTACGTCGAACGCAGCGCGTAGGGGAGGCAGGGGCGTCGGAGCCCCTGCCTTTTCTGCGCTTATGGAGGATGTGACCGAGATCGAGATCGGGGGATATCGCTTCAGGGATCTCGCGTTGCTCGAGAACGCGCTGACGCACAGCTCTTATCTCCACGAGCATCCCGAAGAGAACGCGCACGATTTCGAGCGGCTCGAGTTCCTCGGGGATGCGGTCGTCGATCTTGTCGTCGGCGAAGAGCTCTACCGGCGCTTTCCCGACGCGACCGAAGGGGAGCTCACCGCGCTTCGCGCCGCGCTCGTCTCATCCGCAGCGCTCGCGGAGGTCGGTCGAGAGCTGGGCCTGCCGGAGCGCGCGCGTCTCGGCCGCGGCGAGGAAGAGACCGGCGGCCGGTCGCGCGCCGGGCTGTCGGCGAGCCTGTACGAATCGGTCATTGGTGCGTGCTACATCGAAGGCGGCCTCGAAGCGGCTGCCGCGCTGGTGGAGCGAACGATGGGCGACCTCATCGCCGCAACGGTCGCCGCCCCGCGCAAGTCCCCGAAGACCTTGCTGCAGGAGTGGGCGCAGGCCGCGCATCACCCGCTGCCGCTCTATCGCACGCTGGATGTGAGCGGGCCCGAGCACCGGCGCGGGTTCGTTGTCGAGGTCGAGGTCGCCGGCAACGTCGCGCAGGGCACTGGGGCGTCGAAGCGTGCCGCGGAAGAAGCTGCGGCCGCGAAGCTGATGGAACTGGTGACGCAGTGAGCGATGAGCTGAAGGTAATCGAGGGCGGCACATCGGCTCCGAACGCGGTCCTCAAGACGCTGACGCTTACTGGATTCAAGAGC
>VBEY01000254.1 GCA_005889295.1 Chloroflexota bacterium | reverse complement strand
CACGTCGACGCGGTCACGGTTCCGCACGTCGCCGCGCAGGAGCTCCTCGCGGGTCATGACCCCTACACCACGTTCGACCTTCCCGCGGCGCTGGCCCAGTTCGGCATGGACCCGGAGCTGGTCACGCACTACGAGGATGGGAGCGTGGTGCGCTCGCTCAACTACCCGGCGCTGAACTTCCTCCTGGTGACCCCGTTCATCGCGCTCGGCGCCACCGACATCCGCTGGATCTATCTCGTCGAGATCCTCGTCTTGGTCCTGATCCTTCTTCGCAAGGTCCATATCCCGTGGCGTCCGCTCGTCTCCGCGGGTGTCGTTGGTAACACGGTCATCGTTCGGCAGAACATCCTCGCGGGCGTGGACCCGACCTGGTGGGCGCTCCTCACGATCGCGTGGATCTTCGTGGAGTCGCGATGGCTCTCGCCCATCGCCGTCGGGCTCGCCGTCGCGTCGCGGCAACCGGCGTGGTTCGCCGCTCCTTTCTATCTCCTTGCGATCTGGAAGAGGAACGGCCGCGCCGAGGCGCTCCGCCGCGCGGCGATTGTCACCGTCGTGGCACTCGTGCCGAACCTGCCATTCATGATCGACAACCCCGTCGCCTTCTTCGATGGCGTCGGCGCGCCGATGCTCGGGGCCTACGCTCCGTCCGGCGTTGGCTTCGTGCGGCTCGCGCTCGATGGTCCACTCCCGCTCCTGCCGCGCGCGGTGTACGGGCTGCTCGCCGCCGTTTCCTTCTTAGGTCTCGCGGCGGTCCTGTGGCGCTTCTGGCGCCGCGTGCCGATCGGAGCCCTCATCTTCCCGTTCGTTCCGCTCTATCTCGCGTGGCGTTCGCTCCAGAACTACTTCGGGTCGATCCCGCTCCTCGCCATGGCCGGCGACGACGAGCTCATCGTGGGCACCGCCGCCGACCGACGGGAGCCGAGTGCCGCGAGCGCCTTCGCCGCGTCGACGGTGCCGAAGCCGGCGACGTCCGGACCCAGCCCGAGGTCGACCGCGCTCTGAGTGAGCGCGCGCCGGACGGCGCGGGCGTGGGCGACTCGCGACTCGACTTTTCTTGTCGCTCGCGACCTCTGAAGGAGAAGCGCGCAGACCCCGGCGACGTGCGGCGCGGCCATCGACGTTCCACTCATCCGGACGTAGCGGGGCGCGACCGTGCAGCGATCGCGCTCGAGCGCTGCAGCACGCGCGCTGGCAACGCCTCCGCCGTAGTGACAGGAGGCCGACGGCGTCGTCCCACCGCCGACGGCCACGACATCCGGCTTGTGCGCGCGCAGTCCGATGACCGGGCCACGCGAGCTGTAGTCCGCGAGGCGCCCGTGCTTGTCGATCGCGCCAACGGTAATCGCCCCCGCTGCACAACCGGGTGAACCGATCGAGCCCGCCGCCGGACCGGCGTTGCCCGCCGCGACGCAGACGAGGATGCCCTCGGCGAAGAGCGCATCGACCTCCCGCGAAAGCGGGTCGTGCGGATCGCCTGGGCCGCCGAGCGACAGGTTCACGATGTCGACCCTCTGCCGACTCACCCACGAGAGCGCGGCTAACACCGTGTCCTCAGTTCCAGCGCCGACTGAGAGCGCCTTCGCGATCACGAGCGACGCCTTCGGTGCCACACCCCGAAACATCTTCCCGGCGCCCGCGACGATTCCCGCGACATGCGTGCCGTGACCGACCTCGTCTTGTGGCCCGCGATCCGTGAAGTCCCGGTAGGCGACGATGCGATCAGCGAAGTCTGGATGGCGGTCGGCTCCGGTGTCGACGATCCCCACGCGTATCCCTTCTCCATCTACGCCCGACTGCCAGACGGCCGGCACGTGGAGCGCGGGGACGCTCTCGTTCAGAAGTGCGTAGACCGGCTTGGGCGGACGCGCGACAAACCCCGCCGCCTCGAGATCGCGCTGCAGTCCGACCTGTCGATCTTCAGGGACGTCCAGCACGACGACCCCCGCGCGCCGATGCGTCTGGCGGACGACCGCATCGTGCTCGCGCAGAAGACGCTCGGGGATGCCGGCCTCGAGCGACACGTCCTCGGCCCGCGCCGGATCGTCGGACGGCAACACCGAGACGCTGACCTGCCGCGCGGGCTCGACGACAAGACGGGTGCGGGTCTCAGCCGGAATGCCTCGCTCGGTGGCGCTCAGCATGTCAATCGTATATTGACACTGATGTCAAGCCTGACAATCCCAGCGTGCCCATCGACCGCGCGCTGCTCGAAATTCTCGCCTGCCCCGACGACCACCACTCTCCCGTCCGTGAGGAGGGGGACTATCTGGTCTGCACGGAATGCCGCCGTCGCTTTCCGGTGAAGGACGGAATTCCCGTAATGCTCTTAGAGGAAGCCCTGCCGCCCGCCGACTAGCGCCTGGCGTCGCTATCTGCGGAGCGCAGCGGGTGGCACGGGGGAGCGGGTTGCACGCGAGCCGCTCACCGGCCGCGTCGCCGGGGGCTGATGGCGGGGCAGTCGCAGCGGACCGGTAGGCGAGCGGGCAACCCCGACCCCGTGACAGGACCCGCCGCGCTCGGATGGCGCTAGCGCAAGCGTTCGCGAGGGACGACGATGCGGACGGTCGTGCCTTCGCCCGGCTTGCTCTGGACTTTGCAGAGCCCTCCCAGGAAAGCGACGCGCTCACGCATTCCGAGCAGCCCGAAGTGCCCTGGCCGCACGCCGGCTTCGCCCCACTGCTCGGTCTCGAAGCCATGGCCGTCATCGCCGACATCGATCTCGAGGGTCTCTTCGTTCTTGAGGAGCGCAAGGCGGACTTCGTGCGCGGCCGCGTGCTTCTTGACGTTGTTGAGCGCCTCAACGGCGACGCGATAGAGGGTCGACTCGGCTTCCCGTGAGAGGGGGCCGGGATCGTCGAGTGCCTCCTCGAGTGTCCAGCCCGCCTCGCCCGCCATCTCGCGCGCAGCGGCGGATAGTGCTGCGACGAGAC
>VBEY01000118.1 GCA_005889295.1 Chloroflexota bacterium | reverse complement strand
ATCTTCGAGAAGTCGCCGATGCCGAGCTGCTTCTGCTTCGGCAGGCCCTGGTAGCCCTCCTTCATGCAGAACGGGCAGTGATCGGTGGATACAACCTGCAGGTCATTGCGCGCGAGACCCTTCCAGAGCTCGTCCTGATGCCACCGTTCCCGCAGCGGCGGGCTCATCACGTACTTGGCTCCGTCGAAGCCCGGTTCGTCGTAGTTGTCGATCGAGAGGAAGAGGTACTGCGGGCACGTCTCGGCATATGCCGGGAGGCCGCGGTCGCGGAAAAGCCGCACCTGCTCCAGCGCTTGGGACGACGACAGGTGGACGATGTAGAGCGGAATTCCGCCGGCCATCTCCGCGAGACGGAATGCGCGGTTGGTCGCCTCGCCTTCGGCCTCGGGTGGCCGGGTGAGCGCGTGCCACTTCGGCTCGGTGTGCTTTGCGGCGAGGGCGCGCTTCACGAGGACGTCGATGACGCCCCCGTTCTCCGCGTGCATGCAGATGAGGCCGCCGTTCTCAGCCGTTCGGGAGATCGCCTTGAAGATCGACCCGTCATCGACCTGGAAGACGCCTGGATAGGCCATGAATAGCTTGAAGGACGAGACCCCCTCTTTGACCATGACGTCCATCTCTTTGAGGACCTTGTCCGTCACGTCGCGGACGATCATGTGCAGCCCGTAGTCGATCGACGCCTTGCCGCGTGCTTTTTTCAGCCACGCGTCGCGGGCGGTTTCGAGCGGCTCTCCCATTCCCTGGACCGCGAAGTCGACGATGGAGGTGGTACCGCCGAAGGCCGCGGCGACGGTGCCGGTGTGGAAGTCGTCCGAGGCGAACGTGCCGCCGAACGGGAGCTCCATGTGGGTGTGGACATCGATACCACCCGGGATCACGTACTTGGCCGTGGCATCGATGCGCTTCGCGCCCGCCGCCTTCAGGCCCTTACCGATCATCGCGACCTTCTCATCATCGACGAGCACGTCGGCTTTGTATGTGTCGGCGGCAGTGACGATGGTGCCATTCGTGATGAGCGTCTTCGTCATGCGCTCCCCTCCCCGCGAGGCGGGAGCATAGCGGGAGTCAGACCCGCGCTGAGAGGAGCTCGCTCCAGCCGACGTAGCCGATGTCGCGGAGACCGTTGTGCGTCGGCTCGGGGCCGCCCCGGTCGCGGGCGACCTCCTCGCGGATCGCACCGGCAAGCGCGTTAAAGAAACGACCGCCCCGAGTCGAGCGTTTGTCGAGCTCGTTTGCGATCGCGAGTGCACGATCGTGCGATCGTGAAACGACCGCGGTCACGCCTCCCCAATACGTTGGCGGGATCTCCCCCTCGGCGGGGATCCCCGCGAAGACCAGCGCGAACCCGATGAGATCGCGGCGCGAGATGTCGTCGATGGTGTTCGTCGGGATCTGCTGCGCTAGGGCCCGCGCTTCGTTCGCTCGGCCGGCCTTCCCGTGGGCCGCCGCGCCGTATGCGAGAAGGATCCCCGCGTTGGAACAGAAGGCCGTGCCGGGAGACCCGCGTACCAGCCTCGCGGTGTCTTCGCCAAGAGCGAGGAGCCCGGGCCAGTCGCCGCGCGCCAGCGCGGTGTGTGCGGCATACGCGTCCGCGTGGGTCCGAAGGTGCGGGCCCATCCGCCGACTCATCGCGACGATCCGCACCGCGCAGTCCTCCAGGCGCTGTAGATCGCCCGCGCGGAGCGCGACCAATGCGTGGCCGCGAAGGTGCTCCATTTCATCGAGCTCGCTCATGACACCCGGCAGCGAATCCATTTGATCCAGGACTCGCTGCGCTCCGTCAAGATCGTCTAGGCGAATGAGGTCCTGCGCGTGCCAGCCCAGGATCTCGCGTCGTGTCAGCGGATCAAAGTTCTCGGACAGCCGAACGGCTTCGGCGATCCGAGCCGAGTCGCCTTTCATCGTGGCCGGGTCCATGTCCCTGAAAGCGCTGTACACGAGAGTGCGCGCAAGGATCACCGGATCCGCCGATCCGCGGGCGACCTCCTCAGCCTCCGTCACCAGATCCTCAACTTCGGCGGGCGAGGGCAGCGTGTTGAAGGCGCCGACACGCATGCGGACCTTGAGCGCTCCGAGATAGAGCTCTGGCGGCACCACGCCCGTCGCTTTGAAATGCGCGCGAGCCTGGTGGAACGTCCGCCACGAGTCGTCGCCGTGGAGATCATTGGCATAGGCCTGCGCCTGCGCGAGCTTCGCGACACCGCGCTCGCGCTCGTCCGAAGCGAGGGCGTAGGCCCGCTCGAGTAGCGGGATCGCACGCTCCAGCGCGAACAGCTCGGCCTGCCGCGCTCCGGCCTGGACATGCGCCCCGAAGGCTTCCCGCCGCATCACGGCAACCTCCGGCGTCGCGGGCCACACCCACTCGGCGTCCGGGCCGCCAAGAGCTGCCCACCAGTGATGCGCGAGGACCTCGGGATCGAGCTTGGACGCGAGCTCGTGAGCGTATCGCGCGTGTAAGCGCATGCGATCGGCAACGAGAAGACGGCCATACGCCACATCGCGCATCAGTGAGTGGTGGAACCGGTAGCGCCCGTCGAGCGAGTCGAGATAGTGAAGCTCGGCGAGCCGTGCGAGCCCGCGTGAAATCGTCGGCAATTCAACGCGAGCGAGCAGCGCGGCGTCGGCGGGTGCGAACGTCTCGCCGATCACCGCGGCGTTCGCGAGCAGAGCGCGTTCATGAGGTTTGAGCTCGTCAAGCCGCGCGCCAAGCGCGCCTTGAAGGGTGAGCGGCAGGTCTCCACCGGGCTCGTGCGCACGCGCGAGTTCGACGATGAATAACGGGTTCCCCTCCGCGCGCGAGATCGTTGTGTCATCCGAATTCCCCGCGCTCGCCGCGAGCGCCCGAGCGGCGGGGTGTTCCAGGCCTTCGAGCTCGATGAAGAAGCGGTCGCCCGTCGGCCGAAGACCGGCCGCTTCCGCGAACTCCGGCCGTGCGGTCACGATCGCGAGGAACGGCTCGCCAGAAAGCGAAAGTCGGTCCAGCAAGCGCATGACGTCGGGCGCCGCCCAGTGCACGTCCTCCGCCCACAGCACCAAGGGATCCTGCGCGGCGAGACCCTTGATGAACCGCCGCCACGCGTTTTGGATTTCATCGTCGCGTTCGTCCTTGCCCAGCGCCGCGAGCGCCGGGCTCGCCGTGATGCCGGCGGAATGCGCTAACGCGTCCTTCACACGGACACGCTCGGCGGGATCCGAAATCGCCGCGGCGACGATCTCAGCGAGCGCGGCCGGCTCACGGGCGCCGAGAAGGATCTCGCGAAGTGGCTCGAGCGCACCAATTTCGCCACTTGGCCGGCACCGGGCCGTTAGAAGGCGCACGCCGGGCTGCGAGGCGATGAACTCTTCGACGAGACGCGTCTTGCCCTGACCGGGTGGCCCGGAAACGAGAGCGAGCACGGAGCGGTCACGCGCTCGACGATGGGCGAGGCCTAGGAGCTGGAGCTCGGCCTCGCGGCCGACGAACGGCAATCGCCGCCGGGGGACCGCGTCTCGCACGTCCCCAAGCGCCCATACCTCGGTCGGTCCGACGCCCTTCAGATCGACCGGCCCGAGGGCGCGAAAGGTGGCGAACTCTTCCGTCGCTCTGCGGGCTACAGGTCCTACGAGCGCTTGCCCGGGCTCCGCGTGATGGCACAAGCGCGAGGCGACATTGACAACCGCGCCGACGCTCATCTGCTGATGACTGCCTTCCGTCGCGGCAAGGTCGATCACCGCTTCGCCGGTCTCGACTCCGATACGGACCTCGAATGTCACATCGTCGGCCCGTTGGCCGCCCACCCATCGACGGGCCGCATCCGCCGCGCGTATCGCTCGCGCGGGATCGTCTTCGTGCGCGACCGGTGCACCGAAAAGGGCGTAGATCTCGTCGCCGATGTACTTCTCAACGGTGCCGCCCTCGTTCTCGATGAGCAGGCGGAGCTGGTTGAAGGCCGCGCCGAGCGCGGCCTTGAGACGCTCCGGTCCGAGACGGACCGTGTGTTGTGTCGAGCCGACCACGTCGATGAAGAGGCAGGCGACCAGTCGGCGCTCTTCGCGGCGGTCCACCTAGACCGGAAGCCTGCCCTCGCTCATCGGGATGCCTGAGGTTAACCCCTGTCCTTCTCCTCTCGCCGCGTCGCTAGGCGGGCCATGATCTCCGTGAGGTCGACGCCGAGAAGCGACTTCGCGATCGCGGTGCCCTCAGCGGCGGTCCGCACGACGGTGTCGGTGAGCTTCGACGCGCCGGCGGAGTCGATGACGGTGAGGTTGTCGATGTTCCCGAGCGGTGCCGCCGCTTCCCGGACGATCGGCGGGACGAGCGGCAGGGTTTGAAGAAGGATCGCTGCTTCGTCGAACTTGCGGTACGCCTCGGCGAGGAGCTCCTTCGATCTCGCCTCGGCCTGGCCGCGTGCCAGGATGGCCGCACCCTCTGCCGCGCCGCTGATCTCGGTGACCTGCGCCGCGGCACGGCCTCGCGCGATGTTCGCCGCGCCCTCAGCCTCGCCGGTCAGCTGCACCTGCTGCGCGTGCGCCTCGGCCGCGAGGATCGCGGCTTGCCTTGCGCCTTCGGCCTTCACCACCGCGGCGCGGCGCTCGGCCTCGGCCGGCTTGACGGTTGTGCCGAGCAGCTCCTTTTCACGCCGTACCGCATCGAGCTCGGCCAGCTCGGTCTGCTCCTTGATCACGTCTTTCGTGGCTGTCGCCTGGGCGAGCGGCCCCGACTGATCAGCCTCGGCCTGGGCCTTGGCGGTGACCTTGTGTGCTTCGGCCCGCGCGATCTCTCGGTCGCGCTCGGCTTGGATGATGACCCGCTGCGCCTCGTTTTCCTTGACCGCCGCTTCCTGCGACGCGCTCGCTTTCGCGATGCGCGCGTCGCGCTGCACGCTCGCGAGGTTCTTCTCGCCGAGCTGCTCGATGTAGCCCTTGGTGTCGCGGATGCTCGTGATGGTCAGCGCGTCGATGTGGATGCCACTCGCCTCGAGGTCGCCGCGCGCGGCCTCCGAGACGGCTTGCTGGAACCGGTCGCGGTCGGTGATCAGCTCCTCGATCGTGAGCGTGCCCGCGATCGAGCGAAGCGAGCCCTCGAGGACCTTCTTGACCATCGTCTCGATCTGGCTGTCGGGCTCCCCGATGAACCTCTCGGCGGCAGCGCGAAGCCGCTCGGGCTCCCGGGCGATCTTGAACATCGCCTGTCCCGTGATGAGGACACCGACGCCCTGCTTCGTGACGGCCGCGTTCTCGTGCGCGAGTCCGATCTCGACCTGCCGCGCCGTGAGCTGAAGCCGGCCGACCTTGTTGATGAGTGGCCACGTGAACGTTCCAGCCCCGACGACGACCTTCACACCTTGATCGTGGATGGTGACGAGGTCGCCCTTTTCATCGCGGACCTTGCTGCCGCGCGCGCCCGAGATCACGAGCGCCTCGTTCGCGCCCGCGACCCGATAGCGCTGCGCCGCGAAGAGCGCGAGAAGGACGAGTACGGCGAGCGTCGCCAGAACGAGCTCAGTGACGCTGAGTGTCATTTCAAATCCCTTCTTTCTCTGCGAGGCCGCGGGCGCGGTCTACGGCGGAGGAAGGGAGCGGACCGTCACCGCCATGCCGTGGACACCGAGAATCTCAACCTCGCGGCCTCGAGCGATCGGCGTTCTCGCGGTCGCCGGAAGCGTTTGCAACGCCCCGTCGTAGGTGAGCGCGACGGTGCCGTGCCCGCGCTCGCCGATGCTCACGGTCACCCGAGCCTTTCGGCCTACCAGGTCCCGCAGCGCGGTCGGCTCGTGGCCTTCGGCCCGCCGGAGTGCGGCGAAGATCGCGAATGCCACGCCTGCGCCGAACGCGCCGAACGCGAGCGCCACGGCCGTCCTGCCGGCGGGGCCAAAGCCGAAGGCGACCGCCCCGAAGAGCCCGCCGATACCGAACATCGCGAGAAAGCCCAGAAGCACGGGCATTGCGGTCGCGTCGTCCGTGCGCGTGACGCGCAGGAATGGGACACGCACGCGCGGCATGTGGACAGGAACACGGATGCGGACGTGCATGCCCCCGCCGATGCTCGAGAGGAGAAGAAGCGCCGTGCCGAGCACGGCGGAGCCGGTGAAGACCAGCTCCAGTGCGTCGGCGCTCATCGTGATCGCCAGCTTTCCGGAAGAGCTTCTTCCGTCTCCGATCGTACGCCGCGTCAAGTGTCTGATACGAGGAAATGGAAACGCATTTCCGCGCTATGGTCGTAACCTGCTAGTTCACTGCGGCGAAGCGTGGGGTGATGGCCGTGCTAGTGGAGCGAGTCCGCCAGCCGCAAGAGATCGGCGACGTCCCGTCGGTCCGAGACGAGCCAATAGACTTTTCCGCCTTCGGTCCACGTGACCATCTGAAGGTCCCCCGGACGGCGAGCCTCGACGGCCAGGCCCGAGACGGCCCGGACCCGTACCGGAATGAACGGCAGTGGGGGCAAGGCTTCGTTCGCGAGCCGATCGGGGATGAAGGACAGCAACACATCTGTGGTGTTCGGCGGCAAAGACAGCTGATCGGCGGGCGGAGCGACCACAGATGCGCCGTCCCGGCTAAATATCGTCATCGTCGTCGCCTGGGTCGCCTCGGGCCCGTCGCGGCCGAGACCCGCGCTGCCGATCGCAAGACACAGTGCTAACGCGAGCGTCAACGCTCGTCGACGGTCGCGGCCGGGCGCGAGCTCGGGATCGCCGTCGAGATCGATGATTACGCTGCTAGTAGCCGACGCAGACGACCGGTTGCTCACTCAAGAAGTCGAACGCGGGAGTCCCGCTCTCACCATGCGGTCGGCCATGCTAACGCGTCGACTGGCGCGGAGCGGCTAGTCCGTGAGGTTAATCGTCACGCTCTTGCGCTGAGTGAAGCCTTCGAGCATTCCCTCGAGCGAGTTCTCGCGCCCGAGCCCGCTTTCTTTGAACCCACCGTACGGCTGACCCACGACCTGACCGAGGCCCTGATTGACTTGGACCCAGCCCGCGTCGATCGAATGCGCCGTGCGCAGCGCGCGGCTGATGTCCCTGCACCAGATGTAGGCCGCGAGGCCGTAATGGGTGTCGTTCGCCATGCGCACCGCATCGGCGGCGTCATCCCATGGAATCGCGACGAGCACGGGCCCAAAGATCTCCTCGCGGGCGATCCGCCAGTCGTTCCGTACGTTGGCGAAGACTGTCGGCTCGACGTAATAGCCCTCGGCGAGGCGACCCTCCTTCGGTGGGGGCCCCCCGATCACTGTCCGCGCGCCTTGCTGATGGGACCCCTCGTCGATGAAGCGCACGACGCGGTCGAACTGCTGCCGACTGACGATCGCGCCCATGTCATTGGTCTCATCGAGCGGATCACCGACCTTCAGCTTTCCGAGCTTCCTCGCAAGCTTGTCCAGGAACGAGTCGAACACGGTCTTGTGCAGGAAGAGCCGCGAGCCCGCAGTGCACGACTGGCCCTGCCGCGCGAAACGCATCGCCGCGATGACTCCGTCGACGGTCTTTTCGTCGTCGGCGTCCGGGAAGAGGATCTGCGGACTCTTGCCGCCAAGCTCGAGCGTTACGGGGATGATGCGGTCGGCCGCGAGACGGAGGATCGCCTTTCCCGTATCGGTCGCACCGGTGAACGAGATCTTCGCAACGAGCGGGTGGACCGCAAGTGGCGTCCCGACCTCGTCGCCGGTCCCGGTGATGACGTTCAGTACGCCTCTGGGCAGGTGCTTCGCGCAGATGCGCGCGAGCGCGAGCGCGGCGAGCGGCGCGTTCGCCGACGGCTTGAGCACGACGGTGTTCCCGGCGATGAGCGCCGGCGCGATCTTCCACGCGGCGATGAGGATCGGCACGTTCCACGGCACGATCGCGGCGACGACGCCGAACGGCTCGCGCCGCGTATACGAGAACATCGTCTCGCCGAGCGGGACAGTCTCGCCCTTCAGCTCGCCGCCAAGGCCTCCGAAGTAGCGAAACACGTCGGCCACCGTCTTTGCCTCTGGGCGTGCCTGGGTCCGGATGGCATTGCCGGTCTCCGCCGCGAGCGTGCGCGCCAGGTCCTCGATAGCTGCTTCGACGTCGTCGGCGATGCGTGCGAGGATCCGTCCGCGATCGCGCGGCGCGACCGCGCGCCACAAGGGGAACGCCGCGGCTGCGGCCTTGACCGCGCGGTCGACATCCTCGGCTCCGGCTCGCGGCACCTGAGCGATCACCGATCCTCGCCTCGCCGGCGTCTCGACATCGAACGTGCGGCCATCCGCGCTGTCGACCCACTCACCGCCGATCAGCATCTTCTCGCGCAGACCACTTCCGGTCGCGGTTGCGGTCATGGCTACGGCTTCACCATGTCGTCGTACATGTCGGGACGGCGGTCGCGGTAGAACTGCCACGTGTTCCGGACCTCACGCACGAGGTCCATGTTCAGGTCCGCGACCAGGAGCTGCTCGTCTTTCTCCGAGGCCTGCGCGATGATCTTGCCGCGCGGATCGGCGAAGTAGCTCGAGCCGTAGTAGTCGTTCGGACCGAACTCCTTCTCCTGCCCGACGCGGTTGATGGTCCCGACCCAGTACCCGTTCGCGATCGCGTGAGCGGTCTGCTCGATGAACCACAGGTGCATGGATAGCCCGCGCGAGGTCGCGGAGGGAATGAAGACGAGCTCGGCGCCGTGAAGCCCGAGCATCCGCGCGCCTTCGGGGAAGTGACGGTCATAGCAGATATAGACGCCGACCTTACCGACGGCGGTGTCGAACACCGGATATCCCATGTTGCCCGGACGGAAGTAGAACTTTTCCCAGAACCCGCTCACGTGCGGGATGTGCGTCTTGCGATATTTCCCGAGGTACTTCCCGTCGGCGTCGATGACCGCCGCGGTGTTGTAGTAGACGCCGACCTGGTCCTCCTCGTACATGGGAACGATGAGCACCATCGAGTGCTTCTTTGCGAGCTCCTGCATGAGCTTCGTCGTCGGCCCGTCCGGGATCTTCTCGGTGTAGCTGTAGTGCTTCGTGTCCTGCACCTGGCAGAAGTACGGACCGTAAAAGAGCTCCTGCAGGCACATCACCTGCGCGCCTTGCTTCGCGGCGTCCGCGATGTACTTCGCATGTTTGGAGATCATCGAGTCCTTGTCGCCAGTCCAAGCGCACTGGACAAGGGCAGCTTTCACGGTCGTCATTGCGGCTCCCCCGTAAGCGATTCGCGCCCTCGGATGCTAGCCCTTGACGCGACTAGCATCGAGTGCGGTGTCGGTCGCCATCGCGCTCCATCGTGTCAGCGCCGGCTACAGCGGCCCGGTGCTCCGCGACATCGATCTCGAGGTCGCCAACGAGGTCGTCGCCGTCGTCGGCCGGAGCGGCAGCGGCAAGACGACGCTCCTGCGCCTCATCGCCGGGCTTCTCGAGCCGACCTCCGGCACGGTGGATCTCCTCGGCGTCCCGCCGGCCATTGCCCGTCGTCGCAAACGCATCGGTTTCGTCGCGCAGGACGCGCGCCTCCATCCGTGGCGGACCGTGCGACAGAACGTGACCCTTCCGCTGGAGGTGAACCGAAGCGCGCGGACCAATGGTCACGTCAGTCCCGACGAGTGGGTCGCGCGGATGGGCCTGAGCGAGTCGATCGACGCCTACCCGCATCAGCTCTCGGGCGGCATGCGGCAGCGAGTCGCGCTCGCGCGATCGCTCGTCATCGACCCAGAGGTACTGCTCATGGACGAGCCGCTCGCATCGCTCGACGAGCTCACCCGTGAAGATCTGCGCGACGAGCTGCTCCGCCTTTGGGAAGGCCGCCCGCGCTCGGTCGTCTATGTCACGCACGACATCGAGGAGGCCGTGCTGCTGGCGGATCGCGTTGTCGTCATCGGCGGGCATCGCCCCGCACGCGTACGCGGCGAAGTCGCGATCTCGCTCCCGCGACCGCGGACCAAGGCGCTCCGGCGCGAGCCACGCTTCCACGACCTGGTGGAGGAGGTCCGCTCGCTGCTCGCATGACCATTCGCCGCACGCTCGTCGACCTCGCGGTGGCACTCCTGGCGATCGTCGGAATCGCGATCGTCCTCGAGATCTGGTCCCGGGCCTTTCGGGTCCCGTCCTATCTCCTGCCCGCGCCCTCGGCCGTTGCCGCGCGCATGGCGACCGACGCCGGTCTTCTTGCACGTGAGGGCGGCGTCACGCTCAGCGAGGCGGCGGCGGGGTTCGTTCTCGGGACGGGCGTCGCGTTCGCGCTCGCGACCATAATGGCGTGGTCGCGCCCCTTCGAGCGCACGCTCTTTCCTCTCGCGATCCTCGTGAAGCTCACGCCGATCGTCGCGGTCGCTCCGCTCTTCACGCTCTGGTTCGGCTTCGGCACGGCCCCAAAGGTTGCGATCGCCGCTCTCATCACTTTTTTCCCGATGCTCGTCAACTCCTTCGTCGGACTGCGCTCAGCCGATCTCCAGGAGGTTGCGTTCCTCGAGACGCTGGGCGCGTCCGGGCGCGAGATCTTCCGTCATCTGCGGGTGCCGAGCGCGCTCCCCTATCTCTTCTCCGGCGCGCGCATCTCGCTCAACCTCGCGCTCATCGGCGCTGTCATCGGGGAATGGACCGGAGCCGATCGGGGTTTGGGGCGTGTGATCTTCGTGGCGAACGCCAACCTTGATCTGACGATCCTCTTCGGCGCGGTCCTGGTCCTCGCGGCGATCGGGATCGCGGCGAATGCGGTCGTCGGCGCGGCCGAGCGGCGAGTCCTGCACTGGCATCCGATAGCGGTCGCGACATGAAACGGCTGGGCCTGCTCGCGGCTGTCCTGCTCGTGGCGTGCAACGCGCCAGTCGCGGTCCCGTCACCGACGCCCCTCCCGGCGGAAAAGGTCACCTTCATCGCTGGGTTCAAGCCACAGGCCGACCTGCCCTTCGTCGCCGTCTACATGGCGCAGGCGAAGGGCTACTTCCGCGACCAGTCGCTCGAGGTCGAGATCCAGCACGCGACATCGGGCGAGCACATCCAGCTTCTGGCGACCGACCGGGCCCAGTTCTCGACCGGCTCGGCCGGTGACGTCATGAAGCGTGTGGCGAGCGCGGGGGTGCCGCTCGTGTCCATCGCCCAGATCGGACAGCGCGACGAGCAATCCTTCGCCGTCCGCGCGGACTCACCAATCCGCACGCTGAAGGATTGGGAAGGAAAGCTCGTCGGGTACAAGACGACGGTGAGCGCCGACTATCTCGCGCTGGTTTCGATCGGCGGTGTCGATCGCGCGAAGGTTCGGGAGGTCGCGGTGGGCTTCGATCCGCGTGTGCTCGCGGACGGCCGCGTCGATGTCTACCCCGTCTTCACCGCGAACGAGCCCGACACGCTGGCGCGTCTCGGCATCACGGTCCGCCTCTTCGACCCGACGACCTATGGCGTGCCTGGACTGGGCCTGACGTTTATGACCAACCAGCAGACGGTCCAAACGAAGCCCGAGGTCGTAACACGCTTCCTGCGCGCCGCGCTCCGCGGCCTCGCCGACGCGATCGCGGACCGCGACGCCGCGATCGAGGCGGTGATGAAGTACGCGACCGGCGAGGATCGCGTGCATCAGCGCTACATGCTCGACACCGAGATCGAGGCGGCGCAGAACGACTACACCAACACGAATGGCATCGGTGCGATGAGCCGCGACCGCTACGTCACGCTGCGCGATTTCCTTCTGCAGTACGGCGGGCTTGCGAAGACCGTCGACGTCGACGCTGTCTTCACCGACCGATTCGTGAAGGAGCTCTACAAGGACGGTCGCCTGATCTGGCGCTGAGGTAGCCGCGGCCTCCACAGGTGCAGCGTGAAATCGACCCGCGGTCCGACGAAGCGCACTCGTTCGCGACGCAACAACGCGCGATGACCCGGAAACGCCGGGAGCCCGTCCGCGCGCACGACCCGATGACACGGCACCGCCGGGTCGTCGCAGGCGCGCATGACGTTGCCGACGGCGCGCGCGGCACGAGGGCGGCCGGCGAGCAAGGCGACCAGACCGTACGTTGCG
>VBEY01000162.1 GCA_005889295.1 Chloroflexota bacterium | reverse complement strand
GGTGTCGGCGGTTGGGCACCGAAGCCGATAAAGCTCAGTCCGGCCGCCGCGATGATGGCCGAGCCCAGATCGAAGCTCGCCTGGATCATGAGTGGAGCGAGCACGTTCGGAAGGAGGTGACGCCAGAGGATGCGGACCGACGATGCGCCCATTGCTCGGGCGGCCTCGACGAACTCGCGCCGTCGCAGCGACAGGATCTGGCCACGCGTGAGTCGCGCATAGACCGCCCACGTGACGGCCGCGATCGCGATGATCGCATTCGTCAAGCTCGGTCCGAGTGCGCCGGCGATCGCCATCGCGAGGATGAGCGCGGGAAAGGCGAGGAAGACTTCGGTCAGGCGCATGAGCGCCTCGTCCACGAGACCTCCGGCGTAACCCGCGACGAGGCCGACGATCGTGCCAAATACCCCTGCTGACGCGACAACGACCACCCCGATGATTAGCGAGATCCGGGCGCCGTAGAGGATCCGACTCGCGATGTCTCGGCCGAGTGAGTCGGTTCCGAGCCAATGCTCCGGTGACGGCGGTCGCAGCCGCGAGCCGAGCTCCTGCGCCAGCGGGTCGTACGGAGCAATGAGCGGAGCGAACGCCGCGCACAGCGCGAACGTGGCGATCAGCGCGATCGCCGCGACGTTGAGCGGGTTCGCGAGAATCGGCGCGCGGGCCACCAGGCGCAGGCCGCGGACTGGGAGCGCCACCGCGCTAGCCACGCTGCGTCCGCGGGTCGAGCCAGAAATACGCGATGTCGACCACCAGATTCGCGAGCGGGTAGACGATCGCCGCGAGCAGGGTGACGCCGAGCACCGCCGGGAAGTCCAGCGCCACCGCCGCTGCCGTCGCATAACGGCCCAGACCCGGCCAGCTGAAGATCGTCTCGGTGAGCACGGCGCCCGAGAGAAGGCTCCCGAAAGTCAGCCCGATGATCGTGACGGTCGGGATGAGCGCGTTGCGCAGCCCGTGGCGAAGGATCACGAATCGCTCCTGAAGGCCCTTGGCGCGCGCGGTCCGCATGTAGTCCTGGCCGAGGACCTCGAGCATGCTCGAGCGGGTCATTCGCGCAATCACCGCGGTCGAGAAATAGCCGAGCGTGAGGGCGGGCAGCACGAGATGGAGAAGGCTGCTGCGGAGTGCAACGAGATCGCCGGCGAGCAGGCTGTCGACGACGAAGAGGCCCGTCCGCGACGGTGGCGGGGCAACGAAGTTGTCGATGCGGGCACCGCCAGGAAACCAGCCGAGCTGGTAGTAGAAGAGACCGATCACGATGAGGCCGAGCCAGAAGACCGGAATCGAACCGCCGATCAACGACCCCAGCCGTACGAGATGGTCGGGAAGCCGGCCGCGCGAAATCGCGGACCAGACACCCGCCGGAATGCCGACGAGGATCGCGACGATGAGAGCGGCCAGCGAGAGCTCGATGGTGGCCGGGAACGAATCGAACAGGTCGTCGGCGACGGGACGGCGGGTCCGGATGCTTCGACCGAGATCGCCGTGCGCGAGGCCCACGACGTACGTGAGGTACTGCTCGGGAAGCGGCCGGTCGAGGTGGTACTCCGCTCGGAACGCCGCGATCTGCTGGTCCGTCGCGTGGTCGCCGAGCGCCGCGGCCACCGGATCGGCGGGAATGACGTGCGAGATCGCGAAGGTGATGATCGAAACGCCGACCATCACTGCCGCGATCCCGACGATCCTCCGGGTCAGGAACCCGAGGAACCGCATGGCGCCTTTGCGACTGCTACTTAGTTACTGACGCGAGTTCCGCCCACCCGATCGAGCTCCAATTGAAGCCCTTCACGTTCGAGCGAAGTCCGAAGAGCTCGCTGGGCTGGTAGAGCACGACGTACGGGCCGTTGTGGAGCACGTAGTCGGTGATGTCCTTGTACGCGGCCGCGCGCTTCGCGGGGTCGGTGATGAGCGCTGCATCGCGGCCCTTCTGTGCGATCGTCGGGTCATCCCACGCGTTGCGCCAGCCGATGGACTTCGCCTTGTAGTCCGTGAAGGGGCCGACGTTGGCATCGGGGTCGGGATAGTCCGGCCCCCAATAGATCATCACGAGTTGGCCCTTCTGCGCGCGGTATGTCGCGAGCAGGTCCGCTGTAGTCGTTTGCTTGATGTTCACGGTCACGCCGATCTTGGCCCAGTCGGACTTCAGCTTGGCCGCGAGATCGCTGAAGGCGACGCCGCCCGGCGCCTGCCCGGTCGGGACGAGGAAGTCGAGCGTCACGCTCGTCTGACCCGCCTCCGTAAGTAATGACTTCGCCTTCGTCACGTCGGCCTGGAACGGTGTCGCCTCGTTGTATCCGGCGAGGCCCCTCGGGATGATGCCCTGTACCTTCTTGCCGTTGCCTTTGAGGAGGTCCTTCACGATCCCGTCGTAGTCGACGGCGGTACGGAGAGCCTCGCGGACTTTTACGTTGTCGAGCGGCTTGACCGTCGCGTTCATGCCTACATAGACAAGCTGCAGACTGTCCGCGGTCGTCGTCGTGACACCCGACTTGCCCTGGAGCGCGGCGATCTGCTCGGGGCCGAGGTTGTTCGCGATGTCGATGTCGCCCTTCTCGAGAGCGAACTGCTGGTTCGTCGGCTCGGGTACCTGCTTGAACAGGACGCCGCCGAGTGCTGGCTTGGTACCGCCGTAGTTGGGGTTCGCCTTAAGAAGGACCTCGGTGTTCTTGGTCCAGTGATCAACAACGTAGGGACCGCTCCCGGCTGAGTGGTCGAGCAAGTACGCTGACCCGGAGTCGCCGCCGGTCTCCTTGGCCATCACCTCCTTCGAGTCAACAATGCCGCCGATGGTGAAGGTCAGGATGGTGAGGAACGCCGAGGCGCTCGCGGTCTTGGGCAGGCTTATGACGACGGTTGATGGGTCGGTTGCCTTGATGCTCTCGGCTTTGAGACCGGCGATGTCGGTAAAGAGGAATGCCGGTGACTTGTTCAGCTTGATGGCGCGCTGGACTGAGTAGACGACGTCGTCCGCGGTGAGCGCGTTGCCGCTCGCGAATTTAACGCCGGACTTCAGCTTGAACGTCATGTCGTTCGTGCTACCCGCATCCTTGACGTCCCAACTCGTTGCGAGGCCTGCCTTGGGCGTGGTGAGGTCGGTCCCCTCGAACTTCACGAGCGTCTCATAGACGTTGTGGGTGGCGAAGACCGCGCTGAACTCGTACAGCACCGCCGGATCGAGCGAGATGAGATCGGTCGTGTCCCGGTCGATGACCAGCGTGCTCGCGGCTCCCCCGGCGGTCGGCGAGGCCGAGGCCGCGCCCGAACCGCTCGGCCCCGGAGTCGTTGCGGGTCCGCACGCCGCGGCGACGAGCAAAGCGACGGCAAACCCAATCGATAACTGGCGCAGTGAAGACGACATAGCTGCCTCCCCCCGATACGTAGAAGGCTGAGCCTAGCATTTGACTTGGGCGAATCCTCTGCTACTCCTCTGTAGTAGCTCGGCGGAGGTGTGCAAGTT
>VBEY01000161.1 GCA_005889295.1 Chloroflexota bacterium | reverse complement strand
CGCGCCGATCAGGGCGTCCTCGCGACCATCGAGCGCGCGCTCTTCCCCGTGGCCGAGGCGAAGCGCTACATCACCGGCGGCGCGCTGCTCTCTCCCGACGGCCGCATCTACGCCGCGGCATATAAGGGCATCGCCGTCGTGGACGCGACGACTCTTTCATCGCGCGCGGGGTGGCAGACCGACGGCGAGTTCGACGCGCTCGCGCTGACCCCCGACGGCGAGCGGCTTTACGCGACGAGCAATGCGAGCGGGAAGATCGCGATCATTGCGACCCGCGACGGCAGCAGCCTCGGCGAGCTCAAGATCCCCGCGTTCGGCCAGACGATCGTGCGCATCGACAGCGCGCCCTAGGGCCGTCCCTCGGTAGGATGGCCGTGGTGCCGACCACGGCCCTGATCCCCGTTCCCGCCAAGCTCACGCCGCGATCGGGCTCGTTCGCGCTCGCCACGACCACGTCGATAGTGGCGGGCGACGACCTCCGCGCCCAAGCCGAGCTCCTCCGCGACCAGCTGCGGCCCGCGAGCGGTTATCCGCTGCTGATCGCAGCGTCCGCGAACGGGTCGCGGATCACGCTCGCGCTCGACCGGTCGCTCGCGAATCTCGGCGACGAGGGCTATCGCCTCACCGTACACGCCGAAGGGGTCGCGATCCGCGCGCCCCAACCGGCCGGCATCCTCCACGGCTCGCACACGCTGCGGCAGCTGCTTTCTCCCGAGATCTTTCGGCGCGGGCGCGTCGACGGCGTGTCCTGGACGATCCCGGCCGTCGAGATCGAGGATCGACCGCGCTTCGGCTGGCGCGGGAGCCACCTCGACGTTGGACGCCACTTCATGCCGAAGGAGTTCGTGCTCAAGCACATCGATCTTCTCGCGCTGCACAAGTTCAACGTCTTCCACTGGCATCTCACCGAGGACCAGGGCTGGCGCATCGAGATCAAGAAGTACCCGAAGCTCACGGCGGTCGGCGCGTTCCGCAAGGACTCGATGACGGCGCCGCGCACGAACGATCCAGCGCTGCGCAAGTTCGCAGGCAGACCGCACGGCGGGTTCTACACGCAGGACGACGTGCGCGAGGTCGTGCGCTACGCCGCGGAGCGCGGCATTACCGTGGTCCCGGAGATAGAGATGCCGGGGCACGCCATGGCGGCGATCGCGGCGTACCCGGAGCTCGGGAACACCGGTAAGCCGATCGAGGTCCTCACCACGTGGGGTATCACCGATCACGTGCTCGCTGTGACCGACAACGTCCTCCGCTTCTTCGAAGACGTCCTTGAAGAGGTGCTCGAGCTATTTCCATCGAAGTTCATCCACGTCGGCGGCGACGAGTGCCCGAAGACCGAGTGGCGCCAAACGCCATCGGCGCAGGAGCGCATGAAGAAGGAGGGGCTCCGAGACGAGGACGAGCTTCAATCCTGGTTCATCAGGCATTTCGATTCGTGGCTCGCCAAGCGCGGGCGGCGCCTCGTCGGCTGGGACGAAATACTCGAGGGCGGCCTCGCGCCTGGCGCGACGGTGATGAGCTGGCGCGGCGAGGAGGGCGGGATCGCCGCCGCGAAGGCCGGCCACGATGTGGTCATGGCCCCGCAAAAGCCGACCTATCTCGACCATTCGCAGACCGAGTTGCCCGTCGAGCCGCCGGGGATCGGCGGACATAACTCGCTCGAGGACGTCTACGCGTACGAGCCGGTGCCCAAGGCGCTCTCGGCCGAGGCGGCGAAGCACGTACTCGGGTCGCAGGGACAGATCTGGACGGAGTACATGCCCGATCCGAAGCGCGTCGAGTACATGGCCTGGCCGCGTCTTGCCGCATTGGCCGAGGTGCTGTGGTCGCCGCGGGAGACGCGCGACCTCGCGGGCTTCAAGTCACGATTGGAGACGCACCTCAAGCGGCTCGCGATCCTCGACGTGAACTACCGCGGGCGACTCAACCCGCCGGACTAACGCTCTCTGCCGCGAGTCAGGGTGTACGCCCGCGCCTCGCGGTCCAGGGATGACCCTCGTTCGCCGAGGTTCTTCGCGACGACGTCGCGGTGCTGTGCCGTCCGATTGCCGCCGAACTTGAACTTCGCGCGTACGTCCGTGACCGTGAGCCGTAGCCCGCGGATCACGCTCAGTTTCTTGCCGTAGGGGTTGTCGCCAGGCTCGACCGGCGCGTGCTTTCCCTCGGGTTGAAAGTGCGCAAGCTGGGTTTCGAGGATTTTCGCGAGCGCGGCCTCGTCGTCGATCGGCTCGACATCGCAGGCGAGCTGCACCGCGGCGTAGTAGCTCGTCGGCACGCCGTACTCGTCCTGATTCCAGTGCCCCGGGATATACGCGTAGGCGCCGAACACCGACAGGAGCGCGCGCGGCCGCTCCTCAATGGCCTTCCAGACTGGGTTGATGCGCGCTAGATGTAGCAGGACGGTTTTATCCCCATCCCAGATGAAGTGCGTTGGGACGACTACGGGGAGGTCGCGCGTCGGCGCGCCGGGAACGATGAAATCACCGAAGTCGTGGGTCTTGAGGAAGTCGCGCCACTCGGCGTCGGTGAGAGGTTCGTCGTGTTTGTGGATCAGCATGAGCGAATGATGAACGGTCGGGGCGGAGAGATTTGAACTCTCGACTTCTTGGTCCCAGACCAAGCGCGCTACCGGGCTGCGCCACGCCCCGAACGGCTGATGGTACGGAGCACGTGGCAGTTGCCGCATACGAGCTCGCATTTCTGTAGCTCCGCGATGGTGATTGTACGCGAGCGACTACCCACCATCTCGCTAATGGAACCGACTTTCTCGTAGCCGGGAAGGTGATCCCAGTGCATCACCCACACCGGGAATAGCAGCCCGCAATCTGCGCAAGGCACACCCTCTTTGAGTGCGGCCATCCATGTCCGCGCTTCCAGCACCCGTGCACGCTGGCGGACACGCCGCGCCGCCTTTCCGCGCTCGTGGTAGTAGCGGCGGTCGTAGGCGCGACGACATTCGCGGCAGTAGGAAAACTGGCCAGTCCGCGAATTGTGAAATTCGCTCGCTGCTTTCCACAGCTCGCACGTCGCGCAGCGTCTGAAAAGCGGTGCTGCCGAAATTTCCTGAAGACTGGCGAGCTCGAAGACTGGCTCCTCCTGAGTCCCCTCCGTCACGATGTACCTGTCCATTTACCCCAGCCGGCCCGCTGGAATGTCCGGATCGCGTGGCAGTTCGTGCACACGAGCTCGCACTTGGCTATCTCATCGAGGATCTCGTCACGCGACCGGCCCCTGAGGCCTGTGCTGATGTCCCCAAGCTTGGGGACGCCGGGCAGGTGGT
>VBEY01000160.1 GCA_005889295.1 Chloroflexota bacterium | reverse complement strand
ACTTTGGGAACCCGCAGCTCGTCGGCGGGCTTTTCCTGGTTCTGCCGACACAGGCGTACAGCCTGATCTCCGGCTTCGGTGAGTACACGAGCGCGGCCGCGGTGAGCACCATTCTTCTGCTCCTCGCGCTCGGCCTCTATTTCGCGAAGATCCGTCTCGATGGTGGTCGGTCGTTCGTGACGATCTCCGGGCGCGCTTCGTCGATGCCGCGCCCGCCGGTGAGCGCCGGGCTGAACTGGGCGTGCTTCGCCGCGTGCCTCGCGCTCGCCGGCTTGATCCTGCTCGTGTATGGCAGCCTCGTGGTGAGCGCGCTCACGCTGCGCTTCCCGAACAACCTTCTGTTCACGACCGAGCACTTCCAATATGTGCTGAGCGGCTCCAACGGCGACGCTCTGCGCAACACCCTGGTCTTCAGCGTTGTCGCCGCCGGATTCTCTGCCGTCTTCGCGCTCTTCGCGGGCTGGCTCGTGCAGCGCGGGCAATGGCCCGGGCGGCGCGCGCTCGACCTCCTGCTGATCCTGCCCGCGGCGATCCCCGGGATCTTCTTCGGGCTCGGGTACGTGACGGCCTTCAACCAGCGGTGGCTCGACTTCGTAGATCGTGGCTGGCTCATCATCATCGCCTTCATCTTCTGGAACATCCCGGTGGGCTACCAGGCCGCGGTCGCCGGCCTCCGCCAGATCGACCGATCGATCGACGAGGCGGCGACGAGCCTGGGCGCGTCGAGCATCCGCGGTTTCCGGGAGGTGCTTCTCCCGATGCTGGCCGGGTCGCTGCGCGTCGGCTTCGTCACCACCTTCGTGCGCGCCGTGACGACGCTGTCCCTGGTCATCTTCCTCTTCACGCCACCGACGACCGTGGCGACGATACGCATCTATCAGCTCGTGAACGACCTCAACTGGGGCGGCGCGACCGCCTTCACCGTCTCCGACATCGGGATGGCCATCATCGCGCTGTCGATCTTCGCGGCCCTCGCCCGGGGTCGGCTCGCACTCGGCATGGCGCGCGCCTAGAGTCTGGTACAGCCCGAGCGTTAGCTCGGGTCTTACTTCTCGCGGACGACCCCGAAAGTCAGGCCCGCGATCACGTACCGGCGTGCGAGGACCATGAGCACGAGGGGCAGGGACAGTGCGATCGTGCCCGCCGCGGCCATGTCGTTCCAGATGATCTCGAACTGGGTCACCAGGCCCTGGACGCCGACGGGGAACGTCTGTGCATTCGGTGTGCTGGTCAGAATGAGCGCAAATAAGAACTCACTCCAGGAGAACGAAAACACGACGACCCCTGCGGCGAGGAGCCCTGGCGTTGCGAGGGGCAGAAGAATGTGCCGGAACGCCGTCCAGCGGCTCGCGCCGTCGGCAAATGCGGCCTCCTCGATCTCGCGAGGTATCTCTGTGAGGAAGCCCTTCAGCATCCAGATGGTGAACGGGAGATTGAACAGCGAGTAGATGAAGATGAGCGCCAGCGGCTGGTCGTAGAGCCCGACCGTGCGCACGACTGCGAAGTACGGCACGACGACCGCGATGGGCGGGAGGAAGCGCAGAGAGAGCGCCCAGTTCAGAACGCCGGCGCGGACGCGGGGCGAGACGTCGAGGCGCGTGATCGGATAGGTGATGAGGAGGCCCACCGTCAGAGCGAGCACGACCGTCGCGCCGCAAACGAGGATGCTGTTCCGGAGCAGGATCCACATGCCGCGGTCGATAAGCACGTCCGTGTACGGCTGCAGCGTCGGTGCCTCGGGAAAGAGGCTGAGCGTGGCCTGGAACAGCTGGGCTCTGCTCTTGAGCGACGTCGCGATGAGCCAGTAGATGGGGAACGCGTACAGCACGAGGATCACCGCGAGGAGCGGGATGATCAGCACCGCGCGCCAGCTCCGCCTGCGCCGCCGCAACCTTACCTCCGCTCCAGCGGAAGCACCCGCGTCACGAGCGAGTACACGACGCTGATGGCGATCAGCACGACGACGGCGAGTGCCGCGGCCTGACCGTAGTCGGAGAACTTGAACTCCACTCGATAGAGATACAGGCTCAGGAGCTGCGTCGTGTTGCCGGGACCGCCCCCGGTCAGGATGAAAACGTGGTCAAAGACCCGGAGCACGTCGGCGAGCCGGAAGAAGACGATGAGGACCAGGAGCGGTCGCAGGTAGTAGAGCTCGATGCGCCAGAACTGGGACCAGCCCGAGGCGCCGTCGACCTGCGCGGCTTCGATCTCATCACGTGGGACCGTAAGGAAGCCCGAGAAGAGGACAAGATAAACGAAGGGCGTCCACTGCCAGACATCCACGCTCGCCACTGCGGGCATTGCCGTGATCGGCTGACCAAGCCAGTTGATCTCGTCGTGGATGACGCCGGCGAGCATGAGGATGTGATTGATCGCGCCGTAGCTTGGCGCATACATCAGGCGTGCGATGACCCCGACCGCGATCGGCGGAATGACGAGCGGGACGATCGCCATCCCGAAGAAGAGCGCCCGGAGCGCCGTGCTCTTTATCGCGCGATGAACTGCCA
>VBEY01000159.1 GCA_005889295.1 Chloroflexota bacterium | reverse complement strand
CAGCGCGGCGTAGATGCCCGTCGCTCCGAGCGCCTCATACAGGAGCGGGTTCTCCAGACCGGTGACGTAGTTCTGCAGTCCGACGAAGGCGCCGCCGTTGGTGGCCTGAAGCGACTGGATCACGGCGAGCACGAATGGATATGTGACGATCAGGAAGATCGAGCCGAGGATCGGCACGAGCATCGTGTAGGCGAGTCGCTCCTGCCGTGTGAAACGGCCGGCCCCCGCTCGTTTGAGGGGGGCCGGCCGCGCATGAGTCACATTCGCCATCGGGTCGCGGTAGAGGCTACGCCTAGTATCCGGCCCCCTTCATGAGAGTGCGGATCGCATCAGCGGCTTTCTGAACCGCGGCCTCCGGCGTTGCGGTGCCGGCGAGCGCCGCGTTCAGGTTCGTTCCGAGGATCGTCTCGACGGCGTTCCATTGATCGGTTCGTGGGCGCCAATTCGGGACGGCATCGAGCGATTTCGCGAGCGCAGAGAAGTAAGGGTTCTTCTGATTCAAAGTGGCATCGTTCAGGAGACTCTTGCGAGCCGGGATGCCGCCATTGTCGACGTAGGTCTTCTGGGTGTCGGTCGACGTGAGCCAGGTGATGAAGTCCGCGGCAGCCTGGCCGTTCGGCGAGGCCTTCGGGACCCCGAGGAGCCAGTTGCCCATCATGCCGACGCCCTTCCCGCTCGGCCCCGCGGGCATCGGGATATACGCGACCTTGCCCACGACCTGCGAGACGGAGGCGTTCTGGATGACGCTGGTGATCTCGCCAGGCCAGACCGTCGATTGGTAGCCCTGGCCGATGGCCATCAGGCGATCGCGGTCTGCCGCGTCAGTGCTCTCCGGGCCGGGCTGCGCGGCGGCCTTGAGATCCTGCACCAGGAACTTCACAGCGCGCAGCGATGCGGCGTTATCGATGGTCACGTTCCAGTTCTGGTCGAAGACATCGCCGCCGAACGACCAGAGGATCGGCAGGAAGTCCGCGACGATCGGGTTGGTGGCCTTGCCACGGACGAGGTAGCCGTAG
>VBEY01000117.1 GCA_005889295.1 Chloroflexota bacterium | reverse complement strand
CGAGCGGGTCATGGACAGCAACGATCTGGAGCGGGAGCGCGGGATCACCATCATGGCCAAGAACACCGCCGTGACGTATCGCGGGGTCAAGATCAACATCGTCGACACGCCCGGGCACGCCGACTTCGGCGGTGAGGTCGAGCGGATCATGAATATGGTCGACGGCGTCCTGCTACTCGTTGACGCGGTCGACGGTCCGATGCCGCAGACAAAGTTCGTCCTTCGACAGGCGCTCCGCCGCGGCCACCGCGCGATCCTCGTCGTCAACAAGATCGACCGGCCGCAGGCCCGGCCGAACCACGTGTTGAACGAGACCTTCGACCTCTTTCTCGATCTCGGCGCGACCGAGGAGCAGGCCGAGTTCCCCACTCTGTACACGAACGCCATCCTGGGCACGGCGAGCGCCGATCACCGTCATGAGGGGACGACGCTCGAGCCGCTGTTCGACGCGATCGTCGATCGGATTCCGGGACCCGACGTGGACCCGGCCGCGCCGGCGCAGCTCCTGGTGACGACGACGACCTATGACGACTACATCGGTCGCGTCGCCGTGGGCCGTCTGCAGAGTGGCACCCTCCGCAAGGGTCAGGCGGTCGCGCGGATCGACCACCATGGCGGCCTCACGCCCGCCAAGATCACCCAGCTCTTCACCTTCAACGGCCTCGCGCGCGAGGAGGTCGATCAGGCGACCGCCGGAGACATCGTCGCGGTCGCCGGTGTCGAGGCGGGGATCGGCGACACGATCGCCGACGCGGCCGATCCGCGTCCGCTCCCTCCAATTCGCGTCGAAGAGCCGACGCTGCGGATGAGCTTCAGCGTGAACAACAGCCCCTTCGCTGGGCGCGAGGGAAAGTTCGTCACCAGCCGCAAGCTTCGCGAGCGCCTCTACGCCGAGCTCGAGCGGGACGTCGCGCTCCGCGTCGCCGACTCGGACTCCGCGGACACGCTCGTGGTGAGCGGACGCGGCGAGCTGCACCTCGCGATCCTCATCGAGACGATGCGTCGCGAGGGCTACGAGTTCCAGGTCTCGCGCCCCGAGGTGATCCTCAAGGAGATCGCCGGGGAGACGCAGGAGCCGTACGAGCAGCTCGAGATCGAGGTCGCGCAGGAAGAGCTGGGTTCGGTTGTCGAGCTCGCGGGGCGCCGTCGCGGGACGCTCAAGGACATGAAATACCGCGACGACGGCATGGTGCACGCCGTCTACAAGATCCCGACGCGCGGGTTGCTCGGGCTCCGGCAGGCGTTCCTCACGGCCACGCGCGGACGGGGCGTGATGAACACGCTCATCGAGGGCTACGGCCCGCTCGCCGGCGCGATCGCGACACGCGAGCTCGGCTCGCTCATCGCGTTCGAGGACGGAACGACCACGACGTTCGGGCTCAACGCGGCCCAGGAACGCGGCCAGCTCTTCCTGAATCCCGGCGTCGATGTCTACGAGGGCATGGTCGTGGGTCAGCACATTCGCGAGCGCGACCTCGAAGTGAACGTGGTGCGCAAGAAGCACCTCACGAACATGCGGAGTAGCAACTCGGACATCGCTGTGAAGCTCGATGGCATACGCGAGCTGTCACTCGACGACGCGGTCGAGTTCCTCGCCGATGACGAGCTCCTGGAGGTCACGCCGAAGGCCTACCGCATTCGCAAGCGCCTTCTTACGAAGCAGGACCGCGATCGCGCGATCGGCCAGATGAAGAGGGCGGCGGCTGGTGTCGCCTCTTAACGGAGGACGAGCGCTCTCCGCACCTCGCCTGTCACGCTCGACGAACTGAACCGCACGACAATCTGGTAGTTACCGGGCGCGAGCCCGGCGGTCGACACATTGGCGTGATACGTATCGCCATTAGTGGTCGCAACGCCATTCGCCGGATTCGACCCGGGCCCGATCGGCCTGACAACCGGTGTCCCATTTGCATCTTGGATCTCGACCGAGGCTATGGGGTCCGCGAAGACAGAACCGCTCGCGGTCCGGAGGTTGAACTTCACAGGGATCGTTCGGCCAGCCTGGCTCACGGCGGCATCCGGGCTTAGCGGGTCAAGCCAGCTGAACGCCATCGCCGTGACTACGCGATCTTCGGAGATGGCTAGGCCGGCTCCGTTCTCGGCCACAAATCGGATGACGTGTGTCCCAGCGCTCAGGGCAACAAGTCCCGGAGCATCCAGTCTTTGCGCGGTCGGCGTTCCTGGATCGATTACGACCGCCGTGGACGCGATCCCGGACTCGGCGTCTGCTGCGCTCCAAGAGATCCGTGTGCCCCCAGCCACGATGCGGCCGCCCAGCGTCGACTCAATCGTCAAAACCGGAACGGTCTGATCGCGCGCGGCAGCTCCCGTCAGGACACGCGGCGCGACACGCAAGTCGATCGTCCCGTCGCCGTCGGTGTCCCAAAAAAGATCAGAGACCCCGTCGGTCGCATCCATGGTGAAGGTTCCTCGCGAGCTCGGAGTCGTGGGCGCTGCCGCGAAGATCACGAGCTTTGTGACACTTGACGAGGTGGTCGTCGTGACATCGAGTGAGGTACTTCCGAACCCCGTCCCATAGACGTCGACCCGATAAGACCCTGGAAGGTTCAGGGTCACGAACTTGTCGGTCTCGAGCCTGCTCACATCCGCCTGCGGAATGTCGCCAAAGACGGCCTGCCCATCGCTCCCCGTCCGCCGCCCCGAACTGTCCGTGATTACGAGCTCGGCCGGACTGTGAACGGCTGCGGTCTTGCACGACACACCGGTGGCCGCGTCGGTTGTCTTCGGTCGGTCCTGAACGACGCTCAGAGCAGCGCCCAACCCGGTGTCTTGAATGAGCCCTCGCCCATGATCAACACCCGAGAGCAGGAGCTCGTTCGCAGTCGCCGGGACACCGGTAGCATGCCGAGTCACGGTGCCGTCGCCGGTGACCATGACGAGACGGTGCATATCAATAGGTGTGACGCCATCGGCGGCTTCGCCTGTGTAATCAGCGAGCTGGCCAGGTGTGCACAGGTTCACGCCTGAGACGAACGTGACGTGCGTGCCTACCGGAGTTGTCCAACTCGCGTCGCCCGCGTGGAAGGACTGCGAAGTAGCCAGGGTCGGACTGGAAACCCCGCGCTCCTGCAGGAGATCGTGAGTTCCCTTGAGCGATGATTCGAAATGACGTGCCCGGAGATCTACGTACGGTCGAGGGTCCCTCGAGGTCAACGTGTCCCAGTACCGCTGGGAAGGCACAGATTCGACCGCTGAGGGAAGCGTGTGCAGCACGTCCTGCATCTCATCCTGGTTGAGGAGGCAAATCCGCGGGGTCGGCAGGCACTTACCGTAGGCGGCAGCACCGAGTGCGTCGGGAGTTCCGAGCTGCGGGGATCCCAGGAGCACTGCGTGAGCAACATGGCTCCGTTGAGCACCCGTCTGCAAGTAGCTCCGGGTGATCAGGGTTCCCAGGCTGTGAGCGACGATGTCGACCGAGTCGGCGTGCGTGGCGGCCATGACTTCGCTGACGACGTCGTCCAGGCGGCCGACGATGATTTGGTCGTCGACAGACTCCCGCCAGTCGTACGGGAAGGCGCGGAAATTGGCGCTCGTGTAACCCTGCTCGGCGAAGAACGACGCAACGCGGAAGTACGTACCGCTCCGGTCGACCGGGGCGTCGTCAAGCATGCTACGAGCCTCAACGCTCGAGACGTACGAGTTGCCGTGCTCGTCGAATTTCAACCGGTCGAAATCATCCTGGGGCGTTAAGGGGATCCATAGCCGGAAGGCCGGCCACAACTCGTCGTTCGCTTTCAGGTTGTAGCTACTGATCTCGCCGTGCCCGTTCGGGATCGGCACGCCGTCTTGTTTCGCGGCGGCGAATAGCCTCGACCCGCCGATCCCGGGAATGAAGATCAGCGGGCGCCGCAGCACCGCGATCACAAGGCGAACAGGGGGACCAGCGCCGTTGCTGTCGCGGAGAATCAGCGTCCCGTCGTATCCGCTCACGGCTGTGAACCGGTGAGTCACGCTGAACGCGTGCCCACTGATGTCCAGGGGCTCTGGAGCGCTGCCGTCGCCAAAGTCGACCGTTCCCTGGTATGTCTCGCGCTGGCCAGGATCGGTGAACGTACCCTCGAGGCGAAAGTTCGTTTCCACATAGGCGAGGATTTGCTGTTGAACCGTGACCTGCGGCGCGGCGTTCGCGACGGTGACGATGAGGCTCTGCGTCCCGGGCTGCCCGACTCCGTCGCTAACCGTGACGGTTAGCGTGAATGTGCCCGCCTCGTACTGATGGCTCAGGGTGAACGCCTTATCCGCTCTGAGCTCGAGAGGCGTTATCGTCCCGTCGCCATAGTCGACGGTCGCCGACCAGTTCTGACCCGTGTCCGTGTCAATGAAGCTCCCGCTGCCGACGAAGCCATCGCCTTCATTGAGGCTCGTCATGCCACCAACGCTCACGACGGGGCGGAAGTTTCCGACGGTGACATGGAAGAAGGCTCGGCCGGTACCCCCCGCATCATCGGATACCGCGACCTCGACGACGAAGACGCCCAGCGACGTATAGGTGTGGACGAGCGTGTAAGTCTTGTCGGGGCGCAAGGCGAGGCTCACCGCCGGACCGTCGCCATAGTTCACGGTCGCGCTCCACGTCTGATCGGCATCGTTGTCAACGAAGCTGCCCTGGCGCTCGATGGCGACCCCCGGCGTGGTCGACCCGTCGTCCCCCGCGTGGACGACCGGCGGGGTGTTGCTCGAAAGATCACGCATGAACACGTCCTGCGCGTTGTTCGTGTCGCCAGGAAGGACGTCCGTGCCGCGCGACGTGAATGTGACCTTCGTGCCGTCGAGCGAGATCGACTCCTCGAAGTTCTCGCGATTCGGCGTCGTTCCACTTGACGTAACCGACGCGACCCTGGTCGTGCCGAACACGAGATCGCGCACGAAGATGTCGCTCCGTCCATTCGTGTCAGGAACTGAAGTGTCGAGGTTGGTCGCCGTCGACTGGAACGCGACGAATCGGCCGTCGCCGGAGATGGCGGGGATGAAGCTGTCGCGGTTCGCCACGGTCCCGTCGCTCGCGACGGACGCCCGGGTCGTCGTGCCGGCCACGCGGTCATACACGAAGATGTCGGATTGTCCGTTCGGAACTCCCATCACAAAACGGGAGGAATACGCGATAAACCGTCCATCGTCCGAGATGGCGGCATCCGACGCGAAGGCGTAGCTGCCCGAGGGAGTTCGCGCCACGATGTCGGTCGCATGGTTGATCCGGTCGTAAAGGAAGATGGCGCCGTTCTCGAACGTGATCCAGCGACCGTCGGCCGAGATCTTGGGGTTGCGGCCTTGGATAGTGACCCCCGGCTCTGGACCAACCGTCGACACGCGGGTCGTGATTCCGGCAAACACGTCGCGGAGGAAGGTGTTCGGCCTTCCGAAGACCGGCCCCCCGGACGGGTCCAGCCGGTCATCGCCGGCCTCGAACACGACGTATCGGCCATCGCCGGAGACCCGCGGGTTCGCCACGTTTATGGCCGCCGCGCCATCTGGCGTCAACGAGATCGGCGTTGTGGTGCCGTTTGTCCGGTCGCGGAGAAGGACCGGATGGGTGACGATCCCGGGAGGATTCTCAACACGCCCGACGAATGTGACGAACCGGCCGTCCGGCGAGATGCCATAGCTCGTGTCGGAATCGAGGGGTACACCGCTCGAGTCCAAGGAGACATACGTCTGCGACCCCGTCGCAGGGTCGAACGCGATGATCCCGAACACGAAGTTCGAGTTGGGAAGCTCCCCCCACCAGAAAACTTCGCGTCCGTCCGCCCGGACCGTCCCTGTCCGGCTCCCGAACTGCGCGAAGCCGTCGCCCGGCGTCGTCGCCACAAGGATGGTTCGACCGGACTGAGGCGTTGTCTGGATCGGGGCGCTGGCGGCGGGCGCGCTCGAAAGCGCGAGTGCGAGCGCCGAAAACAACACGACAGCAGCGAGGGTCCGCCCCACCTATTTCCCCACCGTTCCCTGGTCGGCCGTTATACGAGGGGGCGAGCGTGGGGTCAATGCCTCTGAACGTATTGGCACCCACCGATCGTGCCCGGTGTTCTCGGACAGAACAGTCGACGGATTGCTGGACGTCCGACGTTCGCCCCGCCGCCTGGGCCTTGTCGGTCCTGACCAATGACTTCGTGACATTGGCGCTTGTCTTGCGCCATAGACTCGCGTCGTGATCGATGCGATCGCCACTGGGGCCGAGACTCTCGCGCCCGCTCGGCCGAGCCGCGTCTGGCGGATGGTGCTGATCGTCGTGTCGGTCCAGCTCGTTCTCATCGCCGCCGGAATGGTCCTTTTCACGGCGATGGGTCTCGCCAACGACGGCACCGGAACCTGCGGAGGGCTCTAGAAAATGGCATGTGTGTGCGGAGCCTGCTGCGGTAAATGTTGCTCTGGCGCCAGCACCGAGACACCCAAGACCAACAAATAGCTTTCGTCGCCAGATCAAGAGCCGAGCGCGAGGGTCTTCGATTTGAAACGGTGAATTGAGGCGGCCCGCGACCAGCGGGCCGCCTCAGCTCTTGAGTTCGATCGCTACCGGTGAAACACGCCGATCCCCATCCCACGCAGAGGAACGAAGATCTCGTTGTTGATCGGGTTGGCCGCGACCGAGTGAGCGTTCGTACCGGTCGGCACGTTCTGGATCCAGCGGTCCGTCTCGGCGTCGATGATCCCGAGCACCGGACCGGTCGGATTGTTGCGCGCGGCAACGTAGTAGTGCCTGTCGCCGGCGTTGTACCAAACCTCGTCTGCTCCGCTGACCTGGCTGATCGTCGCGACGATGGCGCCCCCTCTCGCGTTCATCACCTGCATCGCCGTCGGGTCGCTGCAGCCGAGCAGCAGGTGCTGCTTCGGACCGAGGGCGAGGCCGGCGGGTTGGCAGTTCTTCACGGGGAAGAACCCGGCACGCGAGCGCGTCTTTGGATCGATCACCACGACCGCGCCGTCCGCCGGGTCGGCTCCGACCTGAGGGATCGAGATATAGAAGAGGTGCGTCTGGGGATCCCAGACCGGCTGCTCGACCCCGTTCGTTGCGTCGTCGAGCGGGATATTGCCGACGACCGCGCGACTCCGCGTGTCGATCAGTGTCGCGAAGGGATGGGTCTCGGCGTCGTTGGCGACGAGGATCAGCTTGTCCTTCGGGTCGTACGCGATCTCGTCGGCGCGATTTGTGCCGCCGGTCGAGATCGACTTGACGATCGAGTCGGTCCTGAGGTCGATGATCTTCACGCTGCTATTGCCGTCGCCGGCCCAGAGCTCGTCGCGGTCCGCTACGACGACGATGCCGTTCGGGCCGGACGTGTCGTTGTTTCCCGTGAAGCCCACGAACCCCGCGACGCGCGTCTGGAATGTGTTCGTTGCCGCGTTGATGATGTCCACGGCATTGTTGGAACGGTCTGCGAGATAGTAGGTCTGGTTCGATCGCTCGCCGACCTCGCTGGAGCGATCGTCTTCGTTATCGCTCAGGTTCGATCGCGCCACGATGCTGATGTCGAAGCTCAGGAGCGGCTTGCCGGGGACCGAGATGAGTGCGATCTGGTGATAGGTCGGACCGGTGTCATGCGCGAGAGCCGGCGCAGCTTGGCTGCCGGCGAAAATGAAGATGCCAGTGACGACAAGTGGACCCAGGAATCTTCGCTTCATGGACTGCTCCTCTCGGGCATTTGGCCGCCAGGGATTATCGAAGACAGGTGACGACTCAGTGCTTGGCTCGGCGCTCGCAGATCGTCAGGAGAAGACGTCCTGAAGCAGGGTGTAGAACCACGAGCTGTGCATTGCCATCGGCTCACGACGAGACTATCGAACCGCGAAACCGGACAGTACCCCGCGCGCATCATGTGAGATTCGCCTAGATTTGCGGTATCTCGAAAACGACGACACTCGAGCGCGGTGACTGGCTGACGCTGGGGGAGGCAAGCCGGATCCTCGGCGTCGACCCCGACACGCTGCGGCGGTGGGCCGATTCGGGAAAGGTCGAGGTCTTCACCACCCCGGGCGGCCATCGGCGGTTCATGCGCTCCTCGATCGACGCCATGCTCCCCCGCCCGCGACAGGCGCGCCGCCAGTCGCTCACCGCCCTCGGGGAAACTCCAGACCGCGTGTCGGCGGAGTTCCGCAAACGCGTCCGCGTCGACCTCGCCACGCAGGATTGGTACGCGCGCTTCGACGAGGACTCGCTCCGCTGGTTTCGCGAGCGAGGGGTCCGCATGAGCGACCTCCTCCTCGGACACCTCGACACCACGCGAGCGGTCGGCCGCGATCAGCTCATCGCGCAGGCCGAGGTGCTCGGACGCGAGTACGGTGTCGAGGCGCGCCGGCACGGGTTGTCGCTCGGCGAGGGCACACAGGTCTTCCTCTTCTTCCGCGCGCGCTTCATGGCCGAGATCGCGAACGTCGCCCGCCGCCGCGGGCTCGCGTCGGAGCAGGCGGCGCTGCTGTTCGAAGAGGCGGACCGCGCGCTCGATCGGGTGATCCTCGCGCTCATCGCGGGCCACCAGGCCACATGAGCGATCCGAAGGCGCTGGCACACCGCGCGATCAAGGCGATCGACGAGCGGCGCGACGCGCTCTTCGCGCTCTCGCGCGCGATCCACGCCAAGCCCGAGCTCGCCTACGAGGAGCGAGAGGCCGCACTCCGCATCACGGAGTTCCTCGAAGGCGCCGGGTTCGCCGTCGAGCGCGGCTACAAGAACATAGAGACCTCATATCGCGGCAACGCGAAGGGACGCAGCCCCGGACCGACGGTCGCGATCCTCCAGGAGTACGACGCCCTGGCTGAGATCGGGCATGCCTGCGGGCACAACCTCATCGCGATGATCGGCGTGGCCGCGTCCGTCGGAGTCCGCGCGGTGATGGAGCAGCTACCCGGCAAGCTCGCCGCGATCGGGACGCCTGCTGAGGAGGGCGGCGGCGGCAAAGTCGCGCTCATCCGCGCCGGCGGGTTCGACGACGTGGACGCCGCGATGATGATCCATCCGACCTCGGGACGATCGCTGGCCGGTCGCCACTCGCTCGCATCGAATCGCGTGATGGTCGAGTTCAGGGGCAAGTCCGCGCACGCTGCCTCGCAACCCGATCTCGGGATCAACGCGCTCGACGGCGTGCTGCAGCTCTTCAACAACGTCAACGCGATGCGCCAGCAGCTGCGGCCGGACGCTCGCGTGCACGGGATCATCACGAATGGCGGCAGCGCCGCGAACGTCATCCCCGAATACGCAGCGGCGCGGTTCTCCATCCGTGCCCTCGATCGCCGCTACCAGCAGGAGGTCCTGCGTCGCTTCATCGCCTGCGCGGAGGGCGCGTCGAAGGCGACCGGCACGAAGCTCACCGTGACCGTCAACGAGAACGCCGGGTACGAGAACATGGTCTTCTCAACCCCGCTCGCGGACCGCTGGTCGCATCACATGCGCTCGCTCGGGGTCCAGGTCTTTGAAGCGCGTGACGACGAGCGCGTCGGCTCGACCGATATGGGAAATGTGATGCAGGTGCTTCCGGCGATACACCCCTATATCGCGATATCGCAAGAGCCCATCCCCGGCCACTCGACCGCGTTCCGCGAGGCCGTCGTCCAGCAAGAGGCGCACGAGAACGCGCTCCTCGCGGCGAAGGCGCTTGCGCTCACCGCGATCGATGTGCTCGCCGATCCCGACGTGCTGCGCAAAGCGCGCGCCGAGTTCGAGGAGCGCCGCGCTCGCGGGATCGTGAAGGGACGCAGCTGAAGCTTTCGCGCGACATCTGGCTCCTGACCGGAGCCCAGGTGCTGTTCGGGTGCGGGTTCGGGCTTCTTTCGGCGGTGTGGCCGCTTTACCTTCGTGACCTCGGCGCGAGCGCGCAGGACATCGGGATCGTCTTCGGCGCGGGAAACCTCGTCGCGGTGCTCTGCTTCCTGCCTGCCGGCTATCTCGCCGACCGCATCGGTCGCAAGCCGGTGATCACGGCGGCGTGGCTCTGCGCGGCGCTCGGCGTCGCCACATTCGTGCCGCTCACCGACTGGCGCGGCGCGTTCGTCGGTTCAGCGCTCTATTGGTCCGGGACCGCGGGTCTGCCGCTCATCATCGCGTACGTCACCTCGACGACGCCGCGCGCCGAGCTCGGCCGCGGGCTAGGGATCGTGCTCGGTGCGTACTTCGCGGGCAACATCATCGGGGCGCCGCTCGCCGGGGTGATCGCGGCGTCGTTCGGGTTCCGCGTCGCCATCGCGATCGCGGCGGCGCTGCTCGCCGCCTCCGCGGCTCTCACGTTCGGGCTGCGATCCGTTCCGCCGCACTCGGAGCGCGGCCCGTTCCGGCCACCGCGCACGTTTTGGATCCTTCTCGCGATCACGCCCTTCGCGGCGCTGCTTTCGATCGTCTCGCTCGCGTTCCTTCCGGTGTATCTGCGCGATGTCGCCGCGATCCCCCTCGATCGGCTCGGCATCTATCTCGGGCTTGTCTCCGTCGGTGCGGCCGGTCTTGCGGTGGCGGCCGGCCGGCTCGCGGACGCGATCGGCGCGGTGCCGGCCCTCCTCAGCGCGGCTGGCGTGATGACCGCGGCCAGTGTGCTCATGACGCTCTCCGGTCGGGCCGAACCGCTCGTCGGACTTGCGGCGCTGCTCCTTGGCGCGACGCAGGCGGCGAACCCCGTCGTCGCTTCAGCGGTCGAGCGGATCATTCCACCCGCACGAGCGGCACAGGGCTACGCGACGTACCAGGTCGCGTTCGCGCTCGGCTTCGGCGCGGGAGGCACGGTCGCCGGTTTCCTCTATGAGGCGGACCCGCTCCTACCGTTCATCGCGACTGCCGGGCTGGCGTTGCCGGTCGCGGCGATCGTCGCCGCGGTGCTCTCGCGCGCCATGGCCCCACTCGAACGGGTGACTGAGCTCAGCTGAAGTCCTTGAGACCGAGCTCCCTCGCGAGCGTTCGCGAACGCAGTGCGGCCTCGTCGGCCTCGGCGACGCGGCCAAGATCGCGCAGGGCCTGCGCCCGATCACGAAGGACTCGTGCGAGCGCCGGCCGCGCCTCCATCTTGTCGAAGAGAGCCGCCGCCGCGTCGAAGTCCTGGAGGGCAGCCGCCGGATCAGGCTCGGCCTGCCGCGCGTGAGTTCGACCGCGGTTCCAGAGGGTGACCGCCTCGCCGTAGGTGTCGCCCATACCTCGAGCGGCCGCGAGTGCGTCGTTCCAGTCGATGGCGGCGGTCGGGAGATCGCCGAGGCGGCCGTGGATCGCACCGAGCAGGCCTCGCGTGATCGTCCGCATCGGCGTCATGTTCGTTACGAGCGAGAGCTCGAAACCGCGTTCGACCGGGACCTTTGCGCCGATCACGTCCTCCACTTGGAGGCGCGCGACACCGAGCATCATGTTCGCTCCGACCCCGCATGCGGCCGCGCCGAGCTCTTCTGACCTGAGGGCGCAAGCGGCGGCGCGCGCCGCGCCCTCCTTCAAATCGCCGCGCTCGAGGTCGATCGTTGTCCGCGCCAGCATCGCATCGAGGCGCGCGATCTCGTCACCCTTCGCGGCGAGCCGGTCGCCCCGCTCGAGGCTTTCCTCCGCGGCGGCGAACTCGCCGAGCCGGGCGAAGCCCATCGTGAGAAACCCCGAAAGAATCGCCGTTGAGAGCGGATCCGCTTTCCCCTCCATGACCGCGAGAGCTTCGTTCATGTCGCGGGTGCCCTCTCTCAGCCGGCCGCTGAACATCTGCCCCAGGCCGAGAAACGCCTTCGGAATCGCCTGCGCGATCGGATCGCCGATCGTCTCGCTGATACGCGCGGCGTTCTCGACGGCCCGACGCAACACGGGGCTGTCGGGCCCTTCGCCGCGCCACCGAAGGAGGAACGCGATCCAGAAGTAGGCGTCGGCCACCAATCGCGGCTCCGCGCGTTCGCCGACATCAGCGACAAGGCGTTCGAGCTCATCGATGTAGCTCGCCGATGCCGTGAACGACCAGCCGACCTTCGCCCTGCCGATCGTCGCACGGAGGCGCAGGTTGATACGCGGGTCATCGACCGGGAGCAGAGCTAGCGCACGCTCGAAGAATGAGAGCGCCTCACGGTTGGCGAAGCGCTCGACAGCGTGCTCGCCCGCCACCACGAGGTGCTCTGTCGCGGCGACCGCATCCCCGGCCTGCTCGAAGTGCATCGCGACTACGCCGGCGAGCTCGCGCTCGCGGCCCGGGTAGGTGGCGAGGAGGGTCTCGGCCGCGAGCCGGTGGAGCGTGCGCCGGTCTTGCTTCAGAAGGGACGCATACGCGGCGTCCTGGACGAGGGCGTGACGGAAGAGATACTCGAGGTCAGGCTCGGGCACGGGCACGGGCACGATCAGGCCGCTCGCTTCAAGCTTGTCGAGCTCGGGGATCGGGTTCATTCGGTCTTCGCCTCGAGGAGCCGCCCCAGGATCCGGACGCCGAATTGTCGGCCGATCACCGAGGCGACACGCAGCGTCCGCTTGCTCTCGGGGGTCAGCCGATCGATACGCGCGAGGAGCAGTCCCTGGAGCGTGTCGGGGATCTCGACGGTGGCGACGCGGTCCGTCGCGGTCCAGCGATCGCCTTCACGCACGATGGCGCCACGATCGATCAGCATCCGGATGACCTCTTCGACGAAGAATGGATTTCCCTCCGCCTTCATCAGGATAAGGTCGCGCGTCGCGGTCGGGAGCGACTCAATGCGGAGCAGGCTTCCCACAAGCGTGCGGCTGTCGTCGCTCGAAAGTGGCTCGAGGCGGACCTCGAGCAGCGCGTCGCCAAACATGTCACGCGCCCCCGTGATGAGGCGCCAGCCGCGGGAGGACCGTTCGATCCGCGAGGTGAGCACGCAGAGCACGCGCGAGTCCGCGACGAGCGGCGCGAGCTGAACCAGCACATCGACGGAGGCGGCATCGGCCCAGTGCAGGTCCTCGCACACAAAGACGACCGGCGCCCGCGCGCTCAGCCCCCGCAGCAGCTGAACGAATGCCGCGACGTACCGCTTGACGGTTTCGAAGTCGAGAGCGGAGACGCGTGCACGCTGCTCGGGCGTCAGCTGGAGGGACAGGAGATGGCCAAGGTACGCGAACGTCTCCTCGCCCTCGGCGTCGACGTACTCGCGGACGTGGCTCTCCAACGCGCCGCGTACCTCCGGCTCGTCCGCTGAGGCGCTGACGCCGATCATCGAATGCACGAGATCGATCACGAGGTGGTACGGAATCGTCTCGCCGTACGAAAGACATCGACCTTCGATCCAGCGGCCTTCTGACGGGTCGATGCCCGCGCGAAGCTCTGCGAGGAGCCGACTCTTCCCGAGACCCGGCTCCCCCAGAACCGTCCCCACACGGCCACGCCCCGCTCGGACAAACTGGAACGCTTGCCGGAGTTGCGCGAGCTGCGCATCGCGGCCGATCATCGGGGCACGAATACCGGAGAGTCCGCGGGTCGTCGTCGCGCCGGCCTTGAGCCCCACGACTTCGAAGATGTGGACCGTCTCGGTCTTGCCCTTTAGCTCGAGCGGACCGAGATCGCGTGCATCGACGAGCGGCGTGACAAAGCGGTGCGTCGCTGCGGTGATGAGCACCCCGCCCGGCGGGGCGAGAGCCTGCAGCCGCGCGGCGACGTTCACGGCATCGCCCATCGCCGTGTACTCATGGGCGGTTTCGGTGCCGACCATGCCGACGACGACCGGCCCAGTGTTGATCCCAACCCGGATGCGGATTCCGACGCCGCCGTTGCTCGCGCCAAGCTCGTCGATCGCGCGGGCCATCTCGAGACCGCAACGGACCGCCCGCTCGGGGTCATCCTCGTGAGCGACCGGCGCACCAAAGAACGCCAGAACGCCGTCACCCATGAGCCGTGCGACCGTGCCGCCGTACCGTTCGATGGT
>VBEY01000158.1 GCA_005889295.1 Chloroflexota bacterium | reverse complement strand
CGCGCTGGAGGAGGCGGGTGCCGATACGGTGCTCATCGCGCCCAAGCCCGAGATCCAAAGCATGAAACACGACGAAAGGGACGAGCGGTTCGCGGTGGATATGGCGCTCAAAGATGCGAGCCCCGATGAATTCGATGCGGTCCTTCTGCCAGGCGGGGCGCTCAACGCCGACAAGCTGCGCATGGAGACGGCCGCGCGCGAGATCGTGCAGCAGATCGATTCGGCGGGGAAGCCGATCGCAGCCATCTGCCACGCACCCTGGTTACTCGTTTCGGCGAAGCTCGTGAAAGGACGTCGTTTGACCAGCTACTACACCCTCCAGGACGACATCCGCTGCGCCGGTGGCGAGTGGGAGGACCGCGAGGTGCTCGTCGACCGGAACTGGGTGACGAGCCGCAAGCCCGATGACATCCCGGCCTTCAACCGCGAGATGCGGAGCCTGTTCGCGAAGTCCCGCGCGGGCGAGCGCTCGGCGGGCGCGAAGGCGCGCTGACCTAGGACCAGCGGCCGCGGCGCACGACGTCCGCGGCCGCTCGGTGCCCGCGTTTGAGCGACGGAGACGGACGATCAGCGGGCTTCGGGTATCCGACGGCCACCACCCCGACTGCGGTGTACTCATCCGGGATACCGAATGTCTCGCGTAGCTTCGCCTGATCGAACACGCCGAAGAAGACCGCACCGAGTCCGGCGTCGACGGCGGTAAGGAGCGCGAGCAGAGCGGCCATTCCCGTGTCCACGTCCCAGTACGGCACGGGCCAGCGCTTCTCGTCCATGTCGGTCCAGCCCTTGTCCGGTTCGGCGTATCTCGCCAGGTACTCGTTCTTATTGCTGAGGCACACGATGAGAAGCGGCGCGTTGAAGAGGTCCGGCCAGCCCCAGCCTGGGCGGCGATCCTCGGGCCACAGCTCCTTCCAGTAGCGGGCGGTCTCGTCCTTTCCGTCGAGCACGAGGAACCCCCATCCCTGACTGAAGCCCGCGGATGGCGCCTTCTGCACGTTCGCGACGATCCGCTCGACGATCTCGCGCGGGAGCGGACGGGCCTCGAAGCTTCGCACCATCTTCCGTTTGCGCACGACGTCCTGGAACTCCATCAGGCCCGCCGGTAGACGCCGCGCTCCCGTCGGAGCAGTCCGGCGTCGACGAGATACCGCCGCAACGTGGCGTGATCGGAGTGCACGGCCTGCAGCACGCGATTGACCTCGTCCTCGCCGTACTCGCGGCCGGCTGCGAACCTGCCCGAAAGGTAGACGAGGACGGCCTGGCGCCGCTCGCGCCCGGCGGGGATCGTCTCGAGACGACCATTGCGGAAGAACGCGGCGAGCTCGGGCGGGCCATCGAACGAAGCGCGTCGCACGTCGTTGCCTTTCGGCCGCTGCATCCGTGCGACGATACGCGCGCCGTGCCGCTAACGAGCCCTGAGCGCATCAGCATCGTCGAGGTCGCGCCGCGCGACGGTCTTCAGGCCGAGGACCGGACTCTTTCGACTGATGTGAAGCTCGAGCTGCTCGATCGACTCGCCGAGTCGGGTCACACCGCGATCGAAGCCACCAGCTTCGTGAGCGCGAAAGCCGTGCCGCAGCTCGCCGACGCGGAGAGGCTGATGAAGCTTCTCAAACCTCGTGCGGGTGTCCGCTACACCGCACTCGTTCCGAACCAGACCGGTCTCGAGCGCGCCCTCGCGTGCGGGGTGCGCGAGATCGCGGTCTTTGCCTCTGCGAGCGAGAGCTACTCACGAAAGAATCTGAACCAATCGCGGGACGCGGCGATCGCGGGTTACGAACCCGTGATCGCGCGCGCGAAGGCCGCGGGGGTACGCGTGCGCGGATATCTCTCGATGGTCGTGGCGGATCCGTGGGACGGACCGACCCCGGCACCTCTCGTGGCCGACTTGAGCCGACGGCTGCTTGATTTTGGATGCGACGAGATTTCACTCGGCGACACCATCGGCGTCGGAACCCCAGGCGAGGTGACCGCGCTTCTGGGAGCGCTGCGCCGCGGCGACGTCCCGATCGCCAAAGTCGCCTTCCACTTCCACGACACCTACGGACAAGCTCTTGCGAATGTCCTCGCCGCCATGGCCGAAGGAATCCTGACGTTCGACGCGAGTGTTGGCGGCATCGGCGGCTCCCCATTCGCGAAGATGGCCGGGGGGAATCTCGCCACCGAGGACCTCGTCTGGATGTGCCGCGGAATCGGCATCGAAACGGGGGTCGACCTCGACAAGCTCGTCGCCACGAGTCGGTGGCTCGGCGAACGGCTCGGGCGCGAGCTCCCGGCGCACGTCTCGCGAGCGATGTCGATCCCGCGGAGCTGAGCGCCGCTCACGACGCCTTACACGACGCGCGTGCCTCTCTGAAACACGGCCCACACCCGCCAGAGCGCGCGGGCGTCGGACAGGGGATCGCCGTGCACGAGGACGAGATCGGCAGGCATGCCAGTCTCGATGCGACCGGCGTGATCGTCCCCGAGCAGCTCACCGCCCGCGCGCGTTGCGGCGACGAGCGCCTCACGCGGCGTCAACCCGGCCGCGACCAGCAGCTCGACCTCCCAGGCAAGATGGCCCGCCCGCACGGAGCCGCCTCCGAAGTCCGAGCCCGTCGCGATCCGTACGCCGGCGCGCTTCGCCGTCGCGATGGACGCATACGCGGCTTCCTTCCGTTTCGCGATGCGCTGACGGCCATCCTCACTCGTGAAGCGCTCGATGGCGGTCGTCCGGGTGAACGTCTCCCACGACGCGAACACCGACAGCGTGGAGGTGAGGGTCACGTTGTTCTTTTTCATCGTCCGCGCGATGTCGTCGTCGAGCTCAAAGCCGTGCTCGATGGAATCGACGCCCGCCAGGGCCGCGACACGTGCTCCGTCCAGATAGCCGGAGTGACATGCGACACGCGCGCCGCGAGCGTGAACGGCGTCGGTCGCGGCTTTCACCGAGGCGACGGTGAAGGGCGAGTCCTTCATCCCTCCCGGCGCGTCCATGTAGATTTTCACCAGATCCGTGCCCAGGTGGAGCTGAGCGAGCGCCGCGTTCTTGAGCCCATCGTCATCCGTGGTGACCCACATGTCCGGATAGCCCGTCTTCCCGATCCACGTTCCGGCCACGCGGATGTACGGATTCCCGGCCTTGCCGGACAGCTCGTCGCGGACGTCGACCGACAGCGGACGGCCGTCCGCCATCGGCGCGCCGACATCACGCGCCCACAGCACCCCGGCGTGTACGAGCCGCCTGGCGTTTTCGCGCGCGAC
>VBEY01000157.1 GCA_005889295.1 Chloroflexota bacterium | reverse complement strand
CCCTGCATCGTGAGGTGGCTGTGACAGTCGACCATCCCGGGGACGATCACCGCGCCGCCGGCGTCGATCACAGCGGCACCCGCGCGGTCGATCTCGTCGTTCGCGCCTACCGCCTCGATCCGACCGTCGGCGATGGCGACGCTGACGCCGAGACGTAGCGAATCGGACGAGCCGTCCGCGAGGGCGGCGTCGTGCAGGATCGTGCGGGCCATCTTCGTCTAGCTCGCC
>VBEY01000273.1 GCA_005889295.1 Chloroflexota bacterium | reverse complement strand
ATGCTCACCCTGACCACTGGGACGCATGCGGCTCCCTACCGTGGGCTTAAACCGACAGGTCGGCTCTTTCGCATGTATCAGATCAACATCTTCCGAATTGTGGCCGGCCGTATCTCCGAGTCGTGGGTGATGGTCGGCGACAAGGGCGGACCGTTCCAGCAGCTGTCGGAACCGGCCGCATCCTGAGGCGCTGCAGGTTCACGCTGCCGCTTTCGACTCCTCCTTCTTCTGGCAGTAGGCGTAGAGCGCGTCGAGTACCGGCCCTGATGCCTCACGCTGCTTCTGGTCGTCCGGATAGTGGAGATGGCGAAGGCCGTCCAGGATCGCCTCGACGCCCTGCGACTCGGGCGTGATGGTCTTGTCGGCGGTGTCCGCGCCTCGGATGACCTTGGCCATGTACGCCATTGCCGAATCACTGTCGAGCCCGTACTTGTGAACGAACGCGTCGAAGCTGCACTCCGGCCCCTGATGTCCGAGCTCCACGTCCTTGATGTCGTACGGGGTCGCGCCGCGCTTCTTTGCCTCCGCCGCGACCTGATCGGACGGCACGTAGATGAACTCGGCCTGCTTGTCGACGAACTTCTCGATGATCCACGGGCAGGCGACTCGGTCGACCCGCGGATGCTCGCGCGTGATCCATTTCATCGCCGGCTCCCTTGACGTTCTTCGCCGGTAGCATCGCAGAAGTGACTCAGACCCTGAGGCTAGACCACCTGCCTACGCCCTTCCTCTATGTCGATCTCGACCGGATGAACTCCAACATCGACGTGATGGCAGCAGCCGCGCGCGGTCTCGGCGTACATCTGCGACCGCACGCCAAGACGCATAAGGTGCCGGAGATCGCCCGCCTTCAGATTGCAGCCGGCGCGACCGGAATCACGGTGGCGAAAGTCTCGGAAGCTGAAGTGTTCGCCGACGCAGGCATCGACGACCTGTTCGTCGCTTATCAGGTTGTGGCGCCGGCCCAGTTGGAGCGGCTCGCTCGACTTGCCCGAAGCGTGCCGCTGCGGTGTGCGGTCGACAGTCGCGAGGGAGCGGAATTGTTGTCGCGGGCCGCGACCGATGCCGGCCTCGAGCTGTCGGTCATGCTCGAGATCGACCTTGGGATCGGTCGGACCGGCGTGCGTGCCGGTGTGCCCGCATGCGAGCTCGCGCAGCGGGTCACGGACCTTCCGAGCCTCAAGCTCATCGGGGTCTACGGCTTCCGCGGATTCCGCGGGTTCGCCGAAGGAGCCGAGTCACGCGAGACCTGGGGACGCGCGGAGGGCGAGGCCCTGGCCTCCGCTGCCGAGGACCTGCGCTCTATGGGTCTGCCGATCGTCGAGGTTAGCGCCGGATCCACACCCACGGCGCTCCCCGCAGCAGGCGTCCGGGGCGTCACTGAGATCCGGCCCGGTCAGTACCTCTTCGGCTGCGCCAACGTCGTTGCACAGGGGGTGATGCGCGCCGACGAGGTCGCGCTCTTCGCCCGAGCCACCGTAATCAGCCGAGCGGACGACCGCGTCATCGTTGATGCCGGCAGCAAGACGCTATCCACCGATGAGTCGTGGAAGCCCGGACTCGGTTTTGGCTATCTCGCTTCGGATCCGTCGACGCGCGTGGTGAGCGTGTGGGAGGAGCATGGCGTACTGGGACTCGGAGAAAGCGCCGGAGGACTTCGTGTGGGTGACCGCGTCTCGATCGTCCCCAATCACGTCTGCACGGCGGTCAATCTCCACGACCGCCTCGTGGGTGTCCACGACGATCGGATCGAGGCCGTATGGAAGATCGCGGCGCGCGGGCGGATCCAGTAGGCATAGCTACGTAAGCCATTAACCCGGCCTTCGCTGCGTGGGCTGCGGCGAGCTCGTCATCCTCGCCGACCGGCATCACCTCGACTGGCCCTTCGATGATGACGACGTCGCGGGTGGGGCCGAGGGCGACGCGTGCCCACCCGCGCCGGGCGAGGTTGCGACCGGTCACGCTCGATTTTGGTGTGGCGATCGTCAACCGAGTCCCGTCCCAGGCGAAGGACAACGGGACAAGGTACGCGTCTCCTTCGGCGCTGGCCGAGGCGACCCAGAGATCTACCTCGCTCTCCAGCTTGGCCAGGACGTCAGCCCGGCGCCGCGCGCGGCTTCGGGCGGGCGCTGGCTCATGCTGCATCGGTGACAGACAGGGAATCAGCGTACTGGTCCATGCGGTCAAAGACCCAGCTCGAAGTACGGGCGATCGAAGGCGATCACTACTCCCGAGGAGTACCCGAGCCGCTCGCACTCGCGATGATCCAAGGACGGCTGTGAGCCTCGCCGACTACGCGCTCTCGAATGGGGAAAGAAGTCCGGTACTGTCGTCTACATGACGATTCAGCGGATCGGTGCGGTCGTCGCAATCCTCGTCGCTTTTCTGACGGTCGCTTGCGGCGCGGCGCCACAGGCCGGCGGCAGTCCCAGCCCCACGCCAACTGCGTCGCCGACCCAGACCGCCGCGGCGCAGCCGACCGTCGTCCCGACGCCGTCTCCGGCGAGCGCGTATCTGGATGACCGTGGCAACCCCGACGTGGTCATCCGTTCGTATTACGACGCAATCGGCCGCCATCAGTACCTCCGCGCGTTCGGCTACTGGGAGCCGAGCGCGACGCTTCCAAGCTTTGATGTCTTCGATAAGGGATTTGCAGACACGACATCTGTGCAGGTGGAGCTCGGCACCGTCGGCGGGAGTCCCGGCGCGGGACAGCTGTACTGGAGCATTCCCGCGGCGGTCTTCTCGACGACGACCGCGGGCGCTCAGAGCTTCGTCGGCTGCTATACCGTTCACCTCGCCCGGCCGGAGATCCAGACGGATCCCCCGTTCAAGCCCATGGCGATCCAGACGGGACAGCTGTCCAGCGTCGCGAGCGCCGCGGCGGCGCGCAGCGCGCTCGCCACCGTATGCGGAAGCGCGAACAGCACGCCGCTCCCGTGGGGTGCACCCGGGACCGGCATCGACGCGGCGCGTTACCTCGATGACCGCAGTGGAGCTGAAGAGCTGATCCGCTCCTACTACAACGCCGTCAACCGAAAGGAATACGCGCGTGCCTACGGATACTGGGAGGCCGGCGCGCCGCAGCTCTCCGCCTTCGCGCCCTTCGCGGCTGGGTACGCGAGTACCAAGTCCGTCGCGCTGCTGACCAAGCCCGGGACGAGTGACGTCGGTGCGGGTCAGACCTATTACCGTGTGCCCACCGTCGTGACCGCATCCAACGCGGATGGCAGCACGACCATCTTCGCCGGCTGCTACACGCTGCACCTCGCAAGTCCGAACGCGCAAGCGACCCCACCGTTCAGGCCACTCGGCATCCAGTCCGCACGCATAGCCCAGGCCGCCGGAGGTTCTAACACGAGCGACCTCTTGAGCTCGGCGTGCCCTTGACGCAAGCGTGGCCTCCGCTCGCATATGCGGAGTGGAAGGACACCCTGCACGCGGTCCACATGTGGACTCAGGTCGTCGGGAAGATCCGCCTGGCGCTGACGCCCCTCATGAACCACTGGTGGAATTCGACTCTCTTCGTGACGCCGCGGGGACTCACGACATCGCTGATCCCAAACGGGAACGACGCATTCCAGATCGACTTCGACTTTGTCGACCATGAGCTCGTCATCGTCACGAGCCGCGGTGGCCGGTCCGCGATCCCATTGCTTCCCATGTCGGTCGCGCATTTCTATGAGCAGGTACTCGAAACCTTGGCTCAGCTCGGCGTAGGTGACCCTGGCATCGTGCCGGTCCCGGTCGAAGTCCCAGCGGTCGTCCCATTCCTCGAGGACCGCGTGGTCCGCCCTTATGACCGCGAGAAGGTGCGACGGTTTCAGACCATCCTGATCCAGACGCAGCTCGTCTTCGACCGCTTCCGGGCCGACTTCCTCGGCAAAGCGAGCCCCACGCAGTTCTTTTGGGGAGGATTCGATCTCGCGAGCGCGCGCTTTTCCGGCCGGCGCGGGCCAGCCTATACGGGCGGGAGCGCGCCGAACGTGCACATCCACGTCATGCACGAGGCGTACTCACACGAGCTGATCGCCGCTGGTTTCTGGCCCGGCCGCGATGATTCGCCAGAAGCCGAGTTCTACTCCTACGCGATGCCGGCGCCTGCCGGTCTCGCTCGCGCGACGATTCGACCCGAGTCCGCCCAGTGGGTCGCCACGCGGAGCGAATTCATCCTGCCGTACGAGGCAGTTCGAACGGCCGCAGATCCCGCGGCCGCGCTCCTGACCTTCCTGCAAAGCACATACGACGTCTCCGCGGACCAGGGCGGCTGGGACCGGTCGCTGCTGGAAGAGCGTCCGCGCTGCGATTGCGTCCGATTGCCATCGCCCTCGCGCGTAGACGATCGGCCACTACGAGCGCCGGCGGATACCCCCGCCGGCTAACGCTTCTCGCCTCGGCTTGAACCACGGCCGAGCGTGAAGGCCTTGCGCACCATGCGCTTCACCGCAGGCCGCGAGGCGTCTGCGGGCGAGCGCAGCGTGATGAATCGGAACTCCTTCCCACCGCCTTCGAGCAGCCCGCTCCCATCATCGAGCTCGCGGCCGCGGGGGAAGAACACGGACACGTGATCCGGGAACGTGCCGATCGCGACCACATAGAGGTCGTCGATGGCGTAGCGAAGGAGCTTCCACATCGATCGACTCGATCGCGGGGGCTGACTCCGATAGGCGATCTCCTTCGCCTTCGGGGCCACGGCCCTGACCGTCCGGCGCGCCGCCTGCACGGTCGGACGCACGGCCGGCGGGACCTTCCGAAGGAGTTCCGAGGCTGAGCTTTCAGTGGATGTTGGCATCGGTCGATCCTTTCTCGCGGCATATGCCGAGGATGACAGCGGCGAAGAGCAGCTTCATTTGCCTCCTTGCGCTACAACGACGAACAACGCCCCCATGGAATCGACAAACGGGCCGCGATGCCTACCCGGGGAAGACCTGGGACGGACTCCGCTTCCGAGAGTGATCGCGCGCCACCCTGTGCTGTCAGCCAGACGTCCAAGCGATTATGTTGACCCCTGGTTGACTGCCCGCTCTAGATGTGCGCAAATGACCGGCGATCCGGGGTCGGGCCAAGGATCGGGAGGGTCTTCTGACCGCCATCCAGCTCGTGGTTGGCAGCCGTACCGGCCGCCACCCTGGACGAACCGGGATCGCCCTGGTCGTCGCGGCGATCATCGCGCTGACCTTGCAGCTCGGGGCGCGCCCCGCCGCAGCGGCGGCTAGCACCTTCAACCAGTACACGTACAGCGGATCTGCCGGCTCACGGACCTATTACGTGTACACGCCCGTGAACTACACGACCGGTCAGCGCGTGCCGCTGATCGTGATG
>VBEY01000272.1 GCA_005889295.1 Chloroflexota bacterium | reverse complement strand
TTCCGAAGACGAGGGCGAATTCACGATTCAAGAAGTTGTGACCCGCGCCAAAGCTCTTCTTACCAAACCGTTCGGTTCTTCGAGTCACGTCAACCAAATGCTCGCTGCGCTAATGGGTCAGGGTCTGATCTATCAAGACCGCAGGGGTAAGTACCTGTTCGCGGTTCCGCTGATGGCGTCGTTCATCCTGCGGACCTACAGGCCGGACACGGCCTTACCCGATGCTTAGCGTCCTGGCTTTTTAGCCTTCTTGATTGAACGGCGCTCAGTTGATGCTACTGACGGTGCTGGTTTCTTCGTCTCGCCCATCGCGGCGACACGCTCGACCAGATCGAAGGCCGCTTTGTTCGGGTCGGCGCTTGGGCGCTTAGGCATAAAGCGAGTGTGACATAGCGATGTGGGTCCAATTCCTACTACGCGTGTAGTAATTCCCGCAGACCAGCCCCCGGGCTTGGTTCTTGGAGGGTGAGGCTGCGCCCCGGCAGGCGCTCAAAGGTCTCCAATAGCGGTCGCCAAGCGGGATGGAGGCTCACGTAGTACCTGAAGTTCACAATCTCGTAGCCGAGAAGGCGATTCTCGTCATCGACATCTACGACTCGGAAGAGACCATCCTCCATATCAACGTTGAGGGATGGGGGCAGGGGACCCGCCACAGCCCATAGTTGGAGCACGTCGCTATTCGGGTCGTAGACCAATTCCTTGAAGAAAGCTGGCTCGGCGGTCACTTGCGGAACCTCACCAGTCTCTCGTAGGGCTGGGTCTTGGTCACCGGAAACGCTGTGGCGATGTCACCCAACGCTCCATACCAGCGAACGATGACGTAAAGAAAGCAGTTGCGCTGCTTACCGGTCACCACGCCCTTCCGATAGTAGCCGGTGCCTCCGCCCGGTAGCTCAACAACAAGGTCTGGATCTGCCAGCGTCTGTCCGATGGCTTGGTGCCAACCGGCGGTCTCGGGGCGTTTTGCGACATGACGTTCATAACCAGCTCTGTCCCACCGAATCCACGCATCTTGGTAGTCGCGTGCCTGAAGCGGCCATAGGACATCTCCGCATGACATCGGCACATCTTGCATTCACCGCGCGGCGACTGCGAAACCTCGCTGACACTTCAAATTGCCCCACTACCCAGAAATGGATATCAGCCTTTCGGCCGCCCGCGCTTGAGCCGATCCCGGATGGCGGCAGGGGTCACCTGAACGTCGGGCCACCAGGACTCATCCGCGTCCTCGCCGGCAGCCAGGGCGGCCTCGACGCCGAGCGAGATCCCACTCAGAAGATCGCCAAGCCGCACGATCTCCGGCGCGAAACCGCCATCTGCCCCCGCGTTGTGATAGTTGACGTTCGGTAGCGCGATGCCCGTCGCCGTCCAGCCGAGCCGGACGAAGGAAGACGCCTCGCAGGTGCCGCCTACGAGCAGGGCCCGCTGGGTGGGGATGCCGCGCTCCGCCAGTCGCTCGCGCGCGACACGCAGGTAGCGCTCGGCTTCGTTGCTGAACGTGTTGTGGAAGTCGCCCGCGCGAACGACGATGCCTTTGCCAGCCTCGGCTCCGGGAAGCGCGCGGCTCGCCTCGACCGAGACGATGTACGCGTCGCGCGGCAGGAGTCCGTCCTCGGCCGCGAGGCGCGCGCCGTACAGCCCCGTTTCCTCGGCCCGTGTGAAGAGCGCGTGGACATCGTGCGGCGTTCGTTCGTCCAGTAGCGCTAGGAGCACCGAGACGATCAGCGCGCATCCGGCGATGTCGTCGGCGGCGCGCATGCGGACCTCGTCCCCCGCCACCTCGGCCGCTGGGAGGTCGAGCATCGCGAACTGACCGACGGAGAGCGCCGCCTCGGCGCGGATCCGGCACACCGTGGTGGAGTTGTGCAGCGGTTCGATGTCGGTGACCGGCTCGCTCAGGATCGCCGCGAACGAGGCCCCGCCGGCGTCGTCGTGGACGGTCACGGCTACATCGGACGGGAACACGCGTTGGCGAAATCCGCCTAGCACCCGGGCCCTTCCGGTCTTGCCGGACGCTTCGATGACTTCGAATCCTGGGTGATCGGTGTGCGCCGCGAAGATGAGCGCGCGCTTCGCCGCGCCCGCCGCCACGCGCGCATGAACCTGCCCGAACGAGTCGGTCGTCGTCAAAATACCGCCCCGCTCGAGCTCGCCGCGGATCGCGTCCAGCACCGCCCATTCGTGGTACGGAGCGGTCGGCGGCAGCGCGATGCGCTGCAGGACCGAGAGGATCGCTTCAGGATCGAGCGAGCGGGGCACCGCGCGCGAGGATATCGTCCACCGCAGGTGCTATGGCTCTACGACACGCGGCGGCGCGGCACCTTCACTTTTCATCCTCGCGGTCGCATCGCGACGATGTACGTCTGCGGCGTGACCCCGTACGACACCACACACCTGGGTCACGCCCGCACGTTCGTCGTTTTCGACGTGCTCACGCGGCTTCTCGAGGTCCGCGGGCAACGCGTCCGCTATGCCCAGAACATCACCGACCTCGACGAGTCGATCCTGCAGCGTGCCGCGAGGGATAAGGTCGGTTGGCGCGAGCTCGGACGGCGTGAGGAGCGCGCGTTTCTCGGGGACATGCGCCGTCTCGGCTGGCGGAAGCCGGACGTGATGCCGCATGCGACGCGAGAGATTCCCGCGATGATCCGGCTCGCGGAGCGCCTGCGACGCCGCGGGCACGCCTACGAGACGCGGGGTGGGCTTTACTACGACGTCTCGACGTTCCCGCGTTTCGGTCAGCTCTCGCGCTACTCGCCTCAGAAGATGCGGCGGATCCTGGCGTCGCAGGACGACGCGCGGCTCGACGACCCGAGCAGAAGATCGCCCCTCGACTTCGCTCTGTGGCGCCGCGTGACGGAAGGCCCGACCTGGCCGAGCCCATTCGGGCGGGGCCGACCGGGGTGGCATCTCGAATGTTCGACGATGTCCGACCGGCACCTTGGGTTTCCGATCGACATTCACGGCGGCGGTAGCGATCTCCTCTACCCGCATCACGAATGCGAGATCGCGCAAAGCGAGGCGGCTCACGGGCTCCGCCAACGATTCGTCGGGCACTGGGTGCACGTGGCGCCGATGCGGCTCGGCGGCGCGAAGATGTCGAAGTCGGACGGCAACATGGTCTTCGTGCGCGATGTTCTGAAGAAGACCTCGCCGCAAGCCCTGCGGCTGTACCTCCTCGACGTCCATTACCGGCGAGCGTTCGACCACGATGAGGCGCGGCTCACCCGGGCGCGCGAACGTGCGAGCGCGCTTGCCGATTTCTTGGGCCGGGGCAGGCTCGGCCCCATCGAAGACGATGCCGCGACGCACGACGTGCTCACCGCGCTCGACGATGACCTCCACGTCGAACGCGCGATTCGCGCGCTCGAGCGTCACGCACGCCGCGATCTGGCGCCCGACACCGCCGCATCGCTACGCACGCTCGCGCGGAGAGTGCTCGGGGTCCTCTAGCCCGTTTCCGGCTTCGAGCCGGCTTCGGCAACCCAATGCTCGGTGGTCCGCTGGAGTACGCGCACTTCGCTGGCGAGGCCGTCCAGCGCCGCCATCGCTCGCGCGCTCTCGCCGCGTTCGACCGCGGACCGCGCGGCGATGAGGCCGTCGACCATGCCGATGAGCGGCCGCTGCAGCTTCGTCGAGAGAAAGGTGAGCAGCTCCTCTCGCATACGCAACCCGAAGGCGGCCTCCCGACGCGCCACCTCGGCCGACGCGGCCTCAGTGCGCGCGACCTCGCGAGCCTTGCGAAGCCGGACGGTGATCTCGACGATGAGGATCGCCTCGACCAAGAGAGCAATGAGCGCGAACAGATCGTCACCGAGGATCCCAATACCCGCCGGCGGCAGAAACAGGATGTCGGCGCCGAGCGCCGCGATCACCGCCGCGAGGAGACCAGGCCCGCGTCCGCCGTACCACGCGGCGACGATGACCGCCGCAGGAAGAAGGACGAAGGAGTGCTCCGATCCGAGGTCGCTGAAGAGGTACTTCACGGCCAGAGCGGCCGCGACCACCGCGATCGCCACGCCGTAGCTGATGAGCACGCGCATATCACGATTCACCCGGCGGGCGCAGCATACCGTCGCGTATCGCTAGAGTCGGCGCGATGGGGGATCGGTCGCGGATGGAGCTGCTCTAGTGTCCGAGGAGCTTGTCCTCTGGCACGACTTCAACGTCGCGCTCGTCACTGCGGCGGCCGGGCTGCTCGGACTGCTCTTCGTCGCGCTGTCGATCCACATCCGTGCGCTTAACGACCAGCGCAACGCTGAGCTGCGGTCAGTCGCGCGGACCGTGTTCCTGGGGTACGTCGTCGCCCTGGCGTTCGGATTCCTCGCGCTCTTGCCCCAGAGCCTCACCGCGTTCGGCGCCGAGTTGATCGGCTTGAACGTCGCGGCGCTGCTTCCGTTCGCCGCTGCCGCGCGGAGCGGTCTCCGTGCGACCGGTGTCGGCTATGACCGTCGGGTGACGATGGGCCAGTTCGCCGCCGGCTTCGTCCTGATCGCCATCTCGCTGACCGGCGCGATCGGTGTGACCGCCGGCGAGACGTGGGCGATCTATCTGAGCGCGGCCATCGCGATCCTCAGCCTGGTCTGGGGCGTGTTCAACACCTGGGAGCTGATCTTCCGCATGCAGCGCGTGGGCGGTCCGGCCGACTAGGATCGGCCCGTCGCCGATCTTGGCGATGGGGAAGGTCGGAAGCTGGTCATCGGATTCATCTGGTATTCGCGCCGGTCTTCGGCAATCG
>VBEY01000116.1 GCA_005889295.1 Chloroflexota bacterium | reverse complement strand
CGGCGACCCGGAGCTGATGCTCCCAGTCGTTGTAGTACGCGCGGTTGTTGTACATGACGACGAGCATCGGGAGCCGCATGTTCGCGGCGGTCCAGAGCGCGCCCGGATCGAAGAGCAGATCACCGTCGGGCTGGATGTCGACGATGAGCTTTCCGTCGCCGCGATGCGCCAGCGCGACCCCGATGGAGATCCCGATCTGCGTCGCCGTACCCAGGCTCCGCCCGGGCCAGCGCGCGGGCGAGTCGATGTCCCAGAGCTTCCAGGCCCAGTCCTCGAGGTCATTCGCGGTGAGCACCCAGTCCTCGCCCTTGATCGCGTCCCACACCTCGCTCGCCAGGCGGGCGGGCTCGAGCGGCGACGCGTCCCACTTCTCGCGGCGGTGCTTCTCTACATCGGAACGGAGCCCGGCGTTCTCCTTTTCGAGACGACCGCCGCGCTCGGCCCATTTGGATGAGCGCCGCTTCTCGAGGAGCGCACGGAGCGCCGGTAGCGCAAGGCGGGTGTCGGCGACGATGGAGAGATCGACCGGCTGGAACTGGCCGATATCCTCGGACCACTTGCTCGACCGCAGCTCCATGAGTCCGATATCGACGATCGCGCAGCCCTCCGCGATGCGGCTCTGCCTCTCGTGCGTCGTGCGATCGAGCCGGTTCAGCGCGCGGGAGAGATCGCCCATGTCGAGCGCGAGGACCAGATCGGCCTCTTTGAGCACAGCTTCGGAGCCGGTGAAATTCAGAGCGTGGCGCGCCGGCATGTTGAGCCGCGCCTGGAGATCGATGACCGGCGCGCCGATGAGCTCCGCGAGCGCGACGAGCTCGCGGAACGCCTCCGGGTGCCGGCCGGTGTACTCGGCGACGATGACCGGACGCTCCGCGTTGGCGATCCGCTCGGCGGCCGCCGTCAGGGCGGCGGGATCGGCCTGGGCCGCGGTGGGCCGCGCCGCTTCGATCTCGGCCGTCACGCTGACCGGATGCGAGAGCGCACCCTCCTGGAGGCCGGCGTCGTAGCAGAGGTAGACCGGCCCGGCCGGCTCGGTCGTCGCGATCCGGTACGCGCGCGCGAAGGACGGCCCGAAGTCGGCGACGCTGGCTGGCTGGTCGTCCCACTTCACGAAGTCGCGCACTGCGTTGCCCTGCACCAACGCGGTGTGGATCCAATCGATGTACGGTCGGCGCATGCTGCGATTGATCGGTCCGGTCCCGCCAAGCACCAGCATCGGCACGCGGTCGATGTGCGCGTAGTAGATCGCCATCGAGGAGTGGAGCAGCCCGACGACGTCGTGGACGATCGCGGCCATCGGCTTGCCGGTCACCTTCGTGTAGCCATGGGCGATCGCGACGGCGATCTCCTCGTGGGTGCAGGTCACGATCTCGGGCTTGTTGCCTCCGTAGTTGACGATGGAGTCGTGGAGGCCGCGATAGGTGGCTCCCGGATTCAGCGCCGCGTACTCGATTCCGAAGCCCTGGAGCAGGTCGACGATCACATCGGAGCCGTAGCGCGCGCTCAAGAACATCCTCCCGCCCGAATCGTCTGATTGTTATACCTTTCACCCGAAAGACGCTTTTCGGAGGTGCGCGTGGCTGAGGGCGAGGGTCGGATCTTCCTTCGCGGGCTCTCCTCGGAGACCTACGGGCTCGGCGAGTTCCGCCGCCGTCAGCGCGCCGCGGATCGCGTGCGCCGTGCCGGCACCGTCGTCGACGACGCGAGCGTCGGCCATTCCGGCGACTCCGACCAGTCGCGGACCTCGTGGATGCTGGGCCCGGGCGACGATCCCTTTCTGACCCAGACGCTCCAGGTCCACTTCGTCGAGCTCCTCCCCGGCGGCGCGAATCACGGCCACGGGCACCAGAACGAGGCGTGCTTCTACATCCTCGAGGGCAAGGGCTACGAGATCCACGATGGCGTGCGCTACGACTGGGAGAAGGACGACTTCGCGATCGTACACACCGACTGCGTGCACAAGCACTACAACGCGAACAAGGATGTGCGCGCCCTCGCCCTGGTCATGAAAGCGAAGACCAACTGGATGGCGATGGGGCTGTGGCAGCAGGGCCGGAGTGGACCATTCGATGCAAAGGGCTTTGGCGCGCGCGAGGACTGGTCGAAGCTCTGGACGCCCGGGGCCGCTCGGAAGAAGAAGGTCGTGAAGAAGAGCGACACGCGCTGGGAGGCGACGCGCGACGGCCGGGTAAGGATCATCTCGTCACCCGACCGCACCGACGTGCGGACGAACAGCGTCGATGTCTACCAGCAGGAGATCGCCCCTGGTGGCAAGAGCGCGAAGCACTGGCACATGGCCGACGAGGCCGTTTACGTTATGGAGGGCCGGGGTCACAGCCTCCACTGGGATGTCGAAGCGGAGATCGCCGACAGGTACTACGCGCGCATCGCCGAGGAACCATCGCGGTGGGACTTTGTGGCCGGCGATCTCCTCTATATCCCGCAGAACACCGTGCACCAGCACGTAAACGACGGCAGCGAGCGGCTCCTCTTCCTCTCGGCGCAGAACCGCCTCTTCAAGCAGCTCGGTTACGACAACGTCGTGTACCTGGAGGATGCGTCGGCGCCCAAGCAGAAGGCCGCGGCGACGGCATGACTGGCGTCGCCTTCACCCCGATCCGGCAGGCCCGCGCGTCGGGCGAGATCGTCTCCCAGATCGAGCGGAAGATCTTCGACGGGGACCTCAAGACCGGCGATCGCCTCGAATCCGAGCGGGAGCTCGCCGAGCGGTTCGGCGTCTCGCGCATCACCGTCCGCGACGCGCTTCGCGTGCTCGAGGCGCGCGGCCTCGTCCATGTGAAGGTGGGGGCGAGCGGCGGCGCATTCGTGAGCGAGACAAACGTCGACCAGGTCGCCGAGTCGATCTCGACGATGATCTTGCTCCGCCGCATGACCCTGTCCGGTGTCGCGGAGGCGCGCACCGTCGTCGAGACGGCGACGTGCGAGCTCGCAGCCGAGCGCGCGGATGCGGCAGCCCTCAAACGCATCGAGCAGACCGTGGAGAAGGGTCGCTCCGTCGTCCGCGAGCAGGCCCCGCACACCGAGGCGAGCATGGACTTCCACGTCGCGGTAGCCGACGCCGCGAAGAACGAGCTCCTGGCGGCGACGGTCGCCGCGTACCGCGACCTGCTCGTGCAGACGCTGCACGACATGCGCGACGTCCGTTCGGCCAAGGCGACGCAGAAAGCGCATGAGGAGATCCTCGACGCCATCCGGTCGCACGATCCCGAGGCCGCGCGCAAGCTGATGCTCGAGCACCTCAGGGACTTCGAAAAACGACTACGCCGCTGGCTCGCCACGCAGGAGCAGGCGGCGATCGTGGCCCGGGCGCGCCACCGCCCCGCGCGCACAGGCTAGCGACCGGCGTGACCGCCACCCGGCGGATCGTCGTCGCGCTCTCCGGCGCATCGGGCGCGATCTACGGAATCCGGTCGCTGGAAGCGCTCCGTGCGGACAAGTCGATCGAGATTCACGCGATCGTCTCGAAAGGCGCGCGTGCCACCATCGAATACGAGACCGGGCGGAAGGTGTCCGAGGTCCTAGCCCTCGCGCACGTGCAGTACGAGGAGAACGACCTCGCTGCGGCTTTAGCGAGCGGCTCTTTCATGACGTCGGGGATGCTCGTCGCGCCGTGCAGCATCCGCACCATGAGCGCGATCGCGCACTCGCTCAGCGACAATCTCATCGTGCGCGCGGCCGACGTCCACCTGAAGGAGCGCCGCCCGCTTGTGCTCATGGTCCGCGAGACGCCGCTCCACGCCGGCCACCTCAAGGCGATGCACGAGCTGTCCCTCTATGGCGCGACGATCCTGCCGCCGGTGCCCGGCTTCTACACCCTTCCGAAGACGATCGACGACATCGTCGACCACAGCGTGGGCAAAGCCCTCGACCAGCTCGGTGTCACGCATGACCTCTTCCCGCGCTGGAGCGGTCCGAAGAAGGCATGACCGAGACGAGCGGCCACCGCCGGGGGCGCTCGTCGAGCGCTAGATATCGAGATTGGTGCCGTCGCGGCCGAGATTGCCCGGCTCGCCCGGCGGCCTGAGATCGCTTCCCGGCCGACCATCGCGGTCGTCCCGCATCCGGCTCGTCATGCTGAACGCGAGGATTCCGATGACGATCGCGATCGCGGCCACGGGCCAGAGATCCATCAGCTCTCTCCCAAGAAGACGAGGGACTTCACGACGACCGGGACGACCCCGCTCGGTGGGATCGGCTCGCCAACGTCAATGTAGTCCAGGTCGCCGAGCTCGAGACCGTCGAGCGTGAGGAGGTCGCCTTCAAAGTGCATTTCCTCTCGCAGGACCGTAGCAAGAGTCGCCGCGATGTCACCGTCGATCGCGACAATGAGCGGACGGCGGTCCGTCGCCGCGGCGATCCGTTCGGCGAGTGCTCGGATCCGCGCGTACTCCGGCTCGCCCTGCCACTTGACCGCGAGCGCGATCGGACCGGAACCTTGGACCGCGGCGCCGCCGAGTGGCACGACCGGTATGTTTCGCAGGGGAAGTCGCGCGCCGATCCCGATCGTGCTGCCGGAGACCTGCACGGCGAACTGCGACGCGCCGATGACCGTCGCGCGGATGCCATCCGCGACGACCTCGAGTGGCGCTTGGAACTCCCCGCGTCGCGCTTCGATCGCATCGGCGAGCTCGCGCCCGAGGTCGCCGTAGTCGGAGCGCTCGCGGCCCGCGAGGTATTCGGACACGCCGCCGGAAAAGGTGATCCGCTCGGGGCTTGCCGCGGCGCGCGGAAGCACCTCGAGAAGCTGCAGATCCACGGGCACCGTGGCGCCGCGGGTGGCGGCGACGATCACCTCGGCGAGCTCGTCTGCGATGCGCTTGCGCTCGGCGGGATCGCGGCCAGCGGCACGGGAACGCGCGCCGACGCCGACCGCGGTGGTCGCAACGATGACCCCGTCGTCGATCCGCGCGATCTTGGTCGTGCCGCCACCGACGTCGACGTGGAGGATCGTCGTGTGCTCCCGCCGCGAGCGCGCCACGCTGCCGGAGCCGTGCGCCGCGAGCGCCGCCTCGAGCGCGTGGCCGGCCGTCGCGCAGACGAACGCGCCGCCTTTGTCGGCGAAGAGATTCGCGAGCTGCCGCGCGTTCCGGGTCGCGAGCGCGTGACCCGTCAGAATGACGGCGCCCGTGTCAACATCCGCGCGGGCGAGCCCGGCGGAAGAAAACCAGCCCGCGATTGCGGTCTCGAGCGCGGCCGCATCGATGAGCTCGCCAACTGCGTACGGCGTCAGGACGATGGGCGAGCGGTGGAGGATCTCGCGCTCGACGACGACGTAACGGCTCGACAGCGAATCGGCGAGGCGCTGCAGCCTGAGGCGAGCGAACATCGCGTGGCTCGTCGTCGAGCCGATGTCGATCCCGACCGTTCGGAGGACGACGTCGTCGGGCTGACCTTCTTCGAGTTCGCCCGCGAGAGCCGCGGGATCGATGGCCTCGTCGTCGTGACGGTGGGTTTTGGTCAGGCGGGTTGGAAGACCGCGTCCATCCGCGACGGGATGCCGCGCTTCCGCAGCTCGTCCTCGTAGATCCGGCGGATGCGCGGGTCCTCGTCCTCGTACTCGATCTGCCGGCCGCCTTCCTTGACGCTCACGTCCATGCCCATGAAGGTGGCGCGCTTGTCGGCCACCGTGGGGTAGCGCAGGCCGCCGAACGCGACCGCGAGGTATCGCGCCGGTTCTGGCGAGGCGTTGAAGTGCTGGTGGAAGAGGCGGTCGGCCGGCGCGAACACGCAGCCGCGCTTCCAGTCGAAGCGTCGCAGCTCCTTCTCACCCTCCCACCAGTAGAGGCTGTAGCCCTCGCCGGTGACCGCGAATACGTGGAAGTCGGCGCCATGGCGATGCCCTTTCTTGTAGGTGCCGACCGGCATCTCGGACATGTGCGCGTGCATGGTGCCGTCGGCGAGCACGAACATGATGTTGCTGCCGCCCGCACCACGTGCCTTCCACTCCTTCAATTCGAAGGTCCGGAGGTCAGGGACGAAGTTCGTCTCCCACATGTGCCGGCCGGGCCGCATCGGGAGGAACGTGCCATCGCCACGGAACTGGCGGCCCCCGCCGAAGCGGTCGGGGAACGCCCGCGGGTTGTTCCAGATGAAGTCCTCGTCGCGGAAGACGTTGAGGATGAGCGGCAGATCCGTGACCGCAACGATCCGGGCGGGCTCGGCCCCGCTCCCGTTGTAGTGGCGGTACGAGCCATTCAGCGGGATCGCGAACAGGCTCCCGGTCTGCCACTCAAAGGAGTGCCGCTCGCCCGACGGCGATTCGACGCTTGTGCTTCCGCGGCCGGCGAGAACGTACACGACCTCTTCGTACAGGTGTCGCTGCGGCGCGGTCCTTCCTCCGGGCGCGATCTCGATGACCTGCATGTCGACGAAGTCGCCTCGACCGGTGAGATGCGCGAACGCGCCCTTCGCTTCCAGTCGTGGCCACGGCGCGACGTCGAGCTCGAGGAGATCGAGCCCGAATCCCTCGTGGACCGGGATCGCCTCCTTACCGACCCACTCCTTATACGGATCGACCAGGAAGCGTGGCTCGGTGCTCAACGCGCGACCGTCTCCCGCGCTGCCTGCGGCGCGAGGATGTGACCCCACTTCTTGCGCGTCTCACGCTTCGTCTCGGCGTCCGGCCCGATCGCGATCGGGAACTTGTCGCGCCACTCCCACGGCCGCGTCGCGTCGATGATCATGCGCGAGTTGTGGCCCTTGACGTCCGGCGCGATGGCCGGATCGAGCGGGCCGGACCAGGCCCGGTTGATGATGTCGAGGGAGCGCTCGGGATCCGAACGGGTCAGCACGGCCCACATGACGTCGTTGATGTCGGTGACATCGATGTCCTCGTCCACCACGATGACGATGCGGCCCAGGTACGCGCCGACGCGGCACATCGCGGCGACGTGTCCGGCTTGCCGGGAGTGCCCCGCGTAGCGCTGCTCGATCGAGACCGCGTTCAGGAGGCGGCAGCCTCCGACCCCGAAGCAGTGCGCGTCGACGACGCCGGGCACGCCGGCCGCCTTGAGCTCGCGCAGAAGGAGTGCGCTTCTCAAATATTCGCGGTAGCGGTGCGGCTCGTACGGCGGCTTGTTTGGCGGGACGCCGAGGATGATCGGATCGTTGCGGTGGTAGATGGCCTCAACCTCGAGGACCGGCTCCGCGCGCGAGCCCGAGGCGTAATAGCCGGTCCACTCGCCGAACGGACCCTCGGGCGCGCTCTTGTCGTGATGGAGGAACCCCGCGAGCACGATCTCCGCGGAAGCCGGCATCGGCAGACCGGTGACCGGCTCTCTGATGACCTCGTACGCCTCGCCACGGATCCCGCCGGCCCAGTCGTACTCACTGACGCCCTGCGGCACCTCGAGCGTCGACGCGATGAAAAGCAGCGGGTCGACGCCGCAGACAACCAGGATTGGGCACGGCGCCTTGCGCTTGAAGTACGCGTCGCGGAACTGCCGCCCATGCTTGCCGGGTGAGATGTACACGCCCACGCGTTTGGCGTCGTGGACCATGACGCGGTAGGTGCCGAGGTTCACCCAATCGGAATCGGGATCCTTCAGGATGTCGACCACACCGGTCCCGAGGTAGCGGCCTCCGTCGAGCGGATGCCACTGCGGCGAGGGGAACCTGAGCACGTCGACGTCGTCGCCCTTCATAACGTTCTCCATCACCGGACCGTCCTTGACCAACCGCGCGGGCAGAGCGCGGCCCTTCTCGGTCAACTCGAGGAACCGATCCATGAGCGGTCGCCGCTCGATGGTGACCGGGAGCCCCAGCGTGAGCGCGAGACGCTGCCGTGTCGCGTTCGCGTTCGCGAGGATTCGGAAGCCCGACGGGTAACCGGGGATGTCGTCGAACAGAACGGCAGGGGAGTCGTCGGTGTGGTGGAGCATCTCGGTGACGCGCCCGATGTCCTCTTCCCAGGTCGCACCACGCACGTTGCGAAGCTCGCCGAGGTCGCGAACGCGCTCGATCCAATCGCGCAGGTCGTGGTACTGCATCTATCCGGTCCTCACGCGCGGCGTGCCGCATCCTCTGCTCAAGGCCGTCCAGCGTAGCGCGCGAATGGTCTAACCATTATATTCCTCGAACTGGCGCATGCGCCCCACGGAGGAGCCCCATGGCCGTCGAGACGAAGGCCCGTCGTCCCAAGAATCGCATCTCGGCCGACCTTTCCGGACCGCCCGCGAGCAAGGACGACATCCGATCGCTCCCCGCGACGATCGAGTGGCTCCGCCGCGAAGGTCTTCTCCTGGAGACAGATGTGGAGGTCGACGGCGACCTCGAGCTCACCGGCGTGCAGAAGCACTTCGACGGCAGTTACCCGGTGCTCTTCAACAACGTGAAGGGGTACCCGCACGCGCGCGCGGTCACGAACCTCTTCGCGAACATGGACATCGTCAACCGCTACTTCGGGTGGACGGACGGAAAGGACCGCACCAGGAAGCTCGCGCATGCGCTCACGCATCCCGTCCCCGCCGAGATCGTCGCGCAGGCGGAAGCGCCGGTGCAGGAAGAGGTCATCACCGACGACCTCGAGGTAAACAAGTGGCTCATGGCGATCCGCCACACAGTGCTCGAGTCGGAGATCACCATCGGGTCTGGCATTAGCGTCGTGATCGGCGACTACTTCCACGGCGGCAGCCACATCGGCTACAACCGGATGAACTTCCGCTGGGGGAACGTCGGCACGTTCCAGCCCGCGCCGGGCGGCCACATGTGGCAGATCATGACCGAGCATTACAAGGACCCCAAGCCGGTGCCGTTCACGATGGCCTTCGGCGTGCCGGTCGCGGCGACGCTTCTCGCGGGCGGCGGCTTCGACTACGCGGTGCTTCCGCGCGGCGGCGACGAGATCGGCGCCGCGGGCGCCGTGCAGGGCTTCCCGATGCGCTACGTGAAGTGCCGGACGATCGACGCGTACACGCTTGCCGACGCGGAGTACGTCCTCGAGGGTGAGTTCTATCCCCAAGACAAGCGCTACGAGACCGCGGAGGCCGAGAAGGCCGACACCCAGGGTCGCTTCCACTTCCATCCTGAGTGGGCCGGGTACATGGGAAAGGCTTACCGCGCGCCGACTTTCCATGTGAAGGCGATCACGATGCGCAAGCGAGCGTCAAAGCCGATCATCTTCCCGCTCGGCGTGCACATGCTCGACTGCCACAACATCGACACGACCGTTCGCGAGTCGGCAATCTACGAGCTCTGCGAACGCCTTCAGCCGGGCATCGTGCAGGACGTGAACATCCCGTTCCCGATGACCGACTGGGGCGGCTGCATCATCCAACTCAAGAAGCGGAACAAGTGGGAGGACGGGTGGGCCCGTAACTTCCTCGTCGCCGCGATGTCGTGCAGCCAGGGCATGCGTCTCGCCATCGCCGTCGACAGCGACATCGACATCTACAACATGGACGAGATCATCTGGTGCCTCACGACACGGGTGAACCCGCGCACCGACATCCTCAACCCGCTCTTCGGCGGCGTCGGCCAGACGTTCATCCCGGAGGAGCGTCTCACCGCCGGTGACAAGCAGTGGACCGGCATGAACACGCGCTTTGAGGGCGGCATGGCCATCGACGCGACGATGCCGTACGGGTACGAGAACGACTTCATGCGGCCGGTCTATCCGATTGATCGCGTCGACCCGAAGAAGTGGTTCGACGATTCCGAGATCGCGAGCGCGAAGGCCATCATGCACGGCTGGGTCGAGACGCTATCCCGGTACGGCCGCTAGGGCGAAGCCACGCAGGACGAGTCGCTCCTCGGCGGCTGCCGGGTCCTGGATCTAGCGGACCTCTCTGGCGCGGTGTGCGGTCGCATCCTCGCCGACCTCGGCGCCGACGTGGTGAAGGTCGAGCCGCCCGGAGGCGAACCCGACCGGCTCCAGCCGCCCTTCGTCGGAGACGTCTCCAACAACGAGCGCTCCATTCCGTGGCTCGCCGCCAACGTGAACAAGCGCGGCGTCACCTGCGATCTGGGATCGTCCCATGGGCGGGCGCTCTTCGCGCGGCTTGCGGGTACGGCGCGCGTCGTCGTCGAGTCGTTCGCGCCGGGGCGACTCCGCGAGCTCGGCCTCGAGGAGGGTCTGCGCGACACGATCGTCGTGTCGATCACGCCGTACGGCCAGGATGGGCCGCTCGCGGGGGTGGGTGGATCGGATCTCGAGGTCACCGCTGCGAGCGGAAGCCTCTGGCTCGCGGGTGAAGAGGGTCGGGCGCCCGTGCGCACCACACAGCCGCAGTCGCCCTACTGGAGCGGCATGTACGGCGCGCTCGGTGCGCTGATTGCGCTCCAGTCGCCTGTCGCGCAACGGGTCGACGCGTCCGCGCAGGCGGCGATGGCGACCGTCCACCCGCCGGCGCCGGTGTGGTGGGACATCGCGCGCGAGGAGCACCGCCGCACCGGCCCGTTCCTGCTCGGACGGAGCAATGTGGGCTCGCGATTCCGCAATCTCTGGGCCTGCGCCGACGGGTTCGTGAGCTTCGCGATCCAGGGCGGCCCCATCGGCCGCCACACCGGACGGATGCTCGCGGAGTGGATGGCCGAGCGGGGTACGGTGCCGAGCGTGATCGCCGCGATCGACTGGGACCAATTCGACAACACGACGCTCGCGCAGGCCGAGGTCGACGACCTGGAGGCCGCCATCGCGCCGTTCCTCCGTTCACTCACGAAGGCCGAATTCTTCGACGAAGTCGTACGGCGCAAAATGCTCGGCTACCCGGTGAGCGACGCGTCGGATTCGCTGGCCGACCCACAGCTCCGCGCGCGCGATTTCTGGCGGATGCTCTCGCCCGCCGATGGGTTGCCGCCGCTGCCCTTCCCCGGCGGTTTCGCGCTTTTCGATGGAGAGCGGCCCGCCGTGCGGCGGCGCGCGCCGCGCATCGGCGAGCACAACGCCGAGATCTTCAGCGAGGCGGGCGTCGGTCCCGAGGAGCTCGCGCGTCTTCGAGCGGAGGGCGTCGTATGACCGAGATAGCGACGCGACCGGCCGCCCGCACCCATCCCGGTGCGCTGAGCGGGATGCGTGTCGTGGAGATGGGCTTTGCCGCTGCGGGGCCGCTCGTCGGCAAGTACCTCGCGAACTTCGGCGCCGAGGTCATCCGCCTCGAGAGTCGCGTTGCCGCCGATGTCTTCCGCACGACGTACCCGCCGTTCAAGGACGGCATCGTCGCGCCCGATCGCGCGGCGATGTTCGCTTTCTATAACGACGGCAAACGCAGCGCGACGCTCAATCTGAAGCACGCGAAGGGGGTCGCGCTCGCGCGGGCGCTGATCGGGACCGCCGATGTGTTCGTCGAGAGCTTCACCCCGGGGACCGTCGCGCGGCTCGGCCTTGGAGCAGAAACGCTCCGGGCGGATCATCCGGGGCTCATCGTCCTCTCGAGCTGCAACCAGGGCCAGACCGGACCCCACGCGTTCCACCCGGGCTACGGCAGCCAGCTGAGCGCGCTCGCGGGATTCGTCCAGCTGCTCGGGGAGCCCGACTCGACCCCCGTCCTTCTCTATGGGCCGTACATCGACTACGTCGCGGTCGGCTACGGCGCGATCGCCGTGCTCGCGGCCATCGAGCGGCGGAAGCGCACCGGCGCGGGCTGCACGATCGACCTCTCGCAGTACGAAGCGGGGCTCCAGTTCCTGACACCCACGATTCTCGAGTTCGCCGCGAACGGACGGATCCCAGGGCGCGCTGGCAACGCCGACGCGATCGCCGCGCCCCACGGCGTGTACCGCTGCGCCGGCCCGGACCGCTGGATTGCGCTGAGCGTATGGACCGAGGAGGAGTGGCGCGTGTTCCGTGAGCTCACGGGCATCGTGGGCGCGCCAACGGCAGCGGGGCGCCGCAACGCCCGACGGGGGCTCGACGAGCGAATCGGTGCATGGACCGCCACGCGCGACCGCGACGAGGTCGTGAGGCTCCTGCGCCGCACGGGACTCCGGGCCGCGCCGGTGCTCGCGATCTCGGAGCTGTTCACCGACCCGCAGCTCGCGCACCGTGGGATGTGGCCGACCGTGACGCATCCG
>VBEY01000115.1 GCA_005889295.1 Chloroflexota bacterium | reverse complement strand
AGCGGTGCAGACCCTTTCGATCACCGAGGGCCTCGTCGATCGCGCCACCCAACACGAGGCCAATGTCCTCGACGGTGTGGTGCTGGTCGACATCGAGATCACCCTTCGCTTTGAGCGTCAGATCGAAGAGACCGTGCACAGCGAGCAGCTCGAGCATGTGGTCGAGGAACGGCAGTCCGCTTTGCACGCTCGCTCTGCCGGTGCCATCGAGCGTGAAGCGGATCTGGATGTCGGTCTCCTTCGTCCGGCGCGTCCGGCGGGAGGCGCGCGCGGCGCTCATCGGCCTCGCTCCGCGAGGACGCCACGCAGGGCGTCGAGGAGCCGGTCGTTCTCTGCCGGGCTTCCGATCGTGGCGCGCAGCGACTGGCCGGCGTCCGGCCACGACGACACGTCGCGCACCAGGACGCCGCGCGCCAGGAGCGCGGCGTGAAGCGCTGTTGCGGCGACCGTGCGGTGCCTGAACAGGATGAAGTTCGCCGCTGACGGAAAGGCCTCGAGCTCCGGCAGCCGGTGCAGCTCGTGCGCGACACGTCCGCGCTCGCGCGTGATGCAGCTGACGCGCTCGCCCAGCGCCGCGTCGTCCCCAGCGATGCGCCCCGCGACCAGCTGCGTAAGAGCCCCGACGTTGTACGGGAGCCGCGCGGCCTCGTACAGCGCAGCGATCCGCCGGTCTGCGACCAGCGCACCGAGCCGCAGGCCCGCGGCCGCCTGCGCTTTCGAAAATGTGCGGACGACGACCAGGTTCGGACGGTCGGCGATGAGCGGTAGGAGGGTGTGCCCGGAGAATTCCGCGTAGGCCTCGTCCACCAGCACGAGAACACGCGCCGTTTCGGCCGCGGCCAGGATCGTCGCATCGTCAATCAGCCCGCCGGTCGGATTGTTCGGCGACGAGAAGCAGACGACATCGGGGCGCACTCGAGCGACCGCATCGCGGACTCGCCGCGCGTCGAGCGTGTACGGCACGCCAACGCCCTCTTCGTGGACGCGCATCCCGGTCAGGCGTCCGAGCCGCGCATACATCGTGTAGGTCGGCGTGAACACGAGGAGCGTCCGATCGGGTCCACCGAAAACGAGGAAGGTGTAGAGCAGGACCTCGTTGCTGCCGTTCCCGAGGATGACCTGCTCCGGTGTCACGCCCCATCGTCGCGCGAGGAGCGTCCGCAGCTTCGCCGCGGCGATGTCGGGATAGCGGTTGATCACCGCGCTCTCGAGATCGGCCGGGCTCAGATAGCGCCCGAGCGGCGTCGGCTCCGTCCACTCGTTTGACTGCAGACGAACCTCTGCCTCGTGAGTGTCGGTGCGGTACGGCGTCGCTTCCGCGAGCGAGTCGCGAGGGCGAGGGAGATCGCCGCTCATACGCGCGCCTCAATCGAAGCTTTGTGAAACCGCATGCCTTCGTGGTCGGCGAGCGCTGCCGCGGCGCGTGCGAGCTGACGCAGCTCGCCGCGCAGCGACACATGACTGGTCCAGCGAACGAAGTCGTCGACGCGCAGCGCGGATGACCAGCGCGCCGTCCCGCCGGTTGGGAGGGCGTGATTCGTTCCAGCGACGTAGTCGCCGAAGGCAACCGCCGACCGCGCTCCGATGAACAGGGCACCGGCGCGACTGACCCGGCCAGCAAGCCGCGTGGCGCGTCGGCCCGCGAGCAACACGTGCTCGGGCGCCGCGTCGTTCGCGGCACGGACCGCGGCGCCGAGATCGCGGGCGCGGTACCCGCGGACGCGCGCGGTCCGAGTGCCGATCGCCTCGGAGACCGCGCGCAGCCACGCGGCGTCATCGCTGATGAGTGCCGCGAATGCCCCGGCGCCATGCTCCGCCTGCGCGAGCAGATCGAGGGCGAGCGCTCCGACGTCGGCGTCGCTCGACGCGACGGCCACGAGCTCGCTCGGGCCCTGGAGCGCATCGATGCCGACGTCGGCCGACACGAGCCACTTCGCGGCCGCCGTGTACGCGTTGCCGGGGCCGACGATCTTGTCCACCCGGGGCAGCGACCGCGTGCCGTACGCGAACGCAGCGACCGCGGCTGCGCCGCCGGCGCGGTAGAGGACCGTCGCGCCGACGAGCTGCAGCGCGTAGGCGAGTGCGGGATCGATCGACCCGTCGGGCGGCATGGGGGACGCGACGGCGAGCGCGGGCACGCCGGCGACCTGCGACGGGACGCCCGTCATCAGCACGGTGGACGGGTAGGACGACTTTCCGCGCGGTACGAGCGCGCCGACACGCTCGAGCGGGGTCGGCACCAGGCGCAGCTCTCCCGTCGCATCGCGTCGCGCCGCATACCGCGGCCGTTGCCGCTCGTGGAAGGCGCGTATCCGCCCGTACGCGAGATCGAGCGCCCGGCGAACGTCGCGAGGACACGCACGCGCCGCGCGGCGCAACACCGCGCCTTCGACGATCAGGTCGTCCGGTCGAGCACGGGCGTGGTCAAATCGACGGACCGTTCGCAGCACGGCCGTGTCGCCGCCGCGACGCACAGCACGGACGATCGTCGCCGCGGCATCTCGCTCCGCCGACCCAAACGCGCCTCCGCGGCGCGTCCGGTCCACGTCGATCGGGAACGCCGAGAGTGCCGCGATCCTCATCGCGCGGCCGCCCACGCCGCGAGCCGCTCGACAACCGGCGCGATCTCCCGCCGACGCAGGTGGTACGCGGCGGGGTTAGCCACGAGGCGCGCGGTGCTGCTCGCGATCTCCTCTACGACGGCGAGCCCGTTCGCGCGCAGGGTGTTCCCGGTCGCGACCAGATCGACGATCCAATCCGCGAGGCCGACCAGGGGGGCCACCTCCGCCGACCCCGCGACCTTCACGATCTCCACAGCGATATCTCGCGCGCGGAAATGTCGCTCTGCGACGTTTGGATATTTGGTCGCGACCTCGAGGGTGCCGAGGTGGCGGTATTCATCGAGCGACCGTTCCAGGGCGCCAGGTGGCGCGGCGACAACGAATCGACACGCGCCGAATCCGAGGTCGACAAGCTCCATGACCCGCGCGCCGCTTTCGAGTAGGACGTCTTTTCCCACGATCGCGAGATCGGCGGCGCCGCGTTCGACATACGTCGCGATGTCGCTCGGGCGGGCGAGCACCAGTTCGATGTCGCCCCCATCCACGACAAGCCGACGGCCACCGGGAGTGACGCCGGATACGTCGACGCCGATCGCACGCAGGGCGGCGAGTGCCTCGTTGAGAAGGAGCCCCTGCGCAAGCGCGAAGCGGAGCGGTCTCATGAGTCGATCTCGGCTCCGAGAGCCCGGGCCTCGGCCACGCGGCCGTCCGCAAGCTTCACCCGGCGCTCGTCGATCACTTCGGCCTCGATCACCGCGCGGCCGGCGCGCTCGGCGACATCGCCCAGCGCGACGGCCATGCCGCCGGCGCGGAGGGCAGCCGCGCAACGCATCGTGGCGCGCTCGTCCGCGCTCGCGCGGAGCAGAAGGAGCGGACGCTGGCTTCGTGGCCGCCAGGCGTCGGCGAAAAGTGCGCGGTGTAGCTGCAGCACGTCGATGGCGAACCCGATAGCCGGACGCGGCGTGCCGAAAGCGCCGATGAGGAGGTCGTAGCGGCCGCCGGAGGCGATGACGCCCGCGTCCGGATGGATCGCCTCGAAGACGATCCCGGTGTAGTACGGAAGCGCGGGGACGAGGGCGGGGTTCGGGACACCCCAGCGCTCCAGTCTTCCGGGCCAGCGCTCGCGGGCGAGCTCGATCACGCGGCAGAGCTCTGCCGCCTCGGCCCCGTCGATGCCACCCGCGCCGCCGGTGAGCGCCCGACTCGCGCGCTCAAGCTCGTCCAGCGGCATCCCAGCTTCCCGCGTGCGGCTCAGCGCGCCCGCGATCTCGCCCTGGCGGAGCGCGTCAACGACTTCGACACGCGCAGCCTCGGGTATGCCCGCGAACAGACCCCTGACGAGACGGATGTTCCCGACCTGCACGGTTGACTCGCATACAGGGAGTCCGCAGCGTTCGAGGGACTCGACGAGCAAGGCCAGGATCTCGGCGTCGGCCAGCGCTCCCTCTCCGCCAACGAGCTCGACGCCGGCCTGCAGGATCTCGCGTGATCCGCCGCTCATGGCGGGCTCCTCACGGAACACCGGCGCGACGTACGACAGCCGCAGCACGCCGGTCATGTCCCCGTAGCGGCCTCCGACAAGTCGCGCGACGCTCGTTGTGAGATCCGGTCGCAGCGCGACGAGGCTGCCGTCGCTGTCGAGGAACTGCATGCGGCGGCGCTTCGCGGAATCGGCCGCGCCGTATTCGAGCAACGGAGGATGCAGCGGCGTGAAACCGGAGTCCGCGAAAGTCTCCGCGAGCGTCTGCTCGATCACTCCGAGCTCACGCGCCTCGGTCGGAAGGATGTCGCGGAAGCCGCGCGGCGGTCCGATCGGACTCTGCTGATTCATATAGGTGTGAAGCCCTCCAAATGAAAAGGCCCCCCTTCCGGGAGGCCCTCTTGGGACTGCGATGAGATGAGCTTGGCGGCTAGCTTCCCGGACGCACGGCAAGCCCCGAGATCGGGGCGGTAGAGCTATGCGTGTGGTGCAGACGCCGCATTCGAGGTCAGATTATTGGACCCTGTTCCGCTTGGTCAACTCGGACATGCACCCTGCACAGGGGGCGCGAGCCTCGCCATCTCGCGCGTCCTAGCCCTTCACCGCCCCCGCGGTGAGTCCGCCGACGTAGTTCTCGACGAAGAACGAATAGATCAGCGCGACCGGCACCGACCCGAGAAGCGCGCCGGCCATGAGGGATCCCCAGAAATAGACGTCGCCCTTCACGAGCTCCGTCACGACGCCGACCGGAATCGTCTTGATGTCAGTCGAGTTTGTGAACACGAGCGCGTAGATGAACTCGTTCCACGAGAGCGTGAAGGCGAAGATTGCGGCCGAGAGGATGCCCGGGAGCGCGAGCGGCAGGACGATCTGCGTCATCGCGCGCAGGCGGCTCGCTCCGTCGATGAGCGCGGCCTCCTCGAGCTCGCGCGGGATGCTGCGGAAGTACCCCATCAGCAGCCAGGTGCCGAACGGAATGAGGATCGTCGGATAGGTCAGGATCATCGACCAGAGGCTGTTCGAGAGGCCGAGCTGCCGCACGACCTCGAGGAGCGGCAGGAAGAGCAGCGTTTGCGGAACGAGGTACGTGATGAAGATCGCCGCTCCGATCGCACCGGCGCCCCGGAAACGCAGGCGAGCGAGCGCATATCCAGCGAGGACGCTGCACACAAGGGAGATCGCGGTCGCGACGACCGAGATCGTAAGGGTGTTGAGTGTCCAGCGGAGGAACCCCGTCTCGGCCAAGAGGTATTTGTAGTGGTCGAGCGTCGGCTGAAAGACCCAGAACGGCAGGCCGTTCAGGTCGATCAGCTCGCTGTTCGTTTTCACGGACGTGATGAACATCCAGTAGAAGGGGAACAGGAGCAGGATCGAGGTGAGCGAGAGCGGCAGGTACAGCGTCATGAGCCGGCGCGAGCGAGTCGCTCTCACGTCGACGACCGCCTCAAATAGACCAGCAACGCGACGACGCAGACGATGAGCACCGGGAACATGTAGAGCGAGATCGCTGCGCCCTGCGATAGCTGGCCAGCGCGTACCGCGACGTCGTACGCGAGCGTGCCGAACAGATGCGTGCTGTTCGCGGGACCGCCGCGGGTGAGTACGTAGACGAGCTGGAAGTCCGAGATCGTCCAGACCGTGGAGAAGAGGAGGACGATCAGGAGCACCGGCCTGATGAGTGGGATCGTGATCCGCCAGAAGCGCTGCCAGGGTGATGCTCCATCGACCGCGGCCGCGTCGAGGAGCTCGCGGTCGACGGTCTGCAGACCGGCGAGGATGCTGATGGCGAAGAACGGAGTCCCCCGCCAGATGTTCGCGATGATGATCGCGGCCATCGCCCAGGTACCCTCCCCGAGCCAGTTGATCCCGCGATCGGCGATACCGCTCCGCACGATCACCCAGTTGAAGACGCTGAACGTGCCGTCGAAAAGCCAGAGCCAGGCGATGGCCGAGAGCGCCGTGGGCACGATCCAGGGCAGCAGCAGCGCCGCGCGCGCGATGTTTTTGAGGCGGAACGACTGGTTCATCAGGACCGCGAGCCCGACGCCGAACACGAGCTTGAAGACCACGGTCACGCCCGTGTACACGAACGTGTTCCGCACCGTCTGCTGGAAGATCTGGCTCTTGAGCGCGTCCGTGAAGTTGTTGAGGCCGACGAAGCGCACGACGCTCGTCGACACCGACTGGTCCGTCATCGCGAGCCAGAGCGAGGTGATGAACGGCCAGCCGATGAACGCGATGAGGATCAGCAGCGCGGGCGAGAGGAGCACGTAGGCGAGCAGACCCTGCCGGTCGAGCAGCTCCCCGATGGTGGGGAGCTGTCCCGCGGTGACGGGCCGCTCATGCGTTTCCGCCCGCACGCCGCGAGCCTAATGCGTAGCCGGAAGCCGCAGCGGGGACGGTCAGAGCTTGTAGACGTTCTTCAACTCGCCCTCCGCCCAGCTCATCGCGGATTCGGGCGTCTCGCCCTGAGCAACCTTCGCGAACATGTCGACGACGATGTACTTCGAGCCGGACTCGGTCGCCGCCGGGCTCGGCGGGGCCGGATAGCCGTACCACTTCGAGAGCGCTCCGATCTTTTTGAAGGGGTCGAACTTCGGATCGCTCGATGGCCAGAGCTCGCCCTCACCTTTCTTGTACGGAGCGAGCGTGTAGCCCTTGCCTCCCACCTTCATGAAAGGGCCATAGGTCTTTGGCGACATGATGTAGGAGACGAGCTCGAGCGCCGGTCCCGGATCCTTCACGTACTTCGGGATCGCGTATTGGAATGGCACGCCGAGGACGAACTGCCCCTTTGGTCCGGCAGGCAGCAGCGGAAGCTGCGTGTCGTTGGCGAGGTCGGGGTCGGCCTTGACGGCTGAGAGGTAGATCGAGGCGCCGTTGAGCGTGGCCCAGATCTGCTTCGCCGCATACGCCCGGTTGTTGCTCGAGTCGTCCCACGAGAGGCACTGCGGATCGCAGGCCTTGCTGAACAGTTCTTTGAACGCGACGAGCGCGTCCTTCGTCGCCGCGCTGTTGATGGCGATCTTCTTCCCGGTCTCGTCGGTCTCCGAGCCGCCATGCGACCAGAGGAACGGAAATGAGAACGTCGGCGGATCGCCGTACGAATGGCCAAGGGCCTGACCAAGGAACAGCTTCGACTTCGCCTTCACGTCGGCGCCGACCTTCGCGAGGTCGGACCACGTCGCCGGGAACTTGTCGGCGCCGGCCTGCTTGAGAAGGCTCTCGCGGTAGTGCAGAGCATTGCCGGTCATGCCGAAGGGGACCGCACGCCAGACGCCCTGCACCTGCGCGTTCTGCTTCATGACGTCGTAATAACCGCCGCCGTCGTTCCCGATCTTCTCCGCGACCGCCGACACGTCGCTCAGCTTGTCGGCATAGAGATGCGACCACGTCCACTGCAGCAGCATCACGTCGGGGCCGCCGCCGGCTTGCAGCGCGGCGACGATCTTGGGCTGCGCCTCGTTCGCGGAGACGAGCTCGACCGTGAGGTCGACGCCGTTCGGCTTCGCCCAGTCGTTGACGAGCGTCTCCTTGAACCACTTGTCCTCGTCGGGTACGAAGCTCGTCCAGTGCAGAAGGTTGACCTTCGTGCCCTTGAGCTGGACGGGGCCGCTCGGTGACGCGCTAGGAGAGGCGGTTGCGGGCGTGGGTCCGCATGCGACCGCCGCGGCAAGCGCGGCGCTGTAGTAGATGAAGCGCCGTCGCGAGAAGAGCCGATCCGTCGCTGTCGTGATCTCTCGCTTGAGCATCTGGACCTCCCGCCGCGAGTGTCGGCGGGAGTATGTTCCCGGCCCACCCTGCGTCAACCTGGCTTAGCCTGCCGGAGTGCGCGCGCTGGTCTGGCATGGTCCGCGGCAGATGGCGGTCGAGACGGTGGCTGAGCCGCGGCAAGTCGACGATGAGGTCCTCGTACGGCCTGAGGCGGCGGGGATTTGCGGTTCCGAGATCGAGGGCTACCTCGGGCGCATGCCGAACCGCATTCCGCCGCTCGTCATGGGGCACGAGTTCGCGGGAACGGTCGTGACGGCCGGTCGCGACGCGCGCGACGAGTGGTCCGGACGCCGCGTCGCCGTGAACCCGCTCCTCTCCTGTCGTGTCTGCGTGCGCTGCAAGGCTGGCGAGCGAAACCTATGCGCCGAGCGCCGGCTCATCGGCGTCCATGTCGCTGGAGGCTTCGCCGAGCGTGTGTCCGTTCCCGCGGCGAACCTCGTCCTCTTGCCCGACGCCGTCGATGCGCGGATCGGCGCGCTCGTCGAGCCGCTCGCGAACGCGGTCCATGCCGTGGGCCTGGCGCTGCGGCTCGGGGCGGTGCAGACCGCGATCGTGCTGGGCGCGGGGACCATCGGACTGTTCGCTCTTCACGCCGGGCGTGCCGCGGGTATCCCGGACGTGCGCGTGATCGAGCCGCACCCGGCGCGTCGGACAGCGGCGCTCGCGGCCGGGGCGCGCGCGGCCCACGCTGATGCCGGCGAGCTCGCGCGCGGAGGACGCGCCGATCTCGTGATCGACGCGGTGGGCGCGACAGCGACGCGGCGCGCGGCGCTCGATGTCGTACGCGTCGGGGGAGTTGTCGTCCTCCTCGGGCTGCATGAGGACGAGAGCGCACTGCCCTTCCATCGCATCGTCCGCGATCAGATCACGCTGCAAGGCTCCTTCGCCTATACAGACGCGAACTTCGCCGCAGCGCTTGAGCTCCTCAGGAGCGGCAAGGTCTCACTGGGTGAGCTCGCGGGCACGCGTCCGCTCGAGGCGGGGCCGGAAGCATTCGCGACGCTCGCGGCTGGGCCGACGGCGCAGCTCAAGACGTTTCTCTCACCGCTCTCGTCATGAAGCTCGAGGGCCGCGTCGCGGCCGTGGTCGGCGCATCGAGCGGCGTCGGTCTCGCCGTGGCACGCGCTCTCGCGGCCGAAGGGGCCCGCGTCCACGCGCTGGCGCGACGCGCGGAGCTCATCGAGCGCACGGACCGCATCGTCTCGCGAGAGCTGGACGCGACGGATGAGCACGCGGTGGCCTCGTTCTTCGCCGAGCTCGGCGACGTGGACATCGTCGTGTACGCGGCTGGCACGAATGTGAGGAACCGCCGCCTGGCGGAGCTGGACGCCGCGGGCTGGCGCGCGATGGTCGAGACGAATCTCTCCGGCGCGGTGCACGTCATGCGGGCCGCGCTACCCGCGCTTCGCCGCCGGCGCGGCCAGGCGGTGCTCATCGCGAGCGTTTCGGGGCGCTGGCCCGACGCGTCGGGTCCGGGGTACCAGGCGACGAAGGCGGGCGTGCGCGCGCTCGCGCACGGTCTCGCCTTCGAGGAGCACACGAACGGCGTGCGTGTCTGTGCGATCCTGCCCGGCGCGATCAACACCGCGTTCATCGACAAACGGCCGGTCGCGCCGACGCCCGAGGTGCGGGCGAAGATGCTGCACCCCGAGGACATCGCGGCGGCGTGCCTCTTCGTGGTTACGCTGCGCCCGGGTGCCTACGTACCGGAGCTGGTCATCCTCCCGACGGATGTCCAGGCGATCGGACGCGACCTCACCCGCTGAGGCAACAGACCGATACTGCGCGAGTGCCCGTGGCGCTGCAGCTCTCGCGTGAACGCACGTTGCTGATGGGGATCCTCAACGCCACCGACGACTCGTTCTCCGGAGACGGATACGGTGACGACGTCGAGGCTCTGGTGCGTCGTGGCGTGGAGATGGAACGCGACGGCGCCGACATCCTCGATGTCGGTGCGGCCTCATCGCGGCCCGGCCATGCGGAGGTCGCGCCCGAGCAGGAGCTGCGGCGCGCGGTCACGGCGGTTCGCAGGCTGCGGGAGGCCGTGAGCGTGCCGATATCGATCGATTCGAGCCGCGCGGCGGTCGTCGATGCGTGCCTCCAGGCGGGCGCGTCGATCGCTAACGACGTCTCCGGTCTCGTGGAAGATCGTGTGGCCGAGGCCGTCGCTAGGTCGCAGGCGTGGCTGGTCCTCGCGCACAGCCGGGCTAGTCCGCGGTCGGAACCTGACCGGGAGGCCGATCCGGAGGCCGTCGTCGGCCTCGTTCGGGACGACTTGCGCGCGGCGATCGATCGCGCGGAAGCGGCAGGCGTCCAACGACAGCGTGTCATCGTCGATCCTGGCCTCGGCTTCGCCAAGACCGCCGCTGAATCGTTCGCGCTCCTGCGCCGCCTCGGTGAAATCCGTGAGGTTGCGCCGGTCCTCGCCGGATCGTCGCGGAAGGGCCATCTCGGCGCGGTCACCGGACGCCCGGTCGACCAGCGCCTCTTTGCGGGCGCGTCGGCGACCGCGGCGGCGGTCCTTGGCGGCGCGGACATCGTGCGGGTGCACGACGTCGCTGCGATGGTCGACGTCGTGCGTGTGGCCGACGCGGTGCGCCGGGGCGTCAGAAAGCGCACCGCCTACATCGGCCTCGGCGCGAACCTGGGCCCGGCGCGCGAGACCCTCCGGCGCGCCCTCAACGAGCTCGGCCGCCTCGGGCGTGTTGCCGGAGTGAGCAGGCTCTGGCGCAGCGAGCCAATGTACGTCGCGGACCAGCCGCCCTTTCTCAACGCCGTCGCGACGTTGGAGACCGCGCTCGCATCTCCTGTCACGCTCGTTCGCGAGCTCAGACGAATAGAGCGGGAGTTGGGGCGCGTGCCACACGAACGCTATGGGCCGCGGGAACTCGACCTGGACCTTCTCCTGTTCGCGGGCGCCGCGGCCGCTGAGCACGAAGGAAACGTTGCCGTTCCCCACGAGCGCATCGCGGAGCGCCGGTTCGTGCTCGGTCCTCTCGCCGAGCTCGCACCCGACGCGACGGACCCGCGCAGCGGACGGTCGGTGCGGGAGATGCTGGCGGCGGTGGCCGATCAGCAGGCTGAGCCGATCGAGGATCAGGACTGGTGGAAGACCGCGTCATCCTGATCGACCTGCGGATGCAGGGCAGGCACGGCGTCGACGCCGACGAGCGCGCGCGGCCGCAGGAGTTCGCCGTGACCATCGAGTGCCCGACGGATGCGGCACGCGCCGCGGCCTCCGACGCGATTGACGACGCGCTCGACTACCGGAGGCTGCGCGCCATCGCAAACGATGTGATCGGCGGACCGTCGCGGAATTTGCTCGAGACGCTCGCCGACGAGATCGCGAGGCGGATCCTCGCCGAGATCGCTCCGGAGTGGATCCGCGTCCGCGTGACGAAGGCGGCACCGCCGGGCTTCGGGGGCCCTGCCGCGGTCGAGGTGCGCCGCTCGCGGGAGGGCGCGGTTCCGATCACGGTCGAGCTACACGTTCCCGACTTCGCCCCGGTGCGCTCGTTCTACGGCCGGCTCGGTTTCAGCGTTGTCCGCGACGAGCCGGGACCCGACGGCTACCTCGTGCTTCGCCACGAGCAGAACGCGATCGCGTTCTGGCCCGGCAGCGAAGCGGTCCGCAGCCATCCTTTCTTCTCGCGGCACCCGGCGGGCACACCCCGCGGCCATGGCGTCGAGATCGTTATCACCACCAGCGAGCTCGACGCGCTCTACGAGCGCGCTACGGATCTCGAGTCCGTGGTCGAACCTCTACGCATGCGGCCGTGGGGAGCACGCGACTTCCGAATCGCGGACCCGTTCGGCTACTACGTCCGAATCACCGAGGGGAGGCAGGAGCGGCGGCCGCTCCTGATCTCGCCTAGCAGACCGTGATGACCCAGAACACACCGTAGTCCTCGAGCCACGCTGCGCCTTCGATCAATGGCCTGAGGTACAGCTTGTAGGTGCCGGGTGAAG
>VBEY01000114.1 GCA_005889295.1 Chloroflexota bacterium | reverse complement strand
CGCCAAGAGCGGTCGGGGAATCCTGTCCAGGCTGGGGACCCCATGTTCCGAGGTACGCGACCTCGCCCATGCGTCCGCGCACCCACCCGATCGACCCTGAGTTGTAGAACGCGACAGTCGCCGTCGAGCGCTCACCCGCGCGCAAGGTCGGATAGCCCGATTGGCCGTACCACGCGGCGTGTCGGCCCGCGATTCCGGAGGGCACCCCTGCGGGAGGCGCGATGCCGGGGCCGGTGCCAGGCA
>VBEY01000113.1 GCA_005889295.1 Chloroflexota bacterium | reverse complement strand
GCGACAAACCTCCTCCTCGCCGGCAAGTCCGCCGTCGTCTGCGGCTACGGCTGGGTCGGGCGCGGTGTCGCCGAGCGCCTGCGCGGCATGGGCGCGATCGTGACCATCTGCGAGGTCGACCCGCTCCGCGGGCTCGAGGCCGCGATGGATGGCTTCCAGGTCGCGACGGTGGCCGAGGCCGCCAAGCGGGGCGACGTGTTCTTCACCGCGACCGGGAACCTCAACGTCATCGGTCGGCAGCACTTCGGCCTTCTGAAGGACGGCGCCATCCTCGCGAACGTCGGACATTTCAACGACGAGCTCGAGCTCGGCGCGCTCGCCGAGATGGCGAAAGGCCGGCGCGAGATCAGGCCGTTCGTCGAGGAATTCCAGCTGCCCGGGAAGAAGGTGTTCGTACTCGCGGAAGGCAGGCTGCTGAACCATGCGGCCGCCGAAGCGAATCCAGCCGCCGTCATGGACATGAGCTTCGCCAATCAGGCGCTCTCGATCGAGTACCTGCTCCGGCACGCCAAGGAGCTCGAACCGCGCGTCTACGCTGTGCCGCGCGAGCTGGACGAAGAGATCGCGCGCCGGAAGCTCGAGGCGATGGGTATGAACATCGACAAGATGACCGCGGCGCAGGCCGAGTACGCGCGGTCGTGGAAGGCGGGTACCTGATGACCGAGTCGTTCAAGTCGGCGGATCGTGTCCTCTTCACGAGCGAGTCCGTCACCGAAGGGCACCCCGACAAGCTCTGCGACCAGGTCTCCGACGCGATGCTCGATGAGTGCCTCCGCCAGGACCCCAACTCGCGCGTAGCCTGCGAGACCGCGACGACCACCGGGGTCATCCTGGTCGCGGGCGAGGTCACCACGCACGCGTACGTCGACGTTCCGCACCTGGTGCGAGGCGTCGTCCAGGACATCGGCTACACGAACGCGGACTACGGCTTCGACTACCGCACCTGCGGCGTGCTGACCGCAATCAAAGAGCAGTCGCCGGAGATCGCGCAGGGCGTCGATGAGTCCATCGAGGCCCGCGAAGGAATCGACGCCAAGGAGCTGGGCGCGGGCGACCAGGGGATGATGTTCGGCTTCGCGGTGCGCGAGACGACCGAGCTCATGCCGCTCCCGATCACACTGGCGCATGCCGTCGCGCGTCAGCTCGCGAAGGCGCGGAAGGACGGGACGCTCCCGTACCTGCGGCCCGACGGAAAGAGCCAGGTCACGGTCGAGTACGAGAAAGGCGTGCCGAAGCGCGTGCACACCGTCGTCGTCGCGGCGCAGCACGATCCCGGCATCGAGTACCAGCGCCTCTGCAACGAGATCCGCGAGCAGGTCATCCGGCCGGCAATCGGTGATTCGTGGCTCGACAAGACGAAGTACCTGGTCAACGGGACGGGTGCCTTCACCATCGGCGGACCGATGGGGGACGCGGGCCTCACCGGACGCAAGATCATCGTCGACACCTATGGGGGCTACGCGCGCCATGGCGGCGGCGCGTTCAGCGGCAAGGACGCGACGAAGGTCGACCGCTCGGCCGCGTACGCGGCGCGCTACGTCGCGAAGAACGTCGTGAAGGCCGGCCTCGCGGACCGCTTCGAGCTGCAACTCGCGTATGTCATCGGCGGCGCGCAGCCGATCTCCCTCAACGTCGAGACATTCGGCACCGGCAAGGTCGCCGATGAGACCATTCGCAAGCTTATCGAGGAGCATTTCGACTTCCGTCCCGGCGCGATCATCGAGCGGTTCGGTTTGCGTCGGCCTATCTATCGGGCGACCGCTTCCTACGGGCATTTCGGGAGACCCGATCTGCCATGGGAAAAGACCGATCTCGCCGATACGTTCGCGAAGGCGGTTGGCGCGAAGGCAGCGCTCGCCTAACCGGTTGCCCGGCGACGGGCTGGCCAGCGTATTGCAGCCACGGCCCCCTGACTTTCTTGTCAGGAGGGTTGATGGTGAACACCGTCATACGCCCAGCCACCTCTTGGGTGTCGGTGCTCGGAGGATGGATCGCGACCATCGGTGCCATGGCGCTCGTGGCGCCCGCGGTGGCCGGTGTCCTCGCCGGCGCCAGCGTCGGAAACAACGAGATAGCGCCCGCCGTCCCGGTGATCGTCGGGATTTTCGTGTCCTACTTGATCGGCGGTTACGTCGCCGGTCGCATGGCGGGATACCGCACCAGCTGGCACGGGATGCTCACGGCCTTCTTCAGCCTGTTCGTGCTCCTCGTGCTCGTGCTTCTGACCTACGCGGCCGACAGCGGGCTCTTCGCGGGTATCGGCGTGAACAAGTTGACTGACATCGTTCCCGGCGCGGCAAACCTGAATGTGGACAGCCTCGGCAACGCGCTCACGTTCGGCGCCCTCGTCGGTTTCCTCGCCGCGATCTTCGGCGGCTGGCTCGGTGGCGTCCTCGCCCCGGCCCATGCCGAGATCCACGTCCCTTATGCAGTTCGCGAGGCCGGCCCCGTCCCCGGCCGCACCGTCGGTGTCGGGCCGGTCGGGACTCGCACCGGGGAGAAGCAGGAAACGGTGATCCGGCGTCCACCGCTCATTCCGGCATCCGGAAGAAAGGGCGGCGAGCGGATCGAGCGACGCGACGTCGAGGAGCATCGCGACACCGGGTTCTAGCGTCAGGGCGCGCTGAACCGGAGCGAGCGGGCAGACGTATCCTCCCTGAAACCCGGTCGGTTCGGGAGGGGGACTTCTATGCGTTCCGCCCGCTATCTCCTGGCATTTCTCGCATCGTTCGCGATCGTTCTGACCGCGTGCAGTCAGCAGCCGAGCGGTGGCAACGGATGCCCAGCGGGAGCTTCGCCACCCTGCACGAGCACTCCGCCCCCAGCGGCGGGCAAACCCACTTACGGAGGGACCATCACATTCGCTCTCGAGAACGACGTAGTCGACTTCGATCCGATGCGCTCGCGGGCGTTCGTGGACCGCAACCTTCACTACCAGATCTTTGACTCGCTCGTGCGCATCGACCCGACGGGGAAGATCATCCCGTGGCTCGCCGAGAGCTGGGAGACGTCGAGCGACGGCAAGCAGGTCACGTTCAAGCTTCGCAAAGACGTGAAGTACCACGACGGCACCGCGTTCGACGCGGCGTCGGTCAAATGGAACATCGATCGGTACCGGACGACCCAGGGCTCTCAGCGCGCGAGCGATCTCGCGCCTGTCGCGAGCGTCGACGCGGTCGACCAGTACACCGCCCGGTTCAACCTCAAGGCGCCGTACTCGCCGCTTCTCGCGACGCTCGTGGACCGCGCGGGAATGATGCTTTCGCAGAAGGCTGTCGAGGCCGGCGGTGCGGACTTCACTCGGAAACCGGTCGGCGCCGGAAGCGGGCCGTTCAGGTTTGTCGAGGCCGTCAAGGACGACCACATCACGCTCGAGAAGAATCCCGATTGGTGGGGCAAGGACAAGGACGGCAACAAGCTTCCATACCTCGAGAAGATCATCGTCAAGCCGATCGTGGAGGGAACGGTCCGCACGACGAACCTCCGCACCGGCGACGCGCTGGTGGCCAACAACATCGTCGGGAAGGACGTCGAATCGCTGAGGAGCGATCCGAGCCTGGTCTACTCGCAGGGACCGAACTACGGGTTCGACAGCATCTACACCAATAGGAAGAAGGGCGCGGCCTTCGAAGATGGGCGCTACGCCCGGGCCGTATCGATGGCGATCGACCGCCAACAGATCGCCGACCAGATCTTCTATGGCACGCGCACCCCGGGCTACGGCACGATCGCGCCTTCGCACTTCGCGGCCGACCCCAATTTCAAGCCATTCGAAAAAGCCGATCCAGCCGGAGCGAAGGCGCTCATCCAGCAGATCGGCAAACCGCTCCAGTTCGAGATGCTCGTCACCGCCGGAAGTGCGCAGGATCTCCAGGTCGCCCAGCTCATCCAGGCCCAACTCCTCAAGGCCGATATCAAGATGGACATCAAGTCGCTGGAGTTCGCTCAGATCCTGACGCTCCAAGATAAGTGCGACTATCAGGGCGCGACACTCATTGGCTGGAGCGGCCGGGTCGATCCGGACGGCAACACCTACAGCCACATCTATACGGGCGCGCCGAACAACAGCTCCTGCTACTCGAACGCGCAGGTGGACAAGCTTCTGGACGAGACCCGAGCGACGAGCGATGAGGCCAAGCGGAAGGCGGCGTTCCGCGCCGCCGAGCAGATCTACGTCGTCGATGACCCCGCGCGGGTCTGGTATTTGTTCCGGACGACGCAGCTCGCGACCGCGAAGAGGGTCCAGGGTTTGGTCCCGTACCCCGACGGGCTGATTCGCTTCGACGTCGGCTGGCTGCAGAAGTAACGCGCACCACGTAGCGAGCGAGGCGGCGGAGTGACGCAGTACATCCTCCGCCGCCTCTTGCTCATGATCCCGGTGGCCTTCCTCGTGAGCGCCATTGTTTTCGTGCTGCTACGGATCACCCCAGGGGACCCGGTCCTCGTGTACGCGGGCGAGGAGCGCGACCCCGTGGCCCTGGAGGCTCTGCGGCACGAGTACGGCCTCGATCAGCCGCTTCCCCTCCAGTACGTCGTGTGGGTCGAGCACGCCATTCGCGGTGACCTCGGACGCTCCCTGCGCACACGGCAGCCGGTGACGCAGGCCATCCTCGAGCGCCTTCCGAAGACTCTCGAGCTCGGCGTCGCCGCGCTCATCATCTCCGTCGGCGTCGCGCTGGTCGTGGGAACGCTCGCCGCCCTACGCCGGAACTCGCCGCTTGACCTGATAGCGACCGGTTTCACGATCGCGGGTGTGTCACTGCCCAACTTCTATCTGGGCATCATCCTCATCCTGGTCTTCTCTCTCGCGTTCCGCGTACTTCCCCCGGGGGGTTACGCCGACTTCGTCACGGACCCCGTCGATAACCTGAAGCGTCTGATCCTGCCCGCGATCACGCTCGCGACCGCGAGCCTGGCGATCAATCTGCGGCAGGTACGCTCGAGCCTCCTCGATGTTCTGAGCCAGGACTATCTGCGCACCGCACGCGCCAAGGGCCTTGGCGAACGAGCCGTGGTCCTTCGTCACGCGATGAAGAACAGCCTCATCCCGGTGGTCACAATCTTCGGACTGCAGATCGGCGCGCTCCTCGACGGCGCGATCATCACGGAGACGATCTACTTCTGGCCGGGAGTCGGTCGACTCGCCGTCGACAGCATCGGCGGTCGCGACTACCCCGTCGTCCAGGCGATCGTGCTGATGTCGGCGCTCGCGTTCATGGTGAGCACGCTGGCAGTCGACATCCTCTATGTGTGGCTCGATCCGCGGATCTCCTACGGGCGGCGGACGGGATGATCGAAGTCCTGCGGCGCAATCCGCGGATCCTCGTCGGCGGTGTGATCATCGCGTTGCTGCTCTTCGTCGCGATCGCCGCCCCGCTGGTCGCGCCTTATGACCCGAAGCTCGTCGACGTCACGACCGCGCTCCTGCCACCGAGCCCCGAGCACCCCCTCGGAACCGACGACCTCGGGCGCGACGTGCTCTCGCGTGTGATCTGGGGCTCTCGGATCTCACTCTCGGTCGGGCTCATAGCGGTGGGCATCGGATTCCTCGTCGGGGTGTCGCTGGGACTTCTCGCGGGCTACGTCGGCGGCCTTCTCGATCTCGTTGCGATGCGCGCGATCGACACGCTCCTCGCCTTTCCGGCCCTACTGCTCGCGATCTCCATCACGGCCGCGCTCGGCCCGCAGATCCAGAACGCGATGATCGCGATCGGGATCGTCGCCGTGCCGGCGTACACGCGCCTCACAAGGGCTCAGGTCCTGTCGCTCCGCGAGCGCGAGTTCGTACTCGCCGCGCGGACGATCGGCGCGACGCCCCTCCGTGTGCTGCTCCGCCATCTGTTCCCCAACGCGACGAACGCCCTCGTCGTTCAAGCCACTCTCGGCATCGCCACAGCGATCCTGGCTGAGGCGGCTCTCAGCTTCCTCGGCCTAGGCGCACAGCCGCCAGAGCCGTCCTGGGGCCAGGACATCAACTACAACGCGCGCTACCTCTCGAACCTCAAGTGGTGGATGAGCGTTGGACCCGGGACGGCCATCTTCCTGGCCGTCTTCGCCTTTAACTTCCTCGGCGACGCGCTGCGGGACGCGCTCGACCCGCGGCTCCGGCGCTCTGGGTAGACCGGTACTTCCGTACTAGGCCACGCTCGTCCCGATCGCGGACTGTCACCCGCGACGCCGTTCCGCTAGCCATCATCGCCAAAACATGCAGGTGAGCCAGGTCGCATATGACCGGTTCCGGCTGGAGCTCCCGGCCGCCGACGCCACGTGGCGTCCCCTCGCGGACCCCGAGACCCTTGCCGAGACGGCCGCGTGGCTCTGGGACTTTGGCCCGAAGCCGCTCATCGCGGTGGTCGGCGTCGACAAAGCCGCTCCGAGCTGGCTCACACCATGGAAATCGCGTGGAGTCCGATTCGCGCCGGAGGGTGCATCGACCGGCGTGGCGGTCGTCCTCGCGAACCGTGCGGACCTCGAACGCTTCCTCTCGGAAGGAGCGCCCCATGAGCACACCATGCTCCTCTGGCCGCGATCGTCCGAATCGAAGACGTTCGAGGGTCTGAACGGAGCCCCGAGCGCCTGGCTCAAGACGGTCGACGCTCACGCGTCGATCCAGCGGGCGGGCGAGGTCTTCGAAGTCCACTCGGTCCAGGGCTGAGGTGCTGTCGACCGTCACCGAATTCGCGCTGGGCTGCAACCTGGTGATGGGTCTGCTCCTCCTTCTCGCCGGCATTGGCGACCCCGGCCCGTCGGCCTCCTCATCGTGGGTCGTGCAGCTGCTGCCGCTCTCCGGTTTCGTCGTTGTCGGCGCGGCAGCCGCCGGCATCCGGACCGTCCGCCGTCCGACTTCGGCGCCGCGTCGGGCCGGCGTGAAGCTGATCGGAATCGGTGTGGCCCTGATCGTCGTCGCGCTGTGGATCGAGCTCGCGGCGGCATCGGGCCGCGGTCTTGGCAGCATTCTGGTCATCACCGCTCTCCCGCCTCTGGTCGCGGGAGTCGTCAGCCTGATTCAAGCCGGTCCGCGCAGAGAGGTCGCCTGAGGCTCAGGTCGTCGCGGACGCGCTCCTTCGCGCGATGATCCCCACGTAAGCCCCGACCAGCGCTCCCGCGACGCTGAACCCGAGCGCGGCGATGCCCGCGGGGAAGCCGCCGCTCCGCATGGCCTCGACGATCGGGATCGGGCCGCCGACGAGAAGGGCGACGATGATCGCGGCGCGCGGCCGCACCGCGGAGAGCGCCGCGGCGATGAGGAAAATGAGACCGGCCTCGATTCCGGTGTCGTCCGTTCGCGCGTCGACCGAGACGAGCCAGAGACCCGCGAGGCAGGCGAGGCCGATCGCGATCGCTGTCACCACGTTCCTCACGGCCGTTCCTCCAAACGCCGCTCGGCCTCTGCACCGAGCTCGCGCGTCCGCTGGTACGCCGCGTACACGGCCTTCGACAGCACCGTCCGAAGCGCGCCTTTCTCGAGCTGGTAGATCGCGGCGGCGCTCGTCCCGCCGGGAGAGGTGACCATGTTCCGGAGCTCCGCGAGGTGGCGCCCGCTCTTGCGCGCGAAGAGGGCCGAGCCCTCGACGGTGCGGAGCACGAGCTCCTCCGCGACGCGGCGCGAGAAACCGAGGTGCACGCCCGCGTCAACGAGCGCTTCCATCAAGAGGAACACATAGGTGGGCCCGGTTCCCGAGAGCGCCGTCGCCATGTCCACCAGGTTTTCGTCATCGACCATCAGCTCTTCGCCGAGCGCGCCGAGGATCGCCTTCGCGCGCTCGCGCTGCTCCGAGTCGACCGCGGTCGTCGGCGTCCACGCGGTGATCCCCATTCCAACCTGCGCCGGTGTGTTCGGCATCGCGCGAACGATCGCCGCGTGATCGAGGCCGTCGCGGAGCGACCGCAGCGTGGCGCCCGCCACGATGGAGATCACGAGCTTCTCCTCGTCGAGCTTGCCGCGAAGCTCGCGCATCACCGTCGCGAGGACCTGCGGTTTCACCGAGAGCACGACCACATGCGCGTCGGCCGCGGCTTCGGTGTTGGACGCGAGCGCCTTCACCCCGTAGGTCTTGACGAGCTCGGCGCGGCGCTCGCGCCGGGGCCCGGTGACGAGCACGTGGGACGGAGGCACAAGGTGCCGGTCGAGGAGACCGCGGACCATCGCCTCGGCCATCGTGCCGCCCCCGATGAAGGCCAGGCGCTTCCCGGTGAGTGTCATTTAGCGAAGTATGCGGACCAGATCGCCATCGACGAAGAGGCTCCCCGTGTCGAGGCCGATCCGCCAGAACGCGGCGTGCGGGACGGCGATGTCGGCGAGAAGAAGGTCGCCGACGTACGCGTGTGCCTCGGGTGCGAGGAGGCCTGGCTTCGGGAGTGCGAGGGTCACCGTCGCCGCGGCACGGATCGCCGTCCCCGGGACGGCGCCGCTGTCGGGATCGATTCCCGACGGGAGGTCGACCGCCAGGATGGGCACGTACGACGCGTTTGCCGCATCGATCAGAGCTGCCACTGGTTCGCGAGGCGCACCGTGCGCGCTGTAGCCGAGAAGTCCGTCGATGAGGAGATCGGCGCCCAGATCGCGCGGTCCGTTTTGCGACGCGTCATGCACGATCGCGATGTCCGCCGTTGTCGCGAGAAGAATGCGCATCAACTGACGTCGCGCGGTGTCGCGCATGCGGTCCTGGGGCCCGGTGACCTCGGCGGAGACACGAGCACCCCAATTCAGGAGATGCCGCAGTGCTCCGGCCGCGTCGCCGCCGTTGTTCCCGCTGCCGACAAGCGCGATCACACGCTTGCCCGCGAGGCTGCCGCCAAGTAACGCGCGGGCGGCGGCGGCGATCTGGCGCGACGCGTTCTCCATGAGGACGTCGACCGGGATCTGGAAGTCCAGGGTCGTGATCCGGTCGATCTCCGCCATCTGCTCCGCGGTTACGCTCGGGACGCCGCGCACCGCTGGTAGCGCGTCGAGTGTCACCTGCGTCCGGTGAGGATCAGCTTGCGCACGGCGAAGGTGTCGGGTGTGATCTGGAACGCCTCGATCGCGGCCGGCGGCGCACTTCGCAAGCGTCGCCGGACCTCCTCGGCTCGATCCGGTGCGGTCTGCGAGCGCTCGAGCCAGTTCTCCGTCGTGAGCTTCGTCACCGCGGCATCCGAGTCCACGGTCGTCCGCAGCCCGGCGCCCTCGAGAAGGCGGCGCCACCCCGCGACCGTGTGATTGCGCACGTGGGATGGATCGCGGAGCGTCTCGAGCTCGTTGATGAAGCGATCGAGCAGGGGGTCGTCCGGAGCGTAGTTGTCCACGAGGAGGAACAGGCCGCCACGCCGAAGGATCCGCGCGATCTCGCGGAACGCGCCGTGCGCATCGGCGAAGTGATGCGCGGCGAGCCGCGAGGTCACCACGTCCGCGGATTGTGAGCGGATCGGCAGCGCGATCGCGTTCGCCTGCACGAGAAGCGCGTTCGCCACCCCGGCGCCCGCGAGGACGCCTCGGCCCGCCGCGAGCATCTCGCGGGTCGCATCCACTCCGACCGCGCTGCGGAAGCTCGGCGCCAGCCGGCGGAGCGTATGCCCCACGCCCGTCCCCACGTCGACAATGCGATCTCCACCGTGCTCGGTCGCGAGCGCGACGATCCGGTCGAGATCCTCGCCGCGCGCGTGAGTCGGGCTGTCGACGTACGCGGCCGCGGTGCGGCCGAACTGCTTCTGGACAGGGTCGATCCCGCTCAGTCCGCAAGCTCCTTCGCGTATTCGACGGTCTTCTCGCGGCGGTACCCGATGCGGGACCAGAACGCCATCGCCTCTTCTTCGCCCTCCCAGACGATGAGGTTGAGTTTCCGGCAGCCGATCGCGCGGAGACGGTCCTCGATCGTCCGCACGAGACGCGTCGCGATGCCGCGGCGCCGCGCCGCGGGATGTGTCGCGACGTGATACAGCCACCCGCGACGGCCGTCGAAGCCGGCGAGGGCGGACGCCACGATGCGGTCGCCTTCGCGTCCGACGATGCACAGCCCGGGGTTCCGCGACGCCATCGCGGCGATCGATTCGTCATCATCGCCGGGCCGATCGCGGATGCCGCACGCGCGCCAGAGCGCGCGAAGCTCGTCGCCGTCGCTGCGGCGAAGGTCGCGGATCTCCACCGCCGCCCATACTGACGCCTCGTGCGCATCGGGCGTTTCGACGTGCGAATCTTCAGCGACGGAGTACTCCGCCTCGATGGCGGTGCGATGTTCGGCATCGTCCCGAAGGTGCTCTGGCAGAAGACGAAGCCCGCGGACGAGCGCAATCGCGTTGCCATGGACATGAACTGCCTCCTCATCCGCGATGCCGACAACGTCGTGGTGGTCGAGACGGGCGCCGGTCCGAAGCTCACCGATCGCCAGAAGGAGATATTCGGGATCGAGGATCCGCCGCGCCTCCTCGACGAGCTCCGCACCCTCGGTGTGCGCCGCGAGGACGTGACGCTCGTGATCAACACGCACCTGCACTTCGATCACTCGGGCGGCAACACGTATCGCGAGGACGGGCGGATCGTTCCGACTTTCCCGCGGGCGAGCTACGTGTTCCAGCGTCGCGAGTGGGAGGACGCGATCGCGCCGAACGAGCGCACGCGGGGCAGCTATTTTCCCGACGACTACGCCCCCCTCGAGGCCGCAGGCAAACTCGACCTCATCGACGAGTCCGTCGAGATCCTTCCCGGAGTGCGGCTCGACCGGGTCCAGGGGCACACCCGCGGCACACAGACCGTCCGGGTCACCGACCGCGACACGACGCTCTTTTTCTCGAGCGACTTCATGCCGGACCGCCACCATCTGCCGCTGCCGTGGATCCCCGCGTTCGACCTTTTTCCGCTCGACACGCTCGCGGCGAAGAAGCTGATCCTGCGTCGCGCGATCGACGAGCGCTGGATCGTCGGCTTCACGCACGATCTGCCGCGATTCGGTCGCATCGTCGAGACCGAGGGCAAGCTCCGGTTCGATGAGTTGGCGGGTGTCGAGTGACCGACCTGCCGCGAACGGCGTCGACGGTGGTCGTCGGCGGTGGCGTCGTCGGCGCCGCGGTCGCGTTTTTCCTCTGCGACCGCGGCGAGCGAGACGTGCTCGTTCTTGAGCGCGACCAGCTCGGAGCGGGCACGACGAAGGGCGGACTCGGCGGCATCCGCCATCAGTTCGTCGACGAGCTTGACATCCGGCTGTCGCAGCTGGCGACCGCGTTCTGGCGCAATTTCGAAGACCGCACCGGCTCGCGGCACGACTTCGAGGAGCGCGGCTACCTCTTTCTCGCCAACACCGAGGTCGGCGTCGCGGAGCTGCGCCAGGCCCTGCCGCTGTACGAACGGATGCGCGCCGGCGTGCGCATGGTGAGCCGCGTCGAGATCGCGGAGCTCGTTCCCGGGATGCGTGTGAACGACGTCTTCGGCGGTCGGTTCGGCGCGCGCGACGGATACGGAGACCCGCTCGTCGCGCTCGCGGGGTTCGCCGCCGCCGCGCAGCTCAAAGGCGCGTCCTTTCGGGAAGGCGTCGCGGTCGAGTCGCTGCTCCGCGAAGGCGATCGCGTCATCGGCGTGCGCACCGCTCGCGGCGAGGTGCGCGCGGACCGGGTCCTTCTCGCCACGGGGTGCTGGACGGCGGCGCTCGCCGCGACCGCCGCGGTCCTGGTTCCGATATGGCCGTACCGCCGCTCGATCATGCAGTCCGGTCCGCTGCCGGAGCTCGCGCACATCCCGCTCACGATCGAGTGGGAGTCCGGGTTCCACTTCCGGCCGAAGGGCCCGGCCCAGCGGTTCGCGATGCCGAACCTCACGCCGGATGGGACGGAGGAGAAGGGACCGGCCGGGACGCCATCGGTCTTTCCGGGGGAATTCCCGGCGCTCGAGGTTCCGGCTTCGCTCGAACCGTGGGTGCGGGCCCGCGCCGCGTGGCGGCATCCCGCGTTCGCGGATATGCACGTCGTCGATTCGTGGTCCTGCTACTACGAGATGACGCCCGACGACCATCCCATCGTCGGCGCAGCGCCCGGCGTGGCCGGGCTCTATCTCGCGGCCGGGTTCAGCGGGCACGGCTTCATGCACGCGCCGGCGACGGCCCAGCTGGTCGTCGAGGAGATGCTCGACGGCCGAGCGCGCACCATCGACATCCGCGACCTCTCGCTCGAGCGATTCCAGAGCGGCCGCCGCCCGTTCAAGGCCACCGTGCTTTGAAGGTCCGGGTCACATCGCTCCTCGAAGGCGCTCGCACGGCGACCGGTCACGTCGTGATCGTCGATGTTTTTCGCGCGTTCACGACTGCGGCGTTCTGCGTCGCCGCGGGCGCGCGCGAGATCGTGCTCGTCAACGATCACCAGCTGGCGCTCGCGATGAAGCGCGCGGACCCGAAGCTGTTCCTCACAGGCGAGATCGACGGCCGCCCGATTCCGGGGTTTGACGTCGGCAATTCGCCGTCGCGGATCCTCGGGATGGACCTGGAGGGAAGGCGGGTCGTGCAGCGCACGAGCTCGGGCACGCAGGGCGCCGTCGCGGCGAGCGGCGCGGACAGGATCGTGCTCGGAAGCTTCGTGATCGCCGCCGCGACCGTGCGGTACCTGCGCGAGCGCGCTCCCGAGATCACGATCGTGGCCATGGGGCAGAACGCGAAGGAGGATGCGGACGAGGATCTGCTGTGCGCGCGCTATCTGGCCGCGGCGCTCCGCCAGGAGCCGCTCCCGTCGACGCAGGTCACCCTTCTCGGCGACGATCCCGCGGTGGGTTGGGCCGATTGGTTCCCGCGACGCGATGCGGAGCTCGCGCTCGAAGTCGACCGCTTCTCGTTCGCTCTGCCGGTGCACCGCGAGAACGGTCTTCTCACTGCGCGTCCCGAGTACGTCTAGCCGAGCCTCCGCGTGACGGCGGTCGGGAAGCCGCTCGGCCCCATGGCACCGGGCGGCGGCCCAGGCTCGTCACCAGGTCGGGTGAATCCCGCGATCCGCTCCGCGAGCCGCCCGCCCTCGGTCAGCTCGTCCATGGCCAGATCGAGATGCTTGTCCGTGACGCGAACCGTCTCGGACGCGCCGTCGCCCTCGATCGCGCCGAAGACCGCGGCCTTGCGCAGGAGCTCCTTGATGTATGCCGGGCTCGCGCCCTCGGTGCGGACGATGAATTTGTCGAGGTCGTTGACGCGGAAGTCCAGCCCGCGCGCGTAGAGCGCGAAGAGCCGCCGGCGGGCGTCGGCGTCGGGAAGGGGCAGCGGTATCGCGAGATCGACGCGTCCGGGCCGCGCGGCGAGCGCCGGCTCGAGGATGTCCGGACGGTTCGTCGTGAGCACGAAGAGCACGTCGACGTCGTCGCGCAGTCCGTCCATCTCGTTGAGGAGCTCGAAGAGAAGCGGCTGCGTCTGCACGCCGGGCATCCCGCGCTCCTGCGCGATCAGATCGACGTCCTCCACGACGACCGTGCTCGGCGCGAGGATGCGCGCCATCTGCGCGACCGAGCTGATGAACCCGAGGCCGCGACCGGTCGTGAGAAGGACGGTGCGTCCTTTCATGCGTCCGGCGAGGTACATGATCGTCAGCGTCTTGCCCGTGCCGGGAGCTCCGTAGAGGAGCAGGCCGCGCTTCACGGGCCGACCCGCGGCGGTGAGCTGTTGCGCGTGTTCGCTGAAGGAGATCGCGTGCCGGTCGATCCGCTCGAGGACGCCGCTCGGCAGGATCACGTCGTCCCGCGCGACCGCGGGCAGGCGGTGGAACGTGATGATCGTCTGCGGTCCGAAACCGAACTGCTGCGGACCGAGCGAGACGGTCTTGCCGCGATAGACGTTGCGCTCCCCCATGAGGTTTGTGATGTCCGAGATGAAGCGCTGCGCGAGCGTGCGGTCCGCGGCCATCACCTCGATGCGTGCGCGAGCTCGCCCCGGGCCCATGTTGTCGTTCGGCCCGCTGACGAACGCGATGAGCGGCGCGCCGTCGACCCGGATGAGGTACAGACCGAACTGCACGACCTGCAGCACGCGGTCCCCGTCCAGGTGGAAATTGACCCAATCGACGGGGCCCTCGGCGAGGCGGAGGCTGTACGGCGACGTGCCTCGGCTCACGAAATCGGAGAGACCGAGACCCCAGCTCCGCTTGTTCTCCGCCGCGAGCCCGATGAGCTCCGCGCTGTGGCCGGGTCGCTCGAGGTACGCGTCCATCGCCACCTGCAGGTTCGGCTGCTGGAAGCGCTCGAACTCCTCGGAGATCACGGGCATGCGCATTGGTTCGCCGCCGAGGTGCTCGCGAAGACGCTTCAGGAGTACGCCCTCGGGGACCTCCGCGCGGTTAACGATGTCGTCGAGGAAGCGCTTGAAGAGAAGACCGAATTCTTCGGGTGATGTGCGCTCATTCATAGAGTGAGATTAGTACCGGTCGTGCGAGCGAGCTGGCCGTACAGACGAGAGGACTTAGGCCGCGCCTTCGGGCACCGGCTCCCGGTCGCGCGCCAGCCGAAGCGTTGCCAGCCGCACGCCGGCGAGGATGACGAACCCGCCGACGAGTTGGAGTACCTGTGGCCGGTCGCCGAGAAGTACGACCGCCATCGCGAGCGTTAGCACAGGCACCAAGTACGACGTCATCGCGGCGACTCCGGGGCCCACACGCCGCACGACCCAGTAGAAGAGGATGAAGCTCGCGACCGTGCCCGCAAGCGCGAGGTACAGGATGTTGAGCCACACTCCGGTGCTCCAGCCGGCAACGTCCGAATAGCCCTTCTCGAAGAATCCGAGCGGAAACAGAAGCGCCGCGCCCACGGGTGCTGCGATCGTGACGACGGCAAGCGGCGATCGGCTTCGGAGTGCGATCGTTCCGAGCACCGTGTAGACCGCCCAGCAGCCTGCACCGAGAAGCATGAGCAC
>VBEY01000271.1 GCA_005889295.1 Chloroflexota bacterium | reverse complement strand
GTGGGATGGCTTCCGCGGCGTGCTCGAGAACGACGGCGGAGAGCTCGCGCTGTGGAGTCGAAACGAGCGGCCGCTGCTCCGGTATTTCCCCGAGCTGCGAAAACTCGGTGATCTCTTGCCGCCGCACTCGGCGCTTGATGGAGAGATCGTCATCGAGCTCGGTGGCCGCCTCGAGTTCGACGCGATGCAGATGCGTCTGCATCCGGCCGAGTCGCGTATTCGGAAGCTTTCCGCCGAAATCCCGGCGCGGTACATCGTCTTCGACATCCTTCTGTGGAACGGCGACCCGATCTACGAACGTCCTCTCGTCGAGCGCCGCAAAGAGCTCGAGCGCCTCGCGAAGGGTTTCTCGCTTTCACCGGTCTCGAAGGATCCGAGGCTGGCCCAGCAATGGCTCGAGCGGCTGGAGATGATCGGGCTCGACGGCGTGATCGCCAAGCGCCTCGATCTTCCGTATAAGCCCGGCGCACGCGACGCCGTCTCGAAAGTGAAGCACCACCGGACGGTCGACTGCGTGATCGTCGGATATCGCACCAGTGGGAAGAAAATCGCGTCGCTCTTGCTGGGCCTTTACCGCGATGACGGCACGCTCGACTTCGTGGGCCACACGTCGGGCATCGCCGGCCCATTGCAGGAACAGCTGCAACAGATGCTCCCGCCGCTCCTGAAAGCGGACCAACACATCGAGCAGGAGTGGGGCCGCACGCCGGAGGGCGGCTCGCGCTGGTCGCAGGGCAAGGACCTCCCCTGGCACGAGATCCGGCCCGAGATCGTCTGCGAAGTGCGCTTCGACAAGATGGAGCAGGAGCGCTTCCGGCACGGCACGCGATTCCTGCGGTTCCGGCCTGACAAGAACCCCAAGGACTGCACGTGGGAGCAGGTCAAACCCACGCCGCGGCCCGGAGATCCGCGGCTCGACGACCTTCTGGCCGGCCGTCTCTCCTAACTAATCAATTCGGACCGTCCTAGTACGGCCGGCTCTGCATCGTCCTTCTGGCGTCGCCGTTCTCATGGCAGGACCGGTGCGTTTCCGGCCCGGTGGGAAGGAGCACTCGATGCTTTCGCGTTCTGTTTTCGCACGCTACTTGCTGGTGGCGATCGTCTCGGCCTTCGTGGCCATGGCCGCAGCCGCGACAGCGGTCACCGCGCACAACGATGGATTCAACGAGCGGATCTTGAACTGCATCGAAACACGCGACGCAAACAGTGACCAGTGCCGCGCCGCCCTCGAGGTCAGCCCGGTCGACTCGAACTTCTTTCGCGTCCTCGCCGACAACCTCGACAACATGCCGGCGAAGGAAGAGCCCAAGCCCGAGCCGAAGCCCGAGGTCGACCTGTACGCCATGGTGAAGCAGTGCGCCGCGACGCAGAACTTCGACAGCGACGAGTGCGTCGCCGCGCTCGAGCAGAGCGGCCTCTCGCTCGACGAGTTCAAGGCGAAGTTCGCCGCGAAGCTCGGGACGGCCGCCAAGAAGGATCAGATGACCGAGAAGATGAAGGCCTGCCTCGAGCTCAAGACGTCGCTCAACGGCAAGTCCTCCACTGAGCTCACCGATCTCGTAGAGAAGGTCAACTACGTGTGCCGGAAAGCGCTCGTCGAATCGCAGATGAGCGCCGGCCAGTTCTGGTCGAAGTACCGCTAGACAACCCGCCCCCTGCTCCGCTGCGGCAGGGGCCCCCACCCCAACGGGGGTCCCTGCCCCCTAGTCAGCGATGACTCGGGCCGCGCTGCGTCCCACGATTCCACCCTGATCCACCGGCTTTCTTCGCGTCGTACTCGGCGCGCCAGTCGCGCGGCGGACCGGGACGGGGGTTCCGCTTCGGGAGCGTCCGTTTCACCTTCAGCGCGTCGAAGAGCGGATCGAGACTGACGGCCTTCTCCCACATCCCGGCGGTAAGATCGCCAACCGCGGCGACCCGGTCGCGCATCGTGACCATCGTGAAATCTCCAGGCTCGACGGCCGGCACCTCGTCCCAGCGGAGCGGCGCAGATGCGCGGGCGTCGGGCACCGGCCGGATCGAGTACGCCGACGCAATCGTCCGATCGAACGCGTTTTGCCCGTAGTCGACAAATACCCCGGGGCGGCCCGCGACCTTCCACTGCGTCGTCGCGATCTCTGGAACGAGCACCACGATCGCTTTCGCGATCGCGCGCGCGATCTCGCGCACGAGCGGGAACTCGAGCTCTGGCAGGATCGGCACGAGGATGTGGAGCCCGGTGACGCCGCTTGTCTTCGGATAGCAGGGCAGTCCCAGGTCATCCATGACGCGCTTGGAGGCCATCGCGATCTCGCGCACGTGAGCCCACGGGTTCCCCTCGGACGGGTCGAGGTCGATGAGGAGGTAGTCGGGCTTGTTAATCTCCGGCACGCGCGAGTGCCAGGTGTGGAGCTCGATGCAGCCGAGGTTGGCGATCCAGGCCAGACCGGCCGCATCCGTGACCACCGGGAAATCGGCTTCGTTGCCTGACGGGTAATTGATGTGCACCGTCTCGAGCCACTCCGGGTGCGGCACGGGCACGCGTTTCTGGTAGAAGAAGTCGCCCTCGACGCCGCCCGGGTGCCGCTTCATCTGCATCGGACGCCGCGCGACGTGGTGGAGGACAGCGTCGGCGACGTCGACGTAGTACTGAACGAGGTCGCCTTTGGTCAGGCCCATCTTGGGGAAGAAGACCTTCTCGAGATTGGTGACCTTGACCTCGCGGCCGGCAATGAGCTCGCCTGCAAACTCTAGGCGCTAGACGAGGCTCTGGTAGCGCGGCACGTACG
>VBEY01000270.1 GCA_005889295.1 Chloroflexota bacterium | reverse complement strand
GGCGGTCGTGATCAGCGCGAAGGCGAAGCCGCCCCATGCGGCCATCAGGAGGTAGACGCCTCCTGCGGACAGACGGACACGATCTGCGAACAACGGATGATCTCCTCATGCCAAAGTGGGATGCGGCGGAGGAGCGCGCCGCGATCTCGTCAGCTCAGGGTGTGAGTGCTAAGAGCGGACGCGGTGCGGCGCACCGTGTGTTGCTGTCATGCCGATGCGCCTCCTTCAAGTGTTGCCCGGAGTCTATAGCGCGACTTGAAGGCTCTCGCCCCAAACAGCCTTTGACGGCCGACTGATTGCGTTCAGCCTGAGCCATCCACGCGCGTCCTGAACGAGCCGGGCTGTTATCACTTCCGCGCACTTGACCCCGTCTTCCGCTCCGAAGAGATCACAGCTGGCGGGGGCTCCGCGGTCTTCGTGTCTGGCGTCGTCTGTCAGAGCTCCTGACTAGTCACAGCCCCTGAACGACGCATCTGGCTCGCACCGGGCCCTGCTTGACTGACGCGTCATGCTGCCGTCGACGCAGATGGAGTGGATAGCGGCAGCCGGCGGCGCCGTCCTCGCGGTCCTCGGGGCACTGAGCGCGCGGTACGTGGCGGCGCGTAGGCGCATTGAGCGGTCGTGGACGACGGCGGTTGAGCGCAAGCTCGACGCGATCGGCGAAGTCGACGATCTCATGGTCGTCCCGCTCGTAGAGCGGCTCACGCCGATGCAGCAGCTACTTGGCGAGCCTGGCGTCTCGTACCTGCTGCGAGCAGGGAAGACAACACTGCTTTTCGACACGGGGCTGAATCGACGCAGTGAGATACGGCCGGCCCTCGTGCAGAACGCCGACGCCCTGCACGCCGACCTCCAACGTCTGGACGGGGTCGTTATCTCGCATGTGCATCCCGACCACGTCGGGGGAAGCGGCAGCGTGCGTCACCGAACGTTTGCGTTCGCAGCCGAACCGCTGGAGCCGAAGGGACTGCCCGCCTATGTCCCGGCGCCGATGAGTCATCAGCGCGCCGAGGTCGTTCTCACGACGGGGCCTCGCGCGATCGCCCCGGGCATCGCCCTCCTGCCGCCGCTGCCGCAGATGATGTTCTGGCTCGGTCCTGTCGCCGAGCAGGCGGTCGTCGTGAACATACGCGGCTTCGGCCTCGTGCTCATCAGCGGCTGCGGCCATCCCGGTATTGAGCGCATGCTCGCCGTCAGCGAGTTGGTTCTTGATGTGCCGATCCGCGCGGTCTACGGCGGCCTGCACCTGCCGGTACATGCACTCGGCACGCCGCTCATGTTGCAATCGACCATTGGCAATCCCCACCCGCCGTGGCGACCGATCGGTGAGCGCGATGTTGCGAGCGCGATCGCGGAGATCAGTGCCCGCGGTCCGCGGCTCGTCGCGCTTTCGAGCCATGACAGCTCGCCGTGGACCTATGGCGCATTCACGCACGCGTTCGGTGAGCGCTATCGGACGCTTCAGGTCGGCGACGAGCTCACAGTGTCGGCGGCAGGCGTGCGGTGGCGCCCGCTGCATAGCACGACCACCCCAACACCGTAAGGGTTGAGTCACCCAAGCCAGGCGCCCAGCTTGTGAAGCAGCCTAGCCTCGGTCTCTCCCGCGTGAGGCCCAGCCCGGCGTCGTCTAGAGGAGCATGCCGTCAGATGCGGAGAGGAACTGCTCACTCGGCCTCGCTGAGCTCTCGAGCCGCCCCGCCGCGCCATCGACGATATCGAGGGATGACCGCGCGAGGTCAAACCAAGTTCTGTGGGTGGTCCGCTAAGTGCGGGCCTGACAGCGGGCTATACCAGGCGCAGCGCGGCGGAGAGGTGCTCAAAGCGAGTGGGCCGCTACCTCCTTTCCGGTTGCGGACTGGCTCAGCCAGTCGTCGAGACGGGTCTCACCGAGCATCGCGCCTTCTTCGGGAACGAGCGTCCGTTCAGCCAGCACCGCGCCGAAGTAGAGGGCCTCAGGATCGGCCACTACCTCGCGCGGGTCGTTCCGCGAGGCGAGGAAATGTCGGATCAGATCGTCAAAGCGGAACTGCTCGGGGCCGCCGGCTTCGATGACGCCATTGACCGGAGCACCGACGGCGGTCCGCGCTACGGCCGTGGCGACATCGTCCGACGCGATGGGCTGGAACAGCACTGGTGCGACGCGGACGGTACTGCCGTCGGTCGCGGCATCCGCGATGTTCTTGATGAACTCGAAGAACTGCGTCGCGTGAACGATCGAGTACGGAATCGACGAAGCCTTAATCAAGGCCTCCTGAGCGATTTTCGCTCGGAAGTACCCGCTCTCCGCCAAGCGGTCGGTGCCGACGACCGACAGGGCAACGTGATGCCCAACGCCTGCCGCCGTCTCTGCGGCCTGGAGGTTGCGAGTTGAGGTCTGGAAGAACTCCAGCGCGGCTTGGTACTCAAACGAGGGACTATTCGATACATCGACGACGACGGAAGCGCCTTCCATCACCGCGGCAACTCCTTCGCCCGTGATGGTGTTGACACCTCGGCTGGGTGATGCGGCAACCGCCTCGTGACCCTGTTGGCCGAGCATGATCACGACTTTCGAACCGATGAGCCCGGTACCACCGATGACGACGATCTTCATTTGGAACCTTCTTTCTCTATGGGGCGGACGGAGCTGTCGTCGAAGAGCCTAGCTGCCGTCCGGCAGGGCAGAGACTCTTGCACGGTCGATGAGCCGCGCGACGTTATCGAGCCGTAGCGTCCGGGCCGTGGCATCGACGACGTTCCCGACGCCCCGTCATCGAGCCAAGCGGACGCGCTCGAGACCATTAGCCGCGCGGAGCGGCGTCGGCCAGAGCCGCAGTCTGTATATCAGCCGCGCTTGGATTCAGCCCGCCAGCCGGAGCCATCCGGGCTCGTCCTGAACGAGCCGAGCTGTTATCACTTCGGCGTGCTTTGACCCCCCGGCTTCCGCTCCGAAGTGATCACAGGTGGCGGTTCGTCTACGACCTGCCGCTGACGTGCGAGAAGCGCCTCGCCGTATGGTTCCCAAATCGGCTTCGCCCTGAACTCGACGTTTAACCCGTTCACGGTGTGATCGGCGCGGATCTCATTGAAGAGCATTTTGCAGAAGCAGCCGCGGGCTGCGCCTCGAGCTGGTCGCGTTCGATGCAGCGGCCCTGACACGGAACAGTGCCGCGGTCCGGTAGAGTCGAGCGCCGACAAACTCGGCGAGGGGGGAACTGCGACCATGAAACTGACGACGGTCACGCACGTCTCCGTCGACGGAGTGATGCAGGGACTCGGCGGGGCGGACGAGGACCGTAGGGGCGGATTCGAGCGGGGCGGATGGGCCCCGCCGCTTTTCGTCGACGAGGCCTACACGTTCCTCAACCAGGTGTACGCGCGCGCCGACGCTTTCCTGTTCGGCCGGCGGACCTACGAGATCTTCGCCGGCTCCTGGGGAGTGTGGCCAGATCCGGGTGACAGCCCGATCTGGACGGCACTCAACACGAAGCCCAAGTACGTGGCATCGACCACGCTCACCAAACCGAGCTGGGCCCACACGACCGTCCTCTCCGGTGACGTCGCGGTCGCGATCCGCGAGCTGAAAGCCAAGGCGGCGGGTGAGCTGCAGGTGAACGGCAGCG
>VBEY01000112.1 GCA_005889295.1 Chloroflexota bacterium | reverse complement strand
CCCCTGCGCGACGACGACATCGGCGCCAGCCTCCGCCGCGCGCTTCGCCTCGTCGAGCGTGTCGGCCTGATGCATGTGCAGCGCGCCGATCGCGTGAACGCGCTCGCCAAACGCGGGCAGGTCGTACTCCGGTCGACGCCATGCGCTCGCGACGACGCGCGGGCGGGCGGCCAAGGCCGCGTCGACCTGGGCCTCGGACACCAAGAAAAGCAGCACGTTGAGGCCGAACGGACGGTCCGTCCGCGAGCGGATGCGCTCGACCGCGGTGCGGATCTCGTCAGGCGTCATCGCGCTCACGCCCAACGTACCCAGGCCACCGGCCGCGCTCACCGCAGCCACAAGATCCGCACTCGTCGCCCGTGCCATGCCGCCGAGCACAATCGGATGACGAATGCCGAGCAGCTCAGTAAGTCGTGTCTTGATCACCGGCGCTCCCCCATCGGCGGAACGGTAGTCGCGATTCAGCCTCTGCGCGAGCGGCCCGGCGCTGGCTAATTGCGTGTCCGCGGTCTATTGCCGCGGTCTGAAACCAAGCTCCTTGCGGGGCGCCGCGGCAGGTGCGGGTTCCATCAGTGCCCGAATCGCATCAAACACTGTTTTGAACTGTTTGTCGTAACGCAGTTCGAGTGCATCCAGGCGCCGAGCAAGATCGGCATGTTCTCCGTGGATGCGGCGGAGACGAACGAACGCGCGCATGATCTCGACGTTCACTGCGACGGCCTGGGGGCTATGGAGCACGCTTGACAACATAGCCACGCCCTCTTGAGTGAACGCGTGAGGAAGGGTGCGCCGACCACCCCGCAGCGTCGGGCCGGCGACCGAGGAGCCGACGATCAGGTCGCCCAACTCCTTCTGGGTGAGAGTGAACATGAAGTCGTCAGGGAACCGCGTGGGATTCCGGCGGACCGCTTCGTTGACGCGGCGGGTCGAGACGCCGTACAGATCGGCGAGGTCTGCATCGAGGAGCACGCGTTGACCGCGAAGCTCGATGATTCGGCCTCGGATTTCGGGCCGGCTCTTCGACATGAAGACGCGGGACATACCTCACATCATCGGCTGCTACTTGAGGTCGCAATTTGCGACTTCAGGTATCACGGGTGCGACCGCATTCGGAGGCGGCATCCCAAACACAAAGCGTCGACCGAGCCATGCGGGCCAGAAGATGGCGAAGTACGATGCGAATGTCGTAACCGCCAAGGGGAGGGCGTCCTGACACACACCATCACGCTGATCCCGGGTGACGGCACGGGCCCGGAGATCGTCGAGGCGACCCGCCGTGCGATCGAGGCGACCGGCGTGAAGATCGAGTGGGACGTGCACGAGATCGGCATGCCCGCGATGGCAAAGCACGGCACGCCGTTCCCCAAGGAAGCGCTCGAGTCGGTGCGACGCAACCGCGTCGCGCTCAAGGGCCCCCTCACGACCGAACTCGGCACAGGCTTTCGCTCGGTGAATGTCGCGCTGCGCAAGGAGTTCGACCTGTACGCGAACCTCCGGCCGGCGAAGACGTACCCGGGCGTGCCCGCGCCGCGCGGCGACGTCGACCTCGTCGTGGTGCGCGAGAACATCGAGGACCTCTACGCGGGCATCGAGTTCGACGTCGACTCGCCGGAGGAGCGCGAGGTGCAGGCGGTCATCGAGAGAGTCGGCAAGGCGCGCATCCGTGAGCATTCAGCGCTTGCGATCAAGGCCATCAGCGTCGAAGGCTCGCGCCGCATAGTGAAGTTCGCATTCGATTACGCGCGGGCGAACAAGCGCAAGAAGGTGACCGCGATCCACAAGGCGAACATCATGAAATTCGCCGACGGCCTCTTCCTGCGGATCGCCGGCGAGGTCGCGAGGGACTACCCCGAGATCCAGTTCGAGGACCGCATCGTCGACAACATGTGCATGCAGCTCGTCGTCAAGCCCGATCTGTATGACGTCCTCGTCGCGCCCAACCTCTACGGCGACATCGTGAGCGACCTCGTCGCCGGCCTCGTCGGCGGCCTCGGCGTCGCGCCCGGCGCGAACATCGGCGAGAACGGCATCGCGATGTTCGAGGCGATCCACGGCAGCGCGCCCAAGTACGCGGGGCAGAACAAGGTGAACCCGATGGCGTTAATGCTCGCGGGGGTGCTCATGCTTCGACACATCGGCGAGCGCGAGGCCGGCGATCGGCTCGAACGGGCCATCGCGTCCGTCGTCGCGGAAGGTAAGGACGTGACCTACGACCTCAAGGCGGATCGCGACGACCCGTCGGCGGTCGGAACCAAGGAATTCGCCGACGCGGTGATCAAGCGGATGCGCAACTGATGCCAACGACCGATCCGACCAACCCCAAACGCTACTGGCACACGACCGGGAGCCGCGGCGAGTTCCAGTTCGGCTTCTCCCGGGCGATCCGGCACGGCACCGTGGTCCGCGTTTCCGGGACGGCGGGGATCGGGGCCGACGGCAGCGTCGTGTCCGACGACGTGGTCGAACAGATGCGCGCCGCGCTTCAGACGATGAAGGAGGCGCTCGAAGATCTCGGGTGCAAGATGACCGACGTGATCATGACCCGCGTGTACGTGCAGAATGCGCGAGATATCCAGAGCGTGGCCGTCGTGCACGGTGAGACCTTCCGCGATATCCGCCCGGCGTCGACGATCGTGAAGGTCGACTTCATCGACCCGAAGATCCTCGTGGAGATCGAAGCTGAAGCGGTCTACGGCGGAGCGGACGAAAAGACATGAGCGCGGTAAAGGTCGTCGTGACCGGCGCGACCGGCCAGGTCGCGTACGCGCTCCTTCCTCGCATCGCGTCCGGCGAGATGTTCGGGCCCGATACGGACATCGACCTTCGCCTCTCGGACATCCCGCAGATGATCGACAAGGCCAAGGGCGTGCTCATGGAGCTCGAGGATGGCGCATACCCGTTGCTCGAGCGGGTCAGCGCCTCGGCGGATCGCGCCGAAACGCATGACCGCGCGGACTGGGTGCTCCTCGTCGGGTCGGTGCCGCGCGGCCCGGGCATGGAGCGCGGCGATCTCATTCGCAAGAACGGCCCGATCTTCGTCGAGGAGGGCCAGGCGATCCAGCGGTATGCGTCGTCAGCGGCTCGCGTCGTGGTCGTCGGGAATCCCTGCAACACCAACTGCCTCATCGCCCGCGCGAACGCGCACACCGTCCCAGACGATCGCTGGAGCGCAATGACCCGGCTCGACCAGAACCGGGCGCGCTCGCTCCTCGCGGCGAAAGCCGTTGCGCGCGTTCGCGACGTGAAGAAGCTCGCGATCTGGGGGAACCACTCGGCGACGCTCTACCCGGACTTCACGAACGCCGAGGTGAACGGCAAGCGCGCGGATCAAGTCGTCGACCGCAAGTGGCTCGAGACCGAGTACATCCCGCAGGTACAGCAGCGCGGCGCCGCCGTGATCGCGGCGCGTGGCGCCTCGAGCGCGTTCTCGGCGGCTCAGGCGCTCGTCGACCACGTCCGCTCGCTGATCACGCCGACGCCGAAGGGCGATTGCTTCTCAGCCGCGATCGTGAGCGACGGAAGCTACGGCGTGCCGAAGGGTCTGGTCAGCTCGTTCCCGCTCCACTCAAAGGGCGATGGCGGGTTTCAGATCGTCCCGAACGTCCCACTGGACGACTTCGCCAAGACGAAGATCGGGGCGACGGTCGCGGAGCTGGAGAAGGAACGCGACCTCGTGAAGGATCTGCTCGCGGCTTAGTAGGGCAAGAGCCAGAGCGTTACGAACCCGATCGGCAGCCCAGCCTCCGCAGGGGTGGCCTGCTCGGTGGCGAGCGTCGCGCGCTCGGCGGCGAGCGACGCACGCAGCCGTGCCGCAAGAGCCATCCGGGTGATCGGGCCGTACGCTCCCGTCGCGTAGATGCCGTTGTCTTGCTGGAAGGTCGACACGGCGTCCGCCGTGATCTCGCCGAAGTACCCGGTGACCCGATCCATGTACCCGAGGCGTCCGAGCGCCGTTTGGAGCTGCGCGACCTCGTCAGAATCGGCTTCCACGTCCAGGTCCCGGACAGGCACGTCTGCCGGGTTCTCGAGGAGCGATTGCACGAGTGCGGCAGCGGTGCGGTCGCTGTACGCGCCGGTTCCAGGAACGCCCTTCGACTCTTGGAAGGCGGTGAGGGCCTGCTCCGTGAGCGGACCGAACCGCGCGCCGCCACCGCTCACCTCTTCGGGGTCCATGAAGCCGAGGTACGCGAGATCCCACTGAAGGAGCGAGACCTCGTCGCTCACATCGTCGAACGTCAGACCCGCGGTGGGAACGTAGCCGTTGTCCGCGATCGTGCGTAGCCCGCCGCGCGCCGCCGCCTGGGCACGGTCGACGGAGCAGCCACGGACGAGCGACATGTAGTAGTTCCAGTTCCACGTCGGACCGGGGTCACTGTGGTCGGTGCCCGGGAGCTCGTTGTGTCCAACGATGTGTTTGCGGTCGATGGGGATCCCGTAGCGCTTCGCGATCGCGCAGACCAGCAGCGCCGAGCTCCGGTACTGCGCGTCGGTATGCCAGATCGCCTGCCGCGGGTTGTACTCGTGCTCGATGCCGATGGTCCACGGGTTCGCGGCGCGCGCGTGGAACGCGGTGTCGCCCTCGGCGACGAACTGCGTGATGCCGCCGCCCCACGCGCGGACGAGGTAGTGCGAGCTCACGTGCGAGCGCGGGTTCTTAAACCAGTTGAGCGCCGAGAGGTACGACCCGTCGGTCTCGTGGATGACGATCGCGGTGATCGCCATCGACCGCCCGGTGTCGTAGTTGCTCCGCGCCGCCGGGATCCAGTCGATCGGCGGGTAGTAGTCCGGAGGCGCGGCAAGCGCAGACGCAGGCGCCAAAAGCGCGAAGCCGAGGACCAGGGGGATAACGGCGACCCAACGCATCTGCAGGAGCGTGCAACCTACTTAGCGCCTTCCGGTCGCGACAAGGTCCCAAGTACTCATGTCCTATTCGCGCTGCTAGAGGTCGCCGCAACACGCACCAATCTGGTACCGGACCTGTCTTGACGACCGCCCAATAGCGCCTCAATGCGGCCAGCCAATGATCCGACCGGGGTGAGCACGCGCGAACAGCTGCGACTGATCCTCGCCGGCGCGGCCATCGGGCTGGCGGTGTGCTCGCTCATCTTTTTCTTTCCGCGGGGCGCGCCGATTCGTATTGAGGTCACCGCGCCGAAGAGCTCGCCCGCTTTGATCAAACCCGATACCAAGGCGACCCCGGTGCGGACCACGACGACGGCCCCACCGAGGAGCGGCGCGCCGGCAACGGAGAGTCAGGCCACCGTTACGGATAGCTCCGCGGCGCCGGCGCAAAAACCGGCGGCGGCTCCGGAAGGAGCGCCCACGACACCGGCGCCGGCACAGCCTGTCGTCGCGCCGGCTGCTCAGGCGCCGGCCGCGCCGGCGCCCACCGCGCGCCCCGCGCCGACAGCGGCTCCGACACAGGCTCCCTCCCTGACACCCGTGCCCACGCCAACACCCGCGCTTACGCCGGTACCAACCCCGACTCCGACACCGGTGCCCACCCCCACGCCGATGCCAATCCTTCCGACGCTTCCCCCGTTGCCCACCCCCACGATCAAGATTCCCTGACGACGCGTCGCTACCGGGCGGCTTCCTCGAGCGCCTGTGGCTGTTCGCCCGGGGCAAGCCGGAGCGCGCGCGTCTCGACCGGTCGGATCGGCTGCAGATGGATCGCGCGTGCGCGGTCGAAGCTCGCGATCCAGTTCCAGAGGACGCGGCCGGGATACATGAGCGCGTCGATGAGCCGCTGCAGCACGAGCTCGAGGGCGTCCGCGAGCTTCGCCAGCAGACGGAACGCGTAAACGATCGCCTCGGCGACCAGCCACGCCGCCGCCCAGACGAGGAGCGCCGCGAACGCGGTTATGAATACGACACCCACGGCGACGACGCTCACCGCGAAGTAGAAGGCCGCCGCGACGGCCACGACACCTATTAATAGGACGAGCCCGGCGATGCCCAGCACTCGCAGGATCCCGCCGAGCAGCACGGCGAGGGGCGGAAGCGCGCGGCTCACGGCGCGGAGCACGAGGGCGAGCAGCAACATCACGATCGCGAGCGCGCCGACGACGAGGATCCACGCAAGCCAGGGCATCGCGATCGCGCCCCAGGCGATGAGCGCGGTCGCGACGAGCATGAGAGGGATCGGGAACGTGAGCGCGATCCCCTCGAACTTGTTCGCGAGCTCCGCCGGGATGAAGTCGGTGACGATGATCGATGCGCGCCAGAGCGCCAGGAACAGCGAAAGCAGCAAGAAGCACACGGCGAGAGCCAGCGCGGTCCGCGTCAGCCAGCGCCGGGGCGTTGGTGCGAGGTCGTCCCACGGGCCGAGGTGCGTCATGCCGATGAGGTCGAAGAACACGAGACCGAGGACGAGTGCGCCAACGAAGGATGCGATCGCGTACGCCACGGTGATCTCGCGGAACCACTCCGGCAGGAACGTGACCGTCGCGCCGATCGCCTTCTCGTGGCTTGCGATCGAGAGCGCGGCGTCAGCGAAGAGGAACAGCAGCAGCCCACCGAAGAACAGGAACCCGCCGATGACGCGCCACCCGGCCCAGCGTTCGGAATTTCCGCGGAGCGCACCGGCGGCCGAGCGCGCCTGGGCGCCGAGGCGGTCGCTGCCGTTCTCGGCGTGCGTCGCGGCCTGATCGACGAGCGGGCTGATGAGACCGACGATCGCTCCCGTGATCGCGGCGACGGGCCAGTTCGTGGCGTCGCGCGCCGTGAAGAAGAGCGCGCCGGCCGCGCCCGAGAGCGCCCGCGCCGGACGATCGAGCACCGGGCGGAAGTAATCACGCAGGTTACGAAGCAGCCGGTACGGCGCGGTCGGCGTCGCGCGGCGCAGCGGCGGATCGATCTCGGTCCGCGAGAACACGGCCGGCACGCGAAGGAGGGCGGCGAGCGAGCTCACCAACCATCGCGCGGGGATGCCGAGGAGCGTGACGAGGACGATCGCGAAGAGGACGAGGTACCACCGCTCGAGGATCGGCCGGAGCGACTCGAGCAGGCTGACGATCTCGTTCATCGTCCGGTCGCCTTGAGCTGCTCGACGATCTTGTCAGCAGTCGTGGCGGCCCAGGGGAGGAACACCGGCGTGCGCGCGTTCAGCGTCTTGAAGGTGGTCTCCCAGTCGCGCTGGCCACGGCCCTGATCGCTCGGGTCGTCACGGTGATAGAGCCCGACGACGACGTCGCTCTGCGCGAGATCGGGACGCACCGGGTTGCCGACCGTGTCGGTCATGTCGGAGAAGAGCACGAGCTTGTGCTTTCCGGGATTCGCGCCGAACACGCCGCCCGCGACCGCGAGCCCGCCGTAGATGTCGGTCCCCACCGGATCCTGCACCGGCGCCGCGCCGCGAATCGCGGCCTGCGTGCGCTCGACGAACGTGGCGACGGTCTGCGCGTCCTGCGCGGCGGCGCGCTGCGCGATCTCATCCACCTTGGCCTTCCACTCCTGCGCGGCGGCGTTGTAGGCGCGCACTTTCGCGGTGTAGTCGTTGCACTCGAGCTGATTGAGCGGGGCCTTCGGCGGCGTGGGCGCGGCGGGGTACTCGGCCGCCGACGACTTCGGCACCTGGCTCAAGGGCAGGAAGATCTCGCGCATGTCGTTGGAGTTGTGGCTGATCCACGTGCCGAACACCGAATCGCCGGGCCGCAGATCGAGCTTGGTCAGCGATGCCGCGACGGTGTTGAGCGCGGTCATCGGTAGCTGCGGCCACGGATAAGAAGGAGAACGCTTCGCGTCGCCGGTGTACGCGCGATCGATAAGGAACCCGTACGTGATGGAGGTCCCCGCGCCGCCGGGCGTCCGGACCGGCTCGAGCGTGGGAGCCGGACACACGCTGCTGCCACCCACGCCCAGGCCGCCGCAGGCCCCGGCGACGAGCGCCGCGATCAGCGGAAGCGCGAGACCCAGTCGGACCCGCATGCCCCTCGTCACCTTCTCCTTCGCGAAACTAGCGCCCAAAGATAAGAAAACAGCCAGCTCGCCTGCTTAGACGACGTGCAATCGCCTTGCCACGCGTAAACTCCGGCCGTCGCGGCACGGCTGCGGCCGCGGGGAAGGGTTTCGCAATGCTGAAATCGCTATTCGTGTTCCAGGCGGTCGTGGACTTCCTCTTCGGGATACCGCTCATCGTCGCGCCATCGACGGTCCTCTCGCTTTACGGGCTGAGCACGGACGGGACCGGCTTGTTTGTCGCCCAGTGGCTTGGGGCGGTCTTCACGATTCTCGCGTGGATCAGCTGGTACGCGCGCAACTGGGCCGATAGCGAGCCGCGACGCGTGGTCATACGCGCCGCATTCAGCGGTGCCGTCATCGGATTGCTGGCCTCGCTGAACTTCCAGCTGGGACCGGCGGCGAATACGACGACCTGGGTGTTCGTGGTATTGCCGGCGATCTTCGTCGTCGGATGGGGCTACTTCTCCTACGCGACCATGCGCCCGATGACGAAACCACAGCCGGCCTAGCGCAGCAGTCGCCCGCGTGTACACCCCGGCGCCGTCGTTTCGGCGCCGGGGTGTTCGTCTCTTAGAACTTGCCGGATGCGGTGACGACATCCTCCTGATTGATCTGCGTCGGCACAAACTCGAGGCCGTAGAACCACACGACCGTCTGCCGGTTGTTCGTATCGGTCCAGAGCGCGTGGAAGGTCTCGTCCGAGCCGACGGCGAGGTCGGTGTAGTCGCCGATGAACCCACCGCCGAACCCATTGCGCGTGTTGATCGGATGCGTGCTGACTTTCTGACTCGTGCCCGCCACGACGTTCGCGACGTAGTAATTGAGCCGGCCGTTGTGGATGTAGTTGCCGAGCGTCGTGCAATTGATGCGCCCTTCTGGCGGAGGCGGTGACGCGGCGCACGTCTGCCACGGCGACACGGTGTCGGCCGCGTACGCGGACATGTACACACGGCCAGACGGCGAGATCGCCACGCCCGGCCAGAACGTCTCCACTCGACCAGCGGACGACGGAGCGTTCAGGGTCGTTCCGTTCGGCTGTGTCACGGGGTAACCGACCGATGCTCGGTTCGACCCATTGAGCGCTGAGAAGATTGGCGCCGGTGCGCTCCAGCTGAGCCCGCCGTTTGTGGACTTGCTGTAGACGGCTGCGGCGTGGCAGCTGGCCCTGACGGCCGCGCTGCCGACGAGGGACGCCGCGCAGTTCGGGTCACCGGCGAACGTCGCGCCGCTGTTGGGCACCTCGGCCGACCATGCAACGTAGAGGTCGCCATTCGGTGCCGCGGCGGCCGCGGGGAAGCTGTTCACGCGGAAAATCGTGTTCGCGGGACCGAGGATGTCGCTCACGGTCGATACCGCGATGGGCGTGCTCCAGCTCGCACCCCCATCCGTCGACTTCACGACGTAGGTGCTGTTGAGCTGCGCGAAGCGTGTCGAGCCTTCGAAGAACACGTAGACCGTGCCGTCCGGGCCGACGACCGGCCGGGAGCCCTGGTCGTAGTGCACGGTACCGACGATGTTCGTCGGCGCGGTGAACGTGGCGCCGCCGTCGCTCGACGACGCGAAGAAGATCGGCGACTGCACGTAGTTGCCCTTCCCTGCGCTGAAGATGAAGCGCGTCCACGTCACATATACGCGGTCGCGGAACGGACTCGTCGGATGCGTGTCGGCCGCGATCCATTCCTTGTCGTTCAGTGTTGACGGAGACGTCGTCTGGTTGATGAAGCTCGGCGCGCCCCAGGTCAGCTTGCCGCTCGCGTCAAAGGTCCCTCTGTTTACCGCGACGGTGTTGGGTGGAGAGGCACGGTTGAAGCCGAGGCCGGCGTAGTAGACGCGACCGCGGCTATCGAAGGCGAGCGCCGGATCGCCGCCGGCGTCGTAGATCCCGCCGGTCAGCCGCGTGACGCCAGGAATGAGCGTCCCGAGGTGCGCGGGATCGCTCGACGAGCAGCACCACGTCTTGCCGCCGTCGTTCGAGAAGTAGGTGCCCGAGTAAGCGTCGGCGAGCGCGCTGCACGGCGTACCGCTCACGGAGCAGCTCCAGGTGCGCGCGACGTAGTCGTTGGCCGCGGCGACGATGCGGTTTGGATTGTTCGGGTCGACGGCGATCGCCGTCTCGTTCTGCGGTGCGCCGGCGGTGTCCCGGTTCACCGTAACCGCGGGCGCCGCGACGGATGTCCCATCGAGCGGGCTCGACAGAACGTGCCCGGGCGTAATCGGGGCGGCGGCCGTCGCCGAGTCCTCCTCGGCCGCCTCCTGCTCGATGAACGACGAGAAGCGGATCTGCAGACCCGCGGTGCCGTTCACCGACGCGACCTTACCGGCGAGAGTGGTGATGTCGTAGATGGGTTGCTCTGCGTTGGCGCTCTGCGGGGTGCCCGGGAACACGACGATGAGAGCCGAGGCACCCAGTACGACGATCAGACGGCGCAGCGAATTTCGCAATTCATCTCCCCTTTCAAGAATGCACGACCCGAAGTCGCCCCCAGACGGCGCGAAATGGTATTGGCACGCGCTTGCGTGCGCATTCGCGCGACCGCGGCGAGCGACGACGGCTGCGCTCAGCGTGCCGCAGGATGGAACGCCGATGACCGCAGCACAGCTCGCGCTCTCGCTCAAAGGGACCGGGATCGTCTTCGTCGGGAGCCGCGGCGCCGACATAAAGGGTCCTTCACGACGTGGCGCGGGTGTTTACGCGTGGGACACGCGTCACGTTTCGACCTACGAGGTGCGACCTCGCGGAGCCGCGCTGCGCGTCCGGTCGGCCGAGCTGCTTCCCGACGGCGCACTGCTTCGCTACTCGCTCGGTCGCCTGCAGATCGAGCGGCGCATCCGCGTCGACAACGCGATCGAGGATCAGTGGTCGATCGAGAACGCCGGTGCCAACGACATCACGTTTGAAGCCGACGTCACCGTCGACGCGGACTTCCGCGATCTCTTCGAGGTGCGCCAGCGCAAACGCACCACGAAGGGACGCCGCGAACCTGTCGCTGCGAGCGGTCACCGCCTGCGTTTCGAGTACACGGCGGTGGACGGCGTGAAGCAGGCGACCGATGTGCTGGCGCCGGTCGACGCCTGGCAGACGGGCGACGGCGCCGCTCGTGGGCGGGTCGCGGTACGCGTCTCGCCCGGTGACCGGCGCTCGATCGAGATCGACATCCGCGTGCGATCGACGCTTCCCTCGCCTCTGGTCGCCGACCGGGACTGGGATGCGTGGCAGAAAACGTCGACGAAGTTCGCGAGCGACTCGCCGGACCTCGACGCGTGGATCGAGCGCAGCTCGCTCGATCTTTTCCTCCTCTCGGACCGGACAGAGGACGGCTTCTTCCCCTCAGGAGGCATCCCATGGTTCGTCGCGCCGTTCGGCCGTGACTCGGTCATGACCGCGCTCATGACGCTGCCGCTGCGCCGAGACCTCGCGCCCGCGGTGCTGCGCCTGCTCGCCGACAGGCAGGGCAAGCACGACGTGCCCGAGCGCGACGAGGAGCCGGGTCGCATCGCCCATGAGATCCGGCAGGGTGAGATCGTGCGGACCGGCGGCGCGTTCGGCTCCCCGTATTACGGATCGGTCGACGCGACGCCGCTCTTTGTGTGGCTCGCCGCCGAGGCGGCGCGGTGGATCCCCGAACGCGATCTCATCGGAGAGTTCGAGCCGAACATCCGCGCGGCGCTCGAGTGGATGGAGAAGCGCGGCGACGTCGACGGGGATTTGTTCATCGAGTTCGAACGCAAGCGCCCGACCGGGATCGAGAATCAGGTCTGGAAAGACTCCGGCGACAGCTACCTCGACGCGAAGGGCAAGCGCCCCCGCGGACCGATCGCGGCGGTCGAGGTGCAGGCGTACGCGATCGCGGCGATGCGCTCGCTTGCCGAGGTCGTCGCGAAACGCCATGCCGGCTGGGCGATCGAGCTCGACTATCGCGCCGAGACGCTGCACAAGAAATTCGAGCGTGCCTTCTGGATGGAGAAGCGCTCCTTCTACGCGCAGGCGCTGGACGGCCGCAAGCGGCTGGTACCGGATATCGTCTCCAACCCCGGGCACGTGCTCTGGGCCGGCGCGGCCAGCGCGGCGCACGGTCGCGCCACCGCGGCGCGCCTCCGCGAGCCGGACCTCGCGAGCGGCTGGGGTATCCGCACTCGGAGCTCGCGCTCCAAGCACTACGACCCAGTGAGCTACCAGAACGGCTCGGTCTGGCCGCACGACACCGCATTCGCCGCGGCGGGCATGGCGCGCTACGGCGATAAGGCCGGCGCGGCCCGGACCATCGCCGAGATGATCGCGGCGGCGGCCGCTTTTTCGGATCGCCGGATCCCCGAGCTCTTCGGCGGCCAGCCGAAACGTCCGGGCGTTTCGCCGACGCCGTATCCGGTGGCCTGCGTACCCCAGGCGTGGTCCGCCGCGGCCACCTTTCTATGTGTCCGGACGATGCTTGGTCTCTCGGTCGGACCCGATGGCACCACCGTCACGCTCGATCCGCTGCTTCCGGACGGCGTCGACCGCTTCGAGGCGTCAGGCCTTCGCGTCGGGACCGGCACGATCGACGTACGCATCGCCCGAAAGGGAACTCAGGCACGCCTCGTCAGCGTTCAAGCAAGCGGCGTGTCAGTCATCGTCGACTGACGAGCGGTACGCTACCCGCGCACGCACGGGGAGGAGGAACCCTATGAAGAAGTCAGCACTGGCTGTCTTGTCGCTCATCGCGATCCTGGTCGTCGCATGCGGCAGCCCAGGCGCGACCACACCGAGCGCAAGCGCAAGTACGGGAGCGAGCCCCACCGCCGCAGCGCTTTCGGGCGACATCCGGATATCCGGATGGTCGTCGTCACCGACGGAGGACGCGCTGCTCCAGGACTCCATCAACGCGTTCATGGCGGCCAACTCCGGCGTCAAGGTGAAGTGGGAGCCAATCGCGCAGGACTACGAGACAGTCCTGAAAACCAACCTCGCCGCCGGCACGGAGGCCGACGTCTTCTACGCCGACATTTTCTGGATCGACAGTCTCATGAAGACGGGCAAGCTGCTCGCGCTCGACGACCTGATGGCGAAGTCCGGAACAAAGAAAGACGACTTCGTCCCATCGCTCATCAACGCCTTCACATACCAGGGCAAGACCTACGGCATCCCGAAGGACTTCAACACGCTCGGCCTCGTCTACAACAAGGACCTCTTCAAGGCCGCGAACGTGGCCGAGCCCACAAACGACTGGACCTGGACTGACCTCTCTGCCGCCGCCAAGAAGCTCACCACCGGCGGAGTCGTCGGGCTGAGCCTTCCCGCGGACGCCGCGCGCTTCGTTCCGTTCCTCTGGCAGGCCGGCGGAGACCTCGCGAACATCAACAACGCCGCAGGCGTGGCCGCCACCGACTTCTACACCGGCTTCGAGGCCAAGGACGGCCTCTCCAAGCTTCCGTCCGAGCTGGGCATGGGCTGGGCCGGCGAGGCATTCGAGAAGGGGAGGGCCGCGATGGTCTTCGAGGGTGGCTGGCTCCCAGCCGACCTCAACAACAACTTCAAGACCGTGAACTACGGCGTCGTGCAGATGCCGAAGGGCTCGGCCGCGAAGTCGAACCTGATCTTCACAGTGTCGTACTCGATCTCCGCGAAGACCAAGAACCCGAACGCCGCGTGGGCACTCGCGAACTATCTCACCGGTAGCGACAACCAGGCCAAGATCCTGAAGGCCGGCTTCGCGCTGCCGACGCGGACGGCGCTCTCGAGCCAGATCACGAACCCGAACTCCAAGGCGATCTTCGACGGCGCCCCGTACGGCAAGCCGTTCAACTACGCCAGCGCGAACACGGGCAAGGTGAACGACGAGATAGCCAAGGCGCTCGAGTCGGTCATGCTCAAGAAGTCGAGCGTGAAAGACGCACTCGACAAGCTCGCGACAACGATCAAGCCGCTTCTGACCCCGTAACCAATGGCGGTACTCGCGGGAGGGGCGGTCCGCCGTCCCTCCCGTTTCCGTTACTGGCGCCAGTGGCTGACCGCGTACCTCTTCATCGCGCCATGGCTCTTCTTCCTGCTGGTGTTCATCGCGGGCGCGATCGTCCTGGCCGTCTATTTCTCGTTCACGGACTACGACCTGCTCTCTGATCCTGTCTTCGTCGGCCTGAAGAATTACGACAAGGCCTTCCATGACGAGAGCTTCCTGCACGCGATCCGCAATGTCGCGACATACACGGCGGTCGTGGTCCCCTCGCAAACCTTCATCGCGCTCGTGATGGCCGCGATCCTCGACCGGAAGCTTCCGTTCCGGCGCTTCTTTCGGATCGCGTGGTACCTGCCATGTGTCGCATCGAGCGTTGTCACGACGCTCATCTTCATGTGGCTCTTCCTGCCCGACGGATTCATCAACGCGGCGCTGAACTTCGTCGGCATTCCGCTCCGCATGAACTGGCTCGGCGAGGAGGCCACGGCGCTGCCGTCGATCATGTTCATGAACATCTGGGCCACCGCGGCGACGTTCATGCTCATCTTCCTCGCGGCGATGCAGGACGTCCCGGGTCCGATTTACGAAGCCGCGAACCTCGATGGGGCCGGGCCGATCCGCCAGTTCTTCCAGATCACCATCCCGCTCATGCGCCCCGCGATCTTCCTCGTCGTGCTTCTCGGCACGATCGGCTGCTTCCAGCTCTACGACCAGGTGAAGATCGCCACGAACGGGGGGCCCAACGAAGCGACGCTCACGGTGACATATCTGATCTGGAAACAAGGCTTCCGTGACCTGAACATGGGCTACGCCAGTGCGCTCGGCGTGATTCTCTTCGTAGGCATCTTCGTCATCTCGCTCATACAGCGCCGGTTCCTGGACGTGAGGCCCGACTACTAATGGCCACGCTCACACGGACGCAGGCCGTCGCAGTGCAGCGGCCGCGGTTGCAATTCCGCATCTCGCGGGTCGTGTTCCTGGTGATCGCGCTGATCATCACGGCCGTGGCGCTCGCGCCATTCATCCTGACGGTTTCAGGATCGTTCAAGACGAAAAGCGAGATCCTGGACTGGCCGCCGACGATCATCCCGACGGTCTTCCAGTGGCAGAACTACGTCGAGGTTTGGACCAACTCGCACTTCTTCCCGCAGTGGATCTTGAACAGCGTCTTCCTCGCGGCCTTTCACCTGGTCGTTTACATCGCGATCTGCTCGATCGCGGGATACGCCTTCGCGCGCCTCAACTTTCCCGGCGCGAGCGTGCTGTTCATCGCGATCCTCGGGAGCATCATGGTCCCGGGTCAGGTGCTCTGGGTGCCGAAGTTCCTGATCCTCAATCAGGTCGGCCTGGTCGACAACCTGTTCGGCATCGCGTTACCCAACCTCGCGGACGTGTTCGGCGTGTTCTTCATGACGCAGTTCTTCAAGTCGCTGCCGAAGGAGCTCGAGGAGGCCGCCTCGATCGACGGCGCGGGCACGTTCCGCACATTCCGGCAGATCATCCTGCCGAACGCCTATCCCGCCCTGGCAGCGCTCGCCATCCTGCAGTTCCAGGGATCGTGGAACGCGTTCCAGTGGCCGCTCATCGTGGTGCGCTCGCCCGAGCACCTCACGCTCCCACTCGGGCTCGCGTCGTTTCAGGGACTGTTCGGCGTGAACTGGAATTGGGTGCTCGCCGGCGCGATGTTCAACGCCGTGCCGATCATCCTGCTCGTGCGCAGGCCTTGAGACTTCCGGCTTTTTTGATGGTTTCCTTGATGGATTGCGTCAGGACTCAACTAGGGAGAGCGGCCTTCTCAACCGCGCAGACGGCAGATTGGAGGCGGTGCGGGGGCCGGTTGCCACACCCACCTGGCTCTCTCGGCCCCCGCGCCATAAGGCTCCCGGCTCCCCGCTCGACGCGCATCCGCAATTCGACTAACGAGCGTTGATCTTTGGTGTCAGGTTCTCCAAAAAAGTCGCCATACTGCCGCGAGGGGAGGCGGCCCGCGCAGGCCGGTGTGGCTGGCCGGGTGGGGTGTTGCGCTCGCTTCCGAGTGAGTTAGCCGCCTCCCTTCGAAAGCGAGCGCTCGGAGATCAGTCGTCCTTAGGTGCGATCGCGACCAGCGGCTTTATCGCGCGCGCGAGGACATCGCGGCCCGCGGGCGAGGGGTGCACGTCGCAGGTCAACGTCGGGGCCGGCAGGCGGATGAGCAGCCCCGCCGCGCACGGCTTGCCCGGAGCGCCCGCCGCGGCCGAAGCCGCGAGGAACGCAGCGAAGCCACTCGCCACCTGACCCCCGGCGGCGATCGTCACGGCTTCGACCACGGAATTCACCGCCGCGATGACCTGGACCTCGGAGGTATTGGTGTAGTCGAAGGCGTAATAGGTCAGCGCGACGATCTGCCCGCGGTATCCCGCGTCGACGCGGATCCGGCGATAGATCTCGCCGAGGTTCGCTCCCAGCGTCTGCAGCGTCTGCGGGAGCCCGTTGAAAACACAGGTCGGGTTGTTCTGGCATGTCCGCAGGAGCACGAAGAGGTCGTTCCCGCCGAGGTCGATCGTCACGAGCCGTGTCTCGCGATGGTGTCGCAGGTACTTCACCGCGAAATCGAGCTGGGCTGTCTTGTACTTCTCGTGGAGCGGAAACGGCGGAGTCTGCGGCGTGCCGAAGCGGAAGTCGCGGCAGCCGTTGTCGAGCGCGCTCCCCAGCGAGATGAAACCGCCGCTGGCCTCACCGGGACACGAGGCATTTGTGACATCGACCTCCAGGAGCTTCGCGAGGGCCTCCGGGTAGCCGATGAAGCTCTCGGGGTTGGAGAAATCGCGCGCGAGCGGGTCGTAGCCGAACGCCACCGAATCGCCGAGCGCGAGGAAATCCTCGCCTTCATGTTGGGCCGCCCTGGCCGGGACCGCTCCCAGCAGGACCAACGCGATCACGAGGAATGTGACAACTCGGATCCGCGGCATCTGACCCTCCCCAGCGCAGCGGCGCCATCGTGGCTGCGCGCGCTGGAGGCTACTCTCGCGAACGCCGAGTGTCACGCTCAGCGTTTGGGCGAGGACCACTCCACGACTGCCGCGCCCCAGGTCATGCCACCGCCGAACGCGGCGAACACCAGGGTGTCGCCCTTGCGTACACGGCCCTGCGCGACGGCATCGCACAGCGCGATCGGGATAGAGGCCGCCGAGGTGTTACCGAAGCGGTCGATGTCGATGAAGACCTTCGAACGGTCCAACCCCAGTCGCTTTGCGACCGCTTCGATGATGCGGGCGTTCGCCTGGTGCGGCACGAAGAGGTCGACGTCTTCGAGGCGGAGGCCCGCCTGCGCGAGCGCTTCCTTCGCGGCATCCGCCATCGCCGGCACGGCCAGCTTGAACACCTCCGGGCCATTCATCTGGATGAAATCGGAAGCGCCGTCGTCGCCTCGGCGCGCCGCCGGATGCAGCGCGCCGCCGCCCTCCAGGCGCAGGTGCCTCTTCTGGCGACCATCGCCGTGGAGCGCGGTGCTCTGGATACCAGCCCCGGCCGCTGACGCTTCAATGACCACGGCGCCCGCGCCGTCCCCAAAAAGGACGCACGTCGCGCGATCGGTCCAGTCGATAAAACGCGAGATCGTCTCAGCGCCGACGAGCAGGATCTTTCGCGCTGCCCCCGATGCCACGAGGCCGCGAGCAATGGCGAGCCCGTAGACAAACCCGGCGCACGCAGCGCCGAGGTCGAACACCGCCGCCTTTCGCGCGCCGAGGCTCTCCTGAACGAGGCAGGCCGCGGTGGGCAGGAAGTAGTCGGGCGAAGTTGTCGCGATGATGATCGCGTCGAGGTCCTCGCCCTTGACCTTCGCCCGCCCGAGGGCCTCCTTCGCGGCCTTCGTGGCCATCCCCGAGGTGACCTCGTCACCCTCGACGATGTGCCGCTCGCGAATCCCGGTGCGCTCGTAGATCCAGGCGTCGCTCGTCTGGACCATGGCCTCGAGATCCGCGTTCGTGAGCACCTTCGGAGGGACGTAGTAGCCCCACCCGGTGATGAGCGCAGCGGGCGTCATCCGCGCCCCCCGCGCAGGTCGCCGCGGAGCGTCATGCACATGCTGGGGCGCATCTTTCGGGAAGCGTACGCGCGCGAGCATCGTTCTCTCTGGCGGCGGGTGCGCTGCGCGCGGCTACGAGCTGGTCGCGGCACTGCATGATGGCGAAGGAGTGGACCTACCGCGGGGTTCCCCGGAACATGGCGGGGCGCTCTTGAAGAAGCGGACTCATCGCCTCCGCGGATGGGCCGCGGGCCAAGCTCGACGGCGAGTCACTGGGCCGAGGCGTTCGGCGTTTCGATGGTCGGCGCCCGGCGAGAGAAGACAGCATCGTGATCGGCTAAGGAGTCCCACTCCCACGAAGTTAGAGCTCGAGCGGTGGGTAGTAGCTCTCCGCGCCCAGGCGCTTGACCTCGGTGAGCCAG
>VBEY01000210.1 GCA_005889295.1 Chloroflexota bacterium | reverse complement strand
GTGATCGTTCTGTTCGTCGCGCTCATCGCCACCGTTGGGTGCAGCTACGTGCAGATGCAGCCCAAGGGCAACGATGGCCCGCCCGCACCGGCGGCGCCGCGCCTCCCCTAAACCGGCCGCGCAAACAAGCTCAACCACCCCCGAAAAGATGACCGAGGAGCGGCAGGGGTGTAACCGGTAACCTTTGCTGATGGCCGAGATCGCGCAGCGGCGCTCGATTGGCCTGAGCGCGACCGGGGGGTGGATAGGACATCTTCTCGACAGCGAGAAGGTGTTCGGCTACGTCCTCGTCGCTCCGGCGATCGCGTACATCGTCCTGCTCGTCGGCTATCCGGTCGCCATCGCCCTCTGGTTCACCGTCAGCAACTCGACCGTCGCGCACCCGATCTCCGACTTCACCGGTCTCCGGAACCTCCAGGCCGTGCTCGACGACGACATCTTCCGGCGCGCGCTCGCCAACACCTTCATCTTCACGCTCGCCTCGCAGGCGCTCCAGATGGTGCTCGGAACGATCCTGGCGTTCATCCTGCTGCGGCCGTTCCGCGGTCGGCCTTTCGCGCGCGCCCTCATCATGCTGCCCTTCACGATCCCGGTCGCGATCGGCGCGATGGCCTGGACCTGGATGCTGAACCCGACGTACAGCGTCATCAACTGGATGGGCGTACACGCCGGACTGTTCACCGAAGGTCCCAATTGGCTCGGTGAGGAATACCCCGCGATGATCTCGATCATCCTCGTGAACGTCTGGCGCAATCTGCCGTTCACCGCGATCGTCCTCACGGCGGGCATCAGCTCGGTCCCGCAAGAGCTTATCGAGGCTGCGAGCCTCGACGGTGCGAACTGGTGGGTGAAGTGGCGCAAGGTCATGACGCCGATCATCGCGCCGATCCTGTACATCGCGCTCCTGTTCTCCCTCGTCTTCACCTTCACGGACATGACCGTGGTCTGGCTGATGACGAGAGGCAACCCCGTCGGGGCGACCCACGTGATCGCCTCGTATGCGTTCCAAACCGGCGTCGTCGCCGGCGCGCTGGGCCGTGGCGCGACGATGTCGCTGTTCCTGTTCCCGGTGCTTCTCGTGGGCGCGCTCGTCATTCTCCGCAACCTCAAGGCGAGGACACTCGACTGATGGCCGTCCTCGCCCAGCACCGGGTCACGCACTCGCGCGCGTATCGGCTGCGCAAGCTCCGCGGCTCGATCTTCTTTTGGTTCGTCCTCGGGCTCTTCATCATTTTCGCGACGTTCCCGGTCTACTGGATGTTCATCACCACGTTCAAAGAGGTGAACGATCTCTACAACCTGCAGAACAACCCACTCCTCTTCCATCTGCCACCGACCCTCGACCAGGTTCGCTACCTCTTCGAGCAGACGAACTTCGCGGTCTGGGTCCAGAACACGGCGGAGGTCGGGCTCACCGTGGTGCTCATCACCGTGCTCGTCTGCGTGCCGGCCGCGTATGTGCTCGCCCGCACGCGTTTTCCCGGATCGGGCAGTCTCGGGATCGGGATCTTTCTCACGTACCTCGTCCCGCCCACGCTTCTATTCCTGCCGCTCTCGCAGCTGGTTGCCGGGTTGGGACTCGTGAACAGCAAGTGGTCTCTCGCCCTCGTCTATCCGACCTTCACGATCCCCTTCTGCACGTGGCTCCTCATGGGGTTCTTCAAGGGCGTACCACGGGAGATCACGGAGGCCGCGCGAGTCGACGGTTGCAGCCGGCTTGGCGCCATGTTCCGGATCGTGCTCCCGCTGTCGGTCCCGGGCATCCTCACGATCTGCATCTTCGCGTTCACGCTCGCGATGCAGGAATACGTCTACGCCCTCACCTTCGTGTCGAGCTCGGACGAGAAAATGATCACGCTCGGGGTCGTCACCGATCTCATCCGCGGCGACGTGTTCTTCTGGGGCTCCCTCATGGCCGGGGCACTCATCGTCTCGATCCCCGTCGCCATCGTCTACAACCTCTTCATGGACACGTTCGTCCGAGGCATCACTGGCGGCGCACTCAAGTGATGCGCCGCGCCGACCGAAACCCTCTCTACGTGCCGGGGTCCCCCCGGCCTCGGACGCCTCGGCCGGCTCCCCGTCCCGCGGGGGCCCTCGGTCGGCGCGGCGCAACCGTCTCGGCGTGATGCCTGACTCCCGTTGAAATGCGAGAGGCCGGGCGTCGAGCCCGGCCTTCTCGTTTCCCCCATCCGCGTCGTGCGGGTCCGCCAGCGGTTTAGATCACACCGGAAACTTCGTGAGTGAGTCCTGCAGACGCTTCTTCGCGTCGGCGATCGTGTCGTCGATGGACTTCTTGCCCGTGATGTAGTTCGAGAACATGTCGGTCACGTGGTGGTTGTTGAGCGCGTCGTACGCGGCCTGCGACGACGGCCCCGGGTAACCGACGGGCTGCACGAAGTTCGCGATGTCCTGGAGGTGCGTGAGCTTCGTGTCCGTGCCGAGCACCGGCATCGGCTTCTGCTGGTGCCCCTTCAGGAATGGATTGTTGTACCCCTTGCTTGCGACCATCTGGGCCGGCCAGTCGTCGCTGTAGTCGATGAGGAACCAACGCGCGGCGTCGATGTTCTTGGAGAAATTCCAGATCCCGTACACGGTGAACTGGATCGACGCGATCTGTGCCTTCGTGCCTTTGAGCGGGTTGTCGACGTTGATCTTCGCCGCGAGGTCCTTGTTCTGCGCTTCGATGGTTCGGTATGCGCTGATCGGGTTGTAGATCCACGAGCCCTTGCCCGACTGCAGATACGTGTTGTTGTCGACGTCCGCCCACGAGAGGACGGAGTTCTCCATGCTGCCGTAGAGGGTCTTTGCCATGTTCAGGACGGTGCGCGTCTCGGGGCTGTCGATGGCGACCGTCTTGCCGTCCGCGCTGAACTCAGCCGCGCCGTGCGACCACATGAGAGATCGCCAGGTGTGCTCTGCGTCAGACGTCTGCGAGACGGCGCAGCCCACGGGGTTCCCGGCAGCCTTGAGCTTCGGCGCGAAGTCCAGAAGATCTTGCCAGGTCTCGAGATGATCCTTCGTATAGCCGACGGCCGGGCTCTTCCAGACGTCGGTGCGCCACGATGAAAGGAACGGCACGAGAAAGTCCGGGAAGCCGTACCACTTGCCCTGGACCTTGCCGATCGCCTCGCCGGCCGGGATCCACCCGCCGTACTTATCCGCCGCACGGTTTGCGATGTCGGTGACGTCGACCAGCGAGTCCTTGAAGAGCGCGGGCAAGCCGTTGGCGAAGTGTGCGATGAGGTCGTGGCCCGACTTCGATCCTGCTTCGGCCGCGAATCGAGCCGGCAGGTCCGCCTGCGGGATCCGGTCGATGGTCACCTTCACGCCGTTGGTCGTACCCCACTTCTCCGCCCAGCCATTGAGGTATGTGTCGAAGTCGGGAACGAAGTGGCTCCACTGCAGGATCTTCAGCTCTCCGCTGAGCTTTGGCCGCGCACCGACTCCGGTTGGAGCGGCAGATGCGCTCGCCGATGCACTCGCGCTGGGACTCGGTCCAGCGGCCTGCTGACCGATGCACGAGGCAAGGACCGGAGCCGCCGCTGCCGCCGCGGCGCCCTTGAGGAGCGTGCGT
>VBEY01000111.1 GCA_005889295.1 Chloroflexota bacterium | reverse complement strand
GGAGTTGTTCTTCATCGCGATGAGCCAGTCGTTCCCGCTCTGCTGGGTGATCGTGACCGTGACCGAGTCGCCGGCGGTCACCGACAGAGGAACGTCGCGCGACGACTGCGGGAGCATCTCGATCCAGGCGGTGTACGCGACTCCGCTGCCGTCGACCATCGCTTGCGTGCCCGCCTGGAGGAGATCGCGGCTCTGTAGACCGCCGATCCCGACCCACGTCGCGTCCGCACCTGGTGAGGTCGCCGAGACGGTCGGCACGGTCCAGGTCGCGGTCACCGACGTGAAGGTGCCGCCGCTCGCGGCGTAGCCGGACCAGTTGCTCGAGCTGCTCGTCACGCTCGCGGGCGTACCCGGTTGCGTCACGGTCGGCGTGGTACCGGTCCCGGTGCCCGGTGTGATGACGCGCGTCGTCGGCTGGACGTCCGCCGAGATCTTCCACGCGCCTGACTGAAGGACCAGGGTGTATTCGTTGCGATCGGTGCTGTCCGCGACGGACCCGTCGCCGTACGTCGTCCGCCAGGTCTCGTTCGTGACGGCGTGGGCGGTCGTGCCACTCACCGTCGCGTCGACCCAGTCGAGGCCCACGAGCGCGATCGACTGGACGCCGCTCTGCTGCAGGCTCTGGTTGGTCTGTACGAGCTCCTGGTAGTACGAGTCCGTCGCGGTGGCCCGCATCACGGTCGGGTCGTTCCGGGTGTAAGCCTGCGCCTGCGCCTGATTCGCGCGCGTGACGACATCCTTCACCGCGGCGACGGCTGCGGTCTCGGTCGAGCTCGTGTTCGTTTGCGTCGCGGGAGCGGCTTGATCGACGTAGCTCCTCGCCGCCGAAACGATGGCGCTGAGGTCGACGCGCCCGCTGAGCGCGGCGAGCGCAAAGGCCAGAAGACCGAGGGCGATGAGCCGCCCCGCTGGTATGCCGCCGCTCCTTCGAACCGGGGGCGGCGACGCGATCGGGGTCATCGGCGCGGTGGCGGTCGGATCGCCTTCGAACATGCCTATAGCCTCTCTCGCGCGCCTAAGCCCGGACTAAGAGAGAGGTCAGACGACTCTAGGAAATTGGTCCCAGCGCGCTAAGACTGGGCGGGCTTCGGCGCCTGTATCGAGCGCACGCCGAGAGCCAGCAGCACGCCGATAGCCGTGATCACGAGCCAGGCGGGCAAGAGCCAATCCGCATAGGCCAGGCCGAGCAGCCGATCGAGCGACCAGGCGCCGTTGCCGGCGAGAGCGATCGCGAGAGCCCCGGCGGCGAGCGGAAGCGGGAACTCCCACCCGACCTTGCCACCGCCGGCCCAGAAGCCCTGCGGCCAATGCGCGACGATCAACACGACGACGAGATCCCCAGCGAGTACGGCGGGTCCAATGGGTCCACCAAGCCCGAGGACCGTGAGGAGACCCCCGCCCGCCTCGGCAAGCACCGCCACGTACGCCCAGAAGAGCCCCGGCCGCAGGCCCATCGAGTTGAACCACCCGCCGACTCCGGCGAGCGATCCACCCTTGCCAACCAAGCCGAGCTTGAGCAATCCGTGCGGGATCACGACTCCGCCGATGGCGACCCTCAGGAGAAGAAGAGCGGCGTCGACGTACATGGACTTCCGAAATGATAGCCCTTACCGAAAAGTTAGTATCGGCCCATGGTCACGATCGCCAATCCACCGGCCGAGCTACGCGCACCGCCGACTCCCGAAGATTGCGCGGTCGAGCGCGCCCTGTCCGTTGTTGGCGCGAAGTGGACGCTCGTCGTGCTTCACCACCTCATGGATGGACCGAGGCGGTTCTCCGAGCTGCAGCGGTTCATCCCGGCCGCTTCGCCCAAGATGCTGACCGTGCGGCTGCGCGAGCTCGAGCAGCTCGGCCTCCTCACGCGGACCATTCACGCCGAGATGCCTCCGCGGGTCGAATACCAGTTGACCCAACAAGGCCGGAGCCTTCGACCGATCATCGCGTCGATCGAAAAGTGGGGGCGGCGACTTCGTCCAGCGAGGCGACCGTCCTAGCGGTGCGGCTGGCGGTAAGAATCCTGGCGCTGTTCGCGCTGCTCGTGGGAGTTCTCTTTTTCTTCCAGGGCATCGGAGTCGTTCCCGGCTCGTTCATGACCGGTCGCAGCGAGTGGGCGCTCATCGGGGCCGCGCTGGTCGTCGGTGCGGGCGCGGTGCTCTGGCTCGTCGGCATCGCCCGGTCGGGCGGAGGCCGTTAGCCCTCGCTAGCGGGTTTGCGGCGGCAGCAGATCGGTGAGGGGACGCGCGTCCTTGGCGGCGCCGAGCCGCGACAACCCGAATCGGTCTTCGATGGCGGCGAGCAGCGAGTAGTGATCATAGGCGCCGCCCACGCTCCGGCCCGCGAGGTCAGCCGTCGCGACGATCAGCGGGACGACACTCGATCGGCCGTCGCCTTCGTCCCACACCACGAAGAGCGCGCCGTGGTCGCGCCATGCGGATGAGGCCACGATCCGCGCGACGAGACCCTCGAGCCACGGCCCCGCCTCGGCGAGCGCGCAGTCGTGGCCGTCGTGGCAGAGACCGGGCGTGATCCAGACGAAGCTCGGCGTATCTCGAGCAAGGTCCCCGTCGAGGGCGTCGAGCGGAACCACGTTCGCGGGACACGAACCGCCGTAGTAGGCGAAGGGGTTGTGCTTGAGGGCGTACGGGTACGGGCTGCCCAGGCAGCCCGCGGACGTCAGCCCTTCCATGTACGCCCGCCAGCTCACGCCGGCCGCGGTGAGCTGGGCTCCGAGACCTCCCGCCGGAAGCACGTGATAGGCGTCGTCGGTGATGCCCCAGGTGCTTCCCGAGGTGAGCGCGAGGTAATTCGGCAGACTCGGTGAAGAGACTGCGCGGTAGTTCGTCGCGAGCGTGTACTTCGCCGCGAGCGCTGAGATCGAGGGCGCTCGGAGCGCTGTCGCGAGGGAGCTGTTCTCCATGACGATCACGAAGACGTGCTGGGGCGCCGTGACCGGCGAGGCCGTGGGTAGGACGATCTTCGCGCTCGGGGAAGTCGCCGGCGAAGCCGCGCTCGATGCAGCCGGAACGGGAGACGCCGATGGCGAGGTCGTCGCGGGCGAGATGCACGCGACGACGAGCGCCGTGAGGATCGATGCGCCGAAGAGCGTCCGCATTCGATGACTATTCTCGCGCGCCAGAGTTCAGGCCTCGAACACGACCTCGTGACGAGTCGTCGCGCGCCAGGGTCGGCCGCGCCACCGTTCCGGTGGAAGCGCCGCCGCGCCACGGCTGCGCACGCACCGACGTACCAGGATCTCGAGGTCGGCGAGCGTCACTCGGCCGCGCTTCTGCGCCCAGATGGCGCGGAGCGCGAGGATCGCCTCGAGCGCCGTGTTGGTGTCCATACCTAAGTAAGACGTGCCGCGGGCCGACGCGATGTGTCGCCGTCGTTTCGTTCCACGCGCGAGGCCAACGCACGGGCCGTGCCAGCGGACTTGCGACGCCGGTGATATCCGAATCGGTAGCGGGCGGCGATCAGCCGGCGCGCGCTGCCTCCGCTACGAGGCTCGGAAGGAGCGTCTCGCGCACGCGCGACACATCCTCCTCGTACTTCAAGAGCACGCCGAGCGTTCCATCGATGGCCGCTTCGTCAAGCTCGCCGGTGTCGAGCGCGGACAGGGCCATCGCCCAGTCGAGCGTCTCCGCGACGCCAGGCCGTTTGAAGAGATCGTCCCGACGGAGCGCCTGGACGACCGCGACCACGCTCCGCGCGAGCCGGGCAGGAACCAGAGGCAGGCGCCGCGCGACGATCGCGAGCTCGCGCTCGACCGACGGGTAGTCGATCCACTGATAGAGACAGCGACGCTTCAGCGCGTCGTGGATCTCTCGCGTGCGGTTGGAGGTGATGATCACCGGTGGCGGGACCGCCGCCCGGAAGGTGCCGAGCTCGGGGACGGTGATCTGGAAGTCGGACAGGAGCTCGAGCAGGTATGCCTCGAACTCCTCGTCCGCCCTATCGATCTCGTCGATGAGCAACACCGGCGGCGGGCCCTCGCTGGCGATCGCTTCGAGGAGCGGTCGTTTGATCAGGAAGCGCTCGCTGTAGATGCGTTCGCGCGCGTCGTTGGCGCGTCCTTCGCCCTCGGCGAGGCGGATCTCGAGGATCTGTCGTGGGTAGTCCCAGTCGTATACGGCAGTCGCGACGTCGAGGCCCTCGTAGCACTGGAGCCTGATCAGCCTTCGGCCGAGCGCGGACGCGAGCGCCTTAGCGAGCTCGGTCTTTCCGACACCGGCCTCGCCCTCGACGAAGAGCGGCTTCCCCAGACGGAGCGCGAGGAAGAGCGTCACGGCGAGCGCGCGATCGGCGACGTACCGCTCGCGCTCGAGCGCGGCAGCGACGTCCTCGACCGACGAGATGATCGGCGCGCCCACGACTTGCGATGCTACGAGTGCCGAGGTTCGAGTGCGCCGACGCCCGATTAGGCGGCGGCGCACTCATCACGTTCCCGGTGTCAGGCCCGTGCGCGCTCGATCGCGCGCTCGATCGCTCGTCTCGCATAAACGGTGACGAGGTGCTTGCGATATTCGGAAGAGGCGACCAGGTCGGAGAGTGCGGTGATCCCGTCAGCAGCCTTCGCCGCGGCCGCGGCGATTGCCTTCGCGTCGCCTTTCGTGCCGGTGAGCGCGCGCTCCGCCTCGGTCGCGCGGTATGCCGCGGCGGCCGCTCCGGTGACCCCGAGAGCGGCGCGCTCGACGCTGCCGTCGGACTTGATCGTGACGACCGCGGCGACTCCCGTGACTGCGAAACGCGACGCGGGATGCGCGAACTTCGCGTACGCGCTCCCGGTCCGCGCAGGCTGGGCCGGAAAGCGGATCTCGACGAGGATCTCGTTCGCGGCCAGGGCGGTCTCGAAGGTGCCCTTGAAGTAATCGCGGGCCCGGATGTCGCGCTGCCCCTTCGGACCGACGGCGCGGATCGTCGCGTCGAAGGCGATGGTTGGCGCGGGCTCGTCGGCCGCGGGATCGGCATGCGCCAGGCTGCCGCCGATGGTGCCGCGAGCGCGGACCTGCAGATCGCCGACCTCGCCGGCGGCCTCGGCCAGCGCGGTGAGCTTCGCGCGGACCGTCTGGTCGTGCGTGATGACACGATGTGTCGCCAGGGCGCCGATCGCGATCGTGCCGTCGGCCTCGGTGCGGATCTCGCCGAGGGACGCGATACGGCGGAGGTCGACGAGCATCTCGGGCTGCGCCAGCCCGAGCTTCATCAGGGGAAGAAGGCTGTGGCCGCCGGCGATCACTTTCGCCTCGCCGGCCCCACCGAGCGCGCGGACGGCCTCCTCGATCGTTGTCGGTGCCTGATAGGTGAACGGGTGCGTGATCATCGCCGTCCCTCCCCGCTCGCGCGGATGGCTCGCCAGAGCTTCTCCGGCGTGAGCGGCATGTCGAGGTGCTTGATGCCCAGCGGTGAAAGCGCGTCGATGACCGCGTTCACGGCGGCGGGCGTCGAGCCAATGGTTCCGGCCTCGCCGATCCCCTTCACGCCGAGCGGATTCGTGTTGGTGAGCGTCTCGGTACTGTCGAGGTCGAACGGGGGCACATCCTCGGCCGTGGGGACGTGGTACTCCATCATGCTTCCGGAGAGAAGCTGACCATCGCTGTCGTAGACCGCGCCCTCGTAGAGCGCCTGGCCGATGCCCTGGGTGATGCCTCCGTGCAGCTGGCCTTCGACGATCATCGGGTTGATCTGCCGACCGCAGTCGTCGCACGCTGAGTACTTCACGATCTGGACCGTGCCGGTCTCACCGTCGATCTCAACCTCGGCGATATGCGTGCCGAACGGGAACGTGAAGTTCGGAGGGTCGTAGTAGACCGTCGCCTCGAGCCCCGGCTCCATGCCTTCGGGGAGGTTGTTCGCAAGGTACGCGGCCATCGAGATGTCCCCGAAGTTCTTCGCCTTCTCGGGCACACCCTTTACGAAGACCTTCCCGCCCGCGACGACGACATCGGCGGGCGACGCTTCCAGCAGGTGCGCGCCAATCTGCACGACCTTCTCGCGCACCTTCTCCGCGGCCTTGTGGACGGCGACTCCACCCACGGCGAGGCTGCGGCTGCCGAACGTTCCAACGCCCATGCCCGGTGATTCGAACGTATCTCCGTGCCGGACCTCGATGTCATTCGGGCTGATGCCGAGCGCATCGGCCGCGATCTGCGCCCAGGAGGTCTCGTGCCCCTGACCGTGGGGGGATGTTCCAGTGAACACCTGCACGCTGCCGGTCGCGTGCACCCGGATGCGTGCGCTCTCATAGCCGCCCCAGCCCACGCCCAGCGCGGCGTTGACCTTCGAAGGGGCGAGCCCACAGATCTCGACGTAGCTCGAGATGCCGATACCCCGATAGTTTCCGCGTGTCTTTGCCTCGGCGCGGCGCTTCTCGAAGCCCTTGTAGTCCGCCATCGCGAGCGCGCGATCGAGCGCGGGTTCGTAGTTGCCGCTGTCGTAGGTGATTCCGCTGATCGTGTTGAACGGGAATGCGTCAGCCGCGATGAAGTTCTTGCGGCGCACCTCGGCGGGGTCCATGCGGATCTCGTCAGCGAGCCGGTCCACCATCCGCTCGATCAGGTATGCGGCCTCGGGCCGGCCGGCACCGCGGTACGCGTCGACCGGCGTCGTGTTGGTGTAGGCCCCGCGCATTTCGTAGTCGAACGCCGGGATCCGGTACGCGCCCGGCACGATGAACACGTGGAGGATCGTCGGGATGCCCGGGGCGAACGCTTGGAGGTACGCGCCGACGTTGGCGACCGTGCGCACGCGCAGGCCGAGAATCGTGCCATCGCGCTTCGCCGCAAGCTCGACGTCCGAGACGTGGTCGCGCCCGTGGATGGTCGCGAGGTAACCCTCGCGCCGCTCCTCGGTCCACTTCACCGGTCGCCCGAGAGTCTTCGCGAGGAATCCCACGAGGAGCTCCTCGGCGTAGACCTGGAGCTTGCTGCCGAAGCCGCCGCCGACCTCGGGTGCGATCACGCGCACCTTGTTCTGTCCGAGGCCGAGGTTGAGCGCCGCGATGAGCTGGACGAAGTGCGGGATCTGGGTGGTGGACCAGAGCGTGAGCTCGCCGGCCTCGAACTTCGCCGTGACCGCCCGCGGCTCGATCGCGTTCGGGATCAGTCGCTGGTTGACGATCCGCTGACTGATCTTGACCTCGGCGTCCTTGAACGCCTTGTCGATGTCGCCACCCTTGACCGGATACGTGAAGACGAGGTTGGAGCCGAGCTCCTCGTGAACGATCGGCGCCCCCGGCTCGAGCGCCTTCATCGCGTCGACCACGATCGGAAGCGGCTCGTAGTCGACCGCGATCAGGTCGGCTGCGCGCTTGGCCGCCTCGCGCGAGTCGGCGACGACCGCGGCGACCGCGTCGCCCGCGTACCGCGCCTTGTCGGTCGCGATCGGCATGTGCTTCGAGCCACTCATGCTCGGAACGGTGATGAATACGGGCAGCATGCCCGTCGCCTCGAGGTCCTTGCCGGTGAACACGGCCACGACGCCGGGCTCTTTCTTCGCGGCCGTCGTGTCGATCCGACGGATTCGCGCGTGCGCGTGAGGGCTGCGCACAAGGGTCAGGTACGCCATGCCGGGAAGGGTCACGTCATCCGTGAACGTCCCCTCACCCGTGATGAGGCGCGGGTCTTCCTTGCGCGCGACGCGCGCGCCGATGTAGGTCGGCGTGGTTGAGGCGGTCATCGCTTCACCTCCGCGGCGACCTTCGGTCGAGCCCCGGCCGACTGGCGCATCTCAGCCGACGCGGAACGGATCGCATTCACGATGTTGTGGTAGCCGGTGCACCGGCAGAGGTTGCCTTTGATCGCGTGACGTATCTCGGCGTCGCTCGGGGAAGGATTTCGCTCGAGGAAGTCGACGGCCGTGATCATGAGACCGGGAGTGCAGAAACCGCACTGCAGCGCGTGCTCCTTGGCGAACGCGCGCTGGATGGGATGCATGTCGCCATTTTTCGCCAGGCCCTCGATCGTGATGACCTCTGCGCCATCGGCCTGCACCGCGAGCATCGTGCACGCCTTGGTCGCGCGGCCATCGACGAGGACGGTGCACGCACCGCATTGGCTCGTGTCACAACCGACGTGGGTCCCGGTGAGGCCGAGCGTTTCGCGCAGATACTCGACGAGCAACAGCGTCGGTTCGATCTCGCGTGGGTAGCTCGTTCCGTTGACGGTGACCGCGACCGCATGCGGCATCGCGCGCCTCCCCTATAGCGGCGCCGTACGCGGACGAGCGCCGCGACAAACTCCCCGCCTCGAAAGGCGGCGTAAGGCTAGTTCTGGCCTAGAGGTGGGTCAACCTCGGGAGCGCTTGCTCCGCGCACGGCTTGTGGTTTTCTTCGCGGTCGTCCGTTTGCGCGCGGTCGCCCGCTTGGGCGAAGCCTTCGCAACCGTTGCCTTCGCGCGCTTTCGCGGCGCGCTTCCGTTTCCGTTGGAGCGGGAGCGGGTCTGCTGCTCGCGCTGCTGCTCGCGCTGTTGCTGCTGCGTGCGCTCCATCTTCGCGAGGCCGATGACGTTGCCTTCCGGATCCGCGAAGAGTGCGTAGACCACGTTCCCTCCGGCATCCATCGGCTCCATGACCCTGGTGCCCCCGAGGCGCTCGGCCTTCGCGAGCGTCGCCGCCGGGTCGTCGGTCTCGACGTAGAAAGTCACCCAGCTCTTGCCGTGCCGGCTTGCGCCGATACCCCCGTTGATGCCGGTACCCTGTGCCTTGGTGTCGATCATCCCGTAGTTGTCCGGGTTGTTCGTGTCGATACCCCACCCGAAGAGGTCCCTATAGAACTTCTGCGTCGCCGGCGCGTCCTGCGCGTTGATCTCGAAGTGTGTGACCGGATATGCCACGGCCGCCTCCCCTTTGTCTACGCTGTTGTCTCCGTGGACTCTACTCTCGACGTCGCGCGGTCGTTCGTTCAAGCGGTGAAGGATCGCAACGGCGATGCGGCGGCAGCCCTGTGCGCCGAGGACGTCGAGGTGACGCTGCCCGGGCTTCCCGAGCCTTTCCAGGGCAAAGAGGGAATTCGGCAGATGATCCGCCTCGCTCCGTCGGAGCTCGTCCAGACACCCCGGGAAGAATCGGTCGACGGTAAGAACGTCAGGATCACCACGCTCACGCGCGCGCCGGGGGTCTTTGCCAACTACACGACGTGGAACTTTGAGATTGACGGCGCGCTCGTCCGCCGTCTCGATTTTGAGCTGCGCGCCGCGAACTAGCGGCTAGGGCTTTGTCAGGACGATCGCGTTGGGGAGGAGCCGGCCGGGGCCGACCTTGTACGACCCGCCTATCCACATCGCCGCGGTGCCGCCGCCGTCGAGGTTGAGCGCGTCGCGCGCCCCGAGCGCTTGCATCACATATGCGGAATCGGTGACCGTCGCGTTGGTGACGATCACGAGATAGATGTAGGTGCCGTCGACGCCGATCGCCCCCTTCGTGCCCTTCAGCAGCTGCGAGCCGTTCTGCTCAGAGGTCGAGTCGATGACCGACCCGTTCTGCACGAGCAAGGGGAAGTTCGTGATCGCCGCCGTGATCGGCGTCTGGTTCTGGTAATACACGTAGGTCCGGCGATAGACGCTCGTACTCGCGCCGTTGAAGAAGAGCCCGCCGTTCTGCGCATTGACCGCGTTGTAGTTGATCCACCGGCGAAGGTTGCTGTTGTAGACCGCGTAGTCATACGAGTTCACTTTGCCGGCACACTGCGCGTAGTCGGGCGGGCAGAGGTACGTGCCATTCATCCCGGCGTACGCACCGTTCTCGCTCGCGTACTGGTCGAGCGGCTTCGCTGGGCAGTTGTTGAAGCAGTCGACCGTGTTGGCTGTCAGCGTCTTAACTGTCACGGCCGAGAGCCGCTCCTTGACGAGATGCACGTTGAAGCTGCCGCGGGCCGTCGGCACGCTCTGATAGCTGTACCCGAGACCGGTCTCCGCCGGTGCCGGTCGCGACCCATCGGGGTTCAGCACGGTGACGAGCCAGAAAACGCCGAAGTCCTCGAGCCACGAAGCGCCTTCGATGAGCGGACGGAGGTACAGGCGGTAATAGCCCGCAGTGGCGGGTGCCTGGATCGTGAACTGGAACCACGCGACCTGGCCCGGTCCGACGTAGTCGGCCGGCTGCATCGCGATACGGTTGTAGCGAGGCCATCCCGTCGTCGGCGATCCGGCGCCGCCGTCGCCACCGAGCGGTGTCACTCGGTCCTGTCCCGGTTCAGGCCCCCACGTCCCCAGGTACGCGACCTCTCCCATACGCCCGCGCACCCAACCGAGCGAGCCTGAGTTGTGGTACGCGACCGTCGCGGTGGATCGGTCGCCAGGGCACAACGTGGGATACCCGCTCTGTCCGTACCACTGCGCGTGGAATCCGTTTACGCCCAACGGAAGATTCGCGGGATGCGGGATGCCCGGACCGACGCTGCTCACGCATGTCGCGGCCGCGGGCGCCGTGGACACCGGCGCCGCAAGTGCGCGGGGCGCCGGACCAACCGCCAGCCAGCTGAAAGCCAGTACCGCCGCGACGAGCGGCGGGAACATCCTCGATCCCACTCTCCGAAGCTAACGGGAGGCCGCCGGGGGCAATACCACCCGGTCGTGGGACGACACCTTTCACGAGCGAGCGATACGCCAAGTTGATACCTCGAGATCCGCAATCCGGTGCATGCCTGATGCGTTTTCGCGCGGGAGTCGCGTTCTCGACCTAGCTGCGATCGCGGATTGCGTTTATCCCTTCGGCCCGGTCGCGACGATCTCGACGGCGGCGCGGATCTCGTCGGTGACGCTCAGCACGCGGAGGGGCACGGACGGCGCGGTCATACCGAAATCACCGAACTTCCAGCTCGGGTTGGCCGTCGCCGTGGCGGTGAGATCGCCGCCCTCGCGCTTCGCGGTCACATCGAACGTGACCTCATGCGTCTGGCCCTTGATCGTCATATTGCCGGTGAGCGTGAACGTGAAGGTCCCACTCGTCGCGAGCGGCACGGTGAGCCCGCTCGTCTTCGTGGGAACGAACTCGGCGGTCGGGAACTGGCTGACCCGCAGCGTGTCCCGCTTGATGAAGTTGTCGCGGTCGCGCTCGTCGCTCGAGAGGGTGGTCAGATCGAACGTGATCTTGGATCCGGGCGCGAAGGTCCCGTCCGTGTTCAGCGTGAAGGAGCCTTTCGCTCCAGTCGCCGTCAGGACCGCGTCCGATGGAAGGCTGACCCCGACGAGCTGCTCTCGTACGCGGATCGTCGCCTTGGACTTGTCGGTGATCGTCCAGGCGTCGGCCGACGCGGTCGCGGCCGCCGCCGCCGTCGAGGCGGCGGTTGTCGCGGTCGGTGTCGCGCTATCGATCGAGACCGTCGCGGAGCCGCCACATGCGGCAACGAGAAGTCCCGCCCCGATAGCCCCGGCGAGCGAACGCGGATGTGAAAACGTGGTCACAATCAGATGCTCCTCCCGTTGATCAGGGTCGACTGTAGAAGGAGCACCTGAGACCGCGGCATGCGCCGGCTAACAGTTCGCTAAGAACATCGGCCGCAAATATCGTTGCGGTCGTGGCGAGGTCCGCCGTGGAGCTCTTGCGCCAGGAGTTGCAGGAGGCGTACGAAGCCCTTCGCGCACGTGTCGAGGGCCTCGGCGACGATGAGTTCTTCTGGGAACCGGTACCTGGGTGCTGGACCGTCCGTCGCGGCGCCGATGGTCGGTGGGCCGTCGATTACCCCGAGCCGCCGCATCCCGATCCAGCGCCGTTCACGACGATCGGATGGCGTCTGGTACACGTAGCCGAGTGCAAAGTGATGTATCACGAGTACGCGTTTGGTGCGGCGAAGCTGACCTTCCCGGAGATCGATTCCGCGCACACCGCCACGGCCGCGATCGAACAGCTCGAAGCCGGCCACGCCCTGCTCGTCGGTGACCTTGTAGGTCTTGACGACGCCGGCCTGGAGCGCGAGGTGCTGACGAATTGGGGCGATCGTTGGCCGGCGCGCCAGATTTTCTGGACGATGATCAGCCACGACCTTCATCACGGCGGCGAGATCGGAACGCTTCGCGATCTCTTTCGCGCGCAGATCCGCTGAAACACGAGAGGGCGCCAGCGCGGTCCGGCTCTACCGGACCGTGACCACCGTGAACATCCCGAGATCGTCCATCCACGCGCCACCGTCGATGACCCCGCGGAGTGGAAGGACGAACGTCCCGGGCAACGTGCCCGTGACTTCGAAGGAGAAGGTCGCCGTCTCGCCCGGCGGAACGATCTCCTCCTGCTGTGTCGCGGGCCGCTCGGGCGTAGGCCAGCCGTCGCCGAGAAAGGCGAAGTCGGGCGAATTGCCGGGGATCCCGAGTCGCGCTTCCTGTCCGCTTCCCTTGCGCCACGCGGTTGAGCCGGTGTTCCGAAGCACGACCGAGATGAGCGCTTTGTCAGTCGC
>VBEY01000209.1 GCA_005889295.1 Chloroflexota bacterium | reverse complement strand
ATGCAACCACAAGAAACAATCGCTCCAACGTGCAAATCGAGGACGGAACAGACGAGCACGATCGCTCGAAGCGACAACAGATGTTTGGAAACGCGCGCGGCAGTTGCCGCACGTCTCGGTACTTCAGTCACCTCACCGCGCGTTCTTAGTCTTCTGACCCCACCTTCTTAGTTCCGAGCGGTAACGCCCCTCTCGTGACCGCGCGTTGAGATAGATGGATTCGGCTGGATCAGCCGCTCGCCCAACCAAGGGAGGGAAGCGGCGCCAGCGTCGGGGCGCTTCATCGAGTGAGCGAGCCATCCGTCCGAGCCCGTGCATGGGGAAGGGAACCGGGGCCGGAGGTCTATTAGATGCGCGATCTGAGGCGCTACGGGGTGCTCGCGTTCATTGTCACGATCATCACGCTCGCCGTCACGACAACAGCCGGCGACGCAACGACGTTGTTCGCCGGCAGGTCGCTCGACGGAAGCGGCAACAACCCAATCCACCCCCAGTGGGGCGGAGCCAACACGCTCTATCTTCGGGTCGCCCCGACCAACTACGCGGACGGCATCTCGACCATGCCGACCGGCCCGTCGATCCGATATGTGAGCAACCGCATCTTCAACGACGTGGGCCAGAACATCTTCTCAAAGGACGGCGTCACTCAATGGGGCTGGGTCTGGGGACAGTTCGTCGACCACGACTTCGGTCTTCGCGACGAGCGACCCGCCGAAAACGCGCCGATCGCTTTTGACGCGGCCGACCCGCTTGAAGCGTTCACGAACGACTTCGGCGCCATCGGTTTCGCCCGTACGCCCGCAGCTCCGGGGACCGGTGTCAGTACGCCTCGACAGCAGGTCAACACGCTCACCAGCTACATCGACGCGTCGAACGTGTACGGCGTCGACGCCAAGCGCCTCGAGTGGCTTCGCGTCGGACCGGTCGACGGCAACATGTCCAACAACGGCGCACGCCTCTTGCTCACAGCTGATGGCTTCCTGCCCCGGGTCGGAGCCCGCGGCGATCCGTCGACCGCACCAGCGATGGACCTCATGGGCCCGCTCGTCGGCACACCGAACCGTGCCGTGGTCGCCGGAGACGTCCGCGCGAACGAGAACATCGCGCTCACGTCGCTTCACACGCTCTTCGCGCGCGAGCACAACCGTATCGTCGGCTTGCTGCCGACATGGCTCTCGGCGGAGGAGCGTTTCCAGATCGCTCGCCGCATCGTCGGCGCGGAGATCCAACACATTACGTACACGCAATTCCTGCCCGCGCTGGGACTTCAGCTCGAGCCATATCGCGGTTACAACCCCACGGTGAACTCCGGACTGTCCAACGAGTTCGCGGTCGTGGGGTACCGCGCCCACAGCATGGTCCACGGTGAGTTCGACACGACGGTTCGCGCGACCAGGTACACCGATGCCGAGCTGGCGGCTTTCGCCGCCCGCGGGATCGTCATTACACATAACGCCGACACGACGGTCACGCTCGAGATCCCACTCGCCGCCGACGCACTCCGGAGCGTGCTCTTCCAGGTGCCCAAGCCGGGCATCCCCGATCCCACGGTCTGCGGCGTGCCCCTCGTCAATCCTGACTGTTTCACTGGCGTGAGCGACCTCGGCGCGATCGACATCGCCCGCGCCCGTGACCACGGGATCCCGACATACAACGACCTACGCCGCGCATACGGCCTCGCGCCGAAGACATCGTTCGTCGATATCACCGGGGAGGCCACGCAGCACTTCCCGGTCGATCCGCTGATCAACGCGCAGGACCCGATCAACGACCCGAACATCCTGGACTTCGTCGAGCTTCGCGACGCGGACGGAAACCTCGTCGATCCCGACAGCGAGCAAGCCCAGGAAGAGGTGGTGACCGCCATCCGTCGCACCACCGTCGCCGCGCGCCTCAAGGCGGTCTATGGCTCGGTCGACCGGCTCGACGCCTTCGTCGGGATGGTCTCCGAGCGGCACGTGAACGGTTCCGTGTTCGGCGAGCTGCAGCGAGCGATATGGAAGAAGCAGTTCGAGGCGCTCCGCGATGGCGACCGCTTCTTCTATCAGATCGACCCCGCACTGTCCGTCTTCAACGCCGTGTTTGGGATCAGCCCACGGCACACGCTGGCGGAGATCATCAAGCTCAACACCGGCGTGACGCTTCAACCGAACGTGTTCAAGTTTGCGGGGTAGGCCGGCGTCCTACCTGGGGGCGGGCGTCATCGCCCGCCCTCACCGTGCCGGTTACTCCAATCGCACCCGCGTCGACGGCACGTCTTGGATCACGAGCTGCAAACCAGTGGCGGACGGATTGATGTCGAAGATGAGTTGCGCGATGACGCTCCTCCCAACGGGAAACTCCTTCGGCCAGGCATAGGAGGACGTCGGATTATCGGTACCCGAGTACACACTGCCCGTGATGGCCGCGTATTGATCTCCGCCCGCACTAGCGACCGAGAAGTTGTTCCGCGAAAGCTGAGCGCCGGCCGCGGTCCGGTTGGTGGCCGCGACCGCGACCACCAGGTAGATCCCGTGCGCTTGCGCTGTTCCGATCTTTGCGACGCGCCGCACGCTGCCGACGTTGTACGTCCAGTCGGGCGAGGTGACGGCGTTGCCGACGCCCACCGTCGATGGCCCGGCGCTGCTGCCCGCGAAGAGCGAACTCAACGAAGGGATGCTGAAGGCGGCGAGCAGGACGACGAGGGACAAGATGATGAAAAAGCGCAACCGCCATGCGGCGCCGCCCCACTGGCGTCTCTCACGAGCGGGCGAGGCGACGGTTGAGCCGGACCGCGTTTGCTGCTCCGGGCCGATCCGATCGCGCAGGGTCGGCGTTGCGACCTCCGCCGGCCGGGGCGCCGGCTCCGCAGTCGTCGGTGTCCGAGGCGCGGCTGGAGCCGATGGGGCTCGACGCTCGTGCGAGGGAGCGGTCGGCGGTGGGGAGGCGGACCGATGGGGCTTCGTCGGGACCGCTGGGGCCGGCGTATGCGATTTCGCGGGATGCGAGGGCGCGTGAGCGCTCGGCGCGGGCGCCACGGCAGCGTGCGTCTTCGCCGGATGTGCCGGCGCGGCAGCATGGTGAGCGGGACGAAATGGCTTGATCTCCGGGTGGTAACGGGTCGATCGCGTGCGGAACGCGATGTCCGGTCGGATCACGCCGCCGAGCGCGGTTCCGCCGGTGGCCGTGAGCTCCCAGAGGTTCTGGGTATTCCCAATGCGAATCGCGAGCCGGTCACCGTCCGCTTCCACGAATTGTTTGCCGACTACGACGATGGCGTACGGGCCAAGCTCTGGGACCGGGTCGTGTTCGGCAGCGTGACCGAACGAGACGAATCGTAGATACACCCCCTGCGGTGCGACCACGCGGAGATCGGTTCGTCTGACGCCGCCTGGTTCGGTGCCCGTCGCTCGCTGGAACTCGTACTCGGCCTCTATACCGCGGCTGTTCCCGAAGAAGTCCGCGTGGTGACCGTCTTTTCGATCGGCGATGAGTAACCGATCGCGGACAACGACATGCTCGAGCGGTCCGACCGGAGGGAGCTCGTCGTCGAAACGCTCGCCTTCGTTGAAGAAGGTCACGTAGAGGCCAGGATCCACGGTGAGAAAGCCTAGGGCGGCGCCGAGTATCTAATCCATGACCGCGTCGGCTTCGATCTCGACCTTCCACCGGGGGTCGAGCATGCCGTCGATTACCACCATCGTCGCGGCGGGTCGGATCTCGCCGAAAACGGCGCGGTGCGCTCGGCCTACCGCGTCGGCATGTTCGGCATTGGTGATGAACATCCGGGTGCGGACCACGTGTCTCGCCGCCGCGCCAGCTCCCGCGAGGGCTTCGAGGATGATCTCCAGGCATCGCTGGGCCTGGACCTCGGGGTCGGGATCGCACGACCCGTCAGGCCAGATCGGCGCCGTCCCGGAAACGTAGACGTTGCGGCCGACGCGGAGGGCGCGGCTGAACCCGATCATCGGTTCGTAGCGGGAGCCGGACGAGACCCGCTGGCGATCGGTCACCGGCCGCAAGGATAGAGTGGGGGAAGAGTGGCCAACGACGCTTTCATCGACGAGCTCTGGCGAATGGCGCGTGAGCTATTCGTGCCCGATCACCCGTGGTTCAGGGGAATCGTGGAGCACCGTTGGTCGCGCGAGCAGATCGTCCTTGGCGAGATCCAGCATTACCTTCGCGTTCGCACGAATCCGATCTTCTTCGGCTACATCGTCACGAACGTCGCGAGCGAGCGGAACTACGCGCTCATGGACATCGTGATGGAGAACTTCATGGAGGAGCTCGGCGGGGAGAAGACGCACGTCGACATCATGCTGCAGATGCTCGACGAAGCGGGCATCTCGCGGGATGAGGCCGACAAGGCCGATCCAGCGCCGGGCACGCTCGCCGCGATCGAGATGATCCGATCAGGTTGCCAGAATCGTTCGGCGCTCGAGGGCATCTCGCTTCTCTCGTTTGTCGAGGCGATGCACGGTGGACCCGACGGTGCCGCTGCGCGCGTGTTCAAGGAGCTGACCGGCCACTACGGCTTCTCGCGTCGCGCTGCGGCGACATACGAGCTCCACGCCGAACAGGACACCGGGCACGGTGACCGGCAGATCGAGGCGATCCGCCGCTACGCGACAGACGATGAGACGCGTGAGAAATGCCGCCGCGCGGTGCGGCTTGGCCTCGAAGCGTTCAACTTCGAATGGGACGGGCACGTGCAGGCGATGACCGGCCAGCGCAACTCCTACTGGAACGGCAAGACCGGCAAGCTCGAACTACGCCACCCCGAGCTGCGGCTTCCTGCCAATGTCTAGTGGTTGCGTGACTTCATGAGGAGAGCCTGGGTATTGGGCTTCATCTTCGGCCCGCTCGCCGGTGTTGCGCTCCTGGTAGCTCCGACTCCCGGTCTTGTCCTTGGCGTCCTTGTGGCCTTGGTGCTCCTCCGAGCGCGCGGGATGCCCGCGATCGCCGGGATGCTGTGCGGCACGGGAGTCTCCGGCCTCGCGCTGCTCGCGCAGGCAACGGCCCGCTGCGCGACGACCTATTCGGGCTGCTTCGCTCCGAATGTCATGGCTCCGGTTGTGATCGCCGCCGGCCTAATCAT
>VBEY01000141.1 GCA_005889295.1 Chloroflexota bacterium | reverse complement strand
GTCACGCTCATCTGCTTCGGCGTGAGGTTCACGTCGAACAGCGTGCACTTCTCCCAGGCCTCCGGTTCGATGAGTCGTCCCTCACCGCGCAGGCGCGCGTAGAGCGGGGTCCCAGGAAACGCCGTCATGACGGTGATCTGCACCTCGGTCAGACCGGACTCCTCGACGAAACGGAACACGTCGTCGAAGATCGCGGTCGTGTCGCCATCCAAGCCGAGAACGAAGCAGCCGTTGACGCTGATCCCGTGCGACTGTATCCGCGCGATCGCCTCCTTGTAGTGTTCGAGCCGATCGCGCTTGAAGTTCTTCTGCTGCTCGACTCGATCCAGCGCAGCGGCGTTCGGACTCTCCAGACCGACGAGTATCTGCGCGCAGCCCGCCTGCCGCATGAGCGTCAGCAGCTCGTCGTCGTCGGCGACGGCGATATCTGACTCCGTGAACCAGCGGATGTGCTCGGGAATGAGCGCGTGCATCAGCTCTTTGGAGTGAGCCTTGTTCACGAAGCTGTTGTCGTCGGCGAACTCGATGAAGGGCTTCCTCCAGATGCGCTTGATCTCGCGGATCTCGGCGATCACCTTCGCCACGGGCTTCACCTTGTACTTGGGTGCGATCCGGATCGACGCGGCGCAGAAATCGCAGCGCCATGGGCAGCCCCGCTGCGTTTGCAGGGTGATCCGGTTGTATCGCTGGACGTCGAGGAGATCGAAGCGGGGCATCGGCGCGTCAGCGAGGTCGAAGGTGCGGCCATTCGGCGAGTACACCCGAGCCATCTGGCCGGACCGGAAGTCGGCGACGAGCCTGCGCCAGGTCAGCTCGCCCTCGCCGGTCACGACGGCGTCGAAATGTCTCGCGCAGTCGTCCGGCACGGCGTTCGCGTGCAACCCGCCGATCACCGTGGGCACACCCAGCGCCCGATAACGCGCGGCGAGCTTATAGGCCTCCTTGGCCTGCGCCGTGAACGTGGACACAGCGGCCAGGTCGCACTGCGGCAGCTCGCCTACGACGTCGATGTCGGCGATCTCGTGATAGGTAACTTCGACGTCCTGCGGGGTGAGGCCGGCGATGGTAAGGAGCGAGAGGCTCGGCAGCGAAGCGATGACCTTGCTCCGCTCGACGAAGCCGGGAAGAGTGAGCCCGACCTCCAGAAGTTCTTGGTTATGCGCGCGTACACCGCTCATGGCTATCAAGGCGATCCGCATTCAGCGAGCCTCGCGGGTCGGCACGACTCTGGAAGTGGCTCGCCGCACGCCGGCAGTGTGACAGTGCTTACTCCCGACCGGTCAGTCCGGTCTCTGGTGCGGATACGAACACGCGTACCCTGTGCCGGTCCGATGAGCCACGACCACGAGGAACACGTCAGGGAGCACGACAAGCCGCTCTCCGGTCCGGCGCTTCGCGTCAAGGCGCTCGAATCGCTGCTCGTAGAGAAGGGCCTGGTGGATCCAAAAGCCCTCGACGCGATCATCGACCTGTACGAAACGAAGGTCGGTCCGCATAACGGTGCCCGGGTCGTCGCGCGCGCCTGGACGGACCCCGGCTTCAAGCGACGGCTCCTCACGGACGCGGCGGCGGCTATCGACGAAGTGGGTTTCGGGGGACAGGAGGGCGAGGACATGGTCGTCCTCGAGAACACACCGAAGGTCCACAACATGGTCGTGTGCACCCTCTGCTCCTGCTACCCGTGGCCGGTCCTGGGGCTGCCGCCTGTCTGGTACAAGTCGGCTCCGTACCGGGCACGTGCGGTCATCGACCCGCGCGGGGTGCTGAAAGAGCTCGGACTCCTGTTGAGCGAGGACGTCGAGGTGCGCGTGTGGGACTCGACCGCCGAGCTGCGGTACCTCGTCCTGCCGGAGCGACCGGCGGGGACCGACGGCTGGACCGAGGAGCGGCTGGCCGCCCTCGTCACGCGGGACGCGATGGTGGGCGTGGCGAAGGTGCTGCCGCCGAAGGCAGCGGCGGGGTGAACGGCGTCCACGACATGGGCGGCATGCACGGCATGGGTCCCATGGAGATCGAGAAGGACGAGCCGGTTTTCCACTCGCGCTGGGAGGCACGCATGTATGCGTTGCAGCGGGCGGCCGGGTTTCACGGCAGGTGGAACTCCGACATGTCGCGCTTCTCGCGGGAGCGGATGCCCCCGGCGGATTATCTCGCGGCCACGTACTACGAGCGCTGGCTCTTCGGGCTCCAGACGCTGCTCGTGGAGCAGAACCTCGTCACGGCGCAGGAGCTCGCGACCGGCCGCGCGGCGACGAAAGCCGACGAGTCCGCCGTGCTTCGCGCGTCGGACGTGGCGGCGCTGATGCGCGGCCGGTCGAGCGCGCGCCTCGCCGCCGAGGTACCGCCGAGGTTCAAGCCCGGCGACTCAGTGATCGCGCGCACGATCAACCCAGCTGGTCACACCCGGTTACCGCGCTACGTTCGTGGGCGCCGCGGCACCGTCCACATCGACCACGGCGTCTTCACGTTTCCCGACACGAACGCAATGAGCCGCGACCCCAAGCCGCAGCACTGCTACAGCGTGCGCTTTGGGGCGCGCGAGCTCTGGGGTCCGCAGGTCGCCGCACGCGACAGCGTGTATCTGGACCTGTTCGAGGACTACCTTGACGCCGCCTAACCCGGACCTCGCCGCGCTGCCGGCGCTACCGCGCGACGATGCCGGGCCGACCTTCGCGGCGCCGTGGGAGGCGCAAGCGTTCGCAATGGCGCTATCGCTCCACGAGCGCGGGATCTTCACGTGGCCGGAGTGGTCGCGGGCGCTCGCGCGCGAGCTGGCCGACGCAGCGGCGCGCGGCGAGCCCGATGACGGCACGCACTGCTACGAGCACTGGCTCGCCGCGCTCGAGCGGCTTGTCGCCGAGAAGAAGGTCGTCGCCCAGGACGAGCTCGAGCAGCGAGTCGATGAATGGGACGCCGCGGCGCGCGCGACGCCGCACGGGAAGCCGATCGAGCTCAAGCGCCCGTAGGAGCTTCGCGCCACCGTGACTCCTCGACTCTGACCGCGGACGTCCAACGACGGGAACAAACCAAAGCGCTTGTCCGTTCAACCAGCAGCACAGGAAACGTCCTCCGCACGAAAGGAACGTCCGCACGCTGGTGGGAGTGGTCTGGTTTGTCGCGGGTCTCGCCCTCGGTTTGATCGTCACAGGTTTCGTCGCCCTCGGCTCGTACGAACGGGGTCGTGAAAGTGCGCGGCGGGAGCGATTCAACGCCGAGCTCACATCGCGGCGCATCGTGGCGGTCTCCCAGCGGGCTCGTCCCGAGGCGACGGAGGAGCGCGCGACGGCGTAACTAGGGTTTGCGCTGGGTCAGGCTGTACCAATTGCCGGAGTCGTCACGAAAGACGGCCTCGACGCCGTAGGGACGATCGGCCGGCTCCTGAAGGAACTGCACGCCCTTCTTGCGCAGGTCGTCGTAGGTCTTTCGACAGTCGTCCGTATCCAGAACGCCCGCGCCGAAGGCGCCCTTCGCAACGAGCATTCGGATCGCTTTCGCGGTCTCCTCGTCCACCATCGGTGGCTTCGGCTCAGCGAGCAGGATGCGGAGGGCCGGCTGCTGCTTCGGTCCGACCGTCAGCCAACGGAAGCCGTCTGTCCCGGGCATGTACTCATTGGTCATCACGGTGTCGTCGCGGACATCGAAGCCGAGCTTCTCCGTGTAGAACTTCTTCGCCGAATTCTGGTCG
>VBEY01000036.1 GCA_005889295.1 Chloroflexota bacterium | reverse complement strand
CGTGCCGGGCGCGATCGCCGGCGTGAACGTGCCGTTCACGGTCCCCGCGATCGGCAACTACATCGTGCGTTGGGATCTGCAGACGGCCGGCACCTGGTGGAACCCGGTGTACGGATCGCCGATGCGCGAGCAGTACTTCCGCGGGGCGGACTGGAGCGTCGACTGGGTGAGTGACGACGTTCCGATCAGCTGGACCGCGGGCGAGACGCGGATGGTCAACGTCACCCTCGCGAACGACGGCGGCCGCGTGTGGAACGCGGCGGGCGCGGGTCCCGTGCAGCTCGGCTACAAGTGGGTGAGCAACGCGACCGGCAACACGTTCTCTGGAGCGAACCGAGTCGCGCTGCCGGGCGACGTGCAGCCGGGTCAGACCATCACGATGCAGATCCCGGTGACCGCGCCGGCGTATCCAACCAACTACACGATGTCGATCGACCTCTACAAGCAGAACGAATTCGCGTTCAATGACAAGGGCGTCGCCGACGACGACACGAGCACCGGCGTGAGTGTCGACTTCAAAGCCGCGTACACCTTCAACGCGACTCCGACCTTCACGGCGGGCCAGACGGCGACCGTGCCGGTGACCATTCGCAACATCGGCAACGGCATCTTCCCGACGACGAGCTCCTTCCCCGTGAACCTCGCGTACCACTGGACGAGCGCGAGCGGTGCGAACGTCATCTGGGACGGATCGCGCACGCCGCTCGGCGGCGACGTCCTCAGCGGTCAGAGCGTGACGGTCAACGCGGCCGTGACCGCGCCGACGACCGGCGGGAGCTACGTGCTCAAGCTCGACCTCGTGCAGGAAGGCGTCGCCTGGTTCTCGAGCAAGGGTGCGGCCACCGGGAATCTCTCGGTCAACATGGCCGGTCCGATCATCGCGCGGCCGGTCCGAACCCCGTGACCCTCAGCTATCACTGGATCAATAGCGCCGGGAAGACCGTCATCTGGGACGGCCTCCGGACGAAGCTCCCGCAGGACGTCCCGGCCGGAACGCTCATGCAGCTCCAGGCCGACCTCGCGTTCCCGAGCGCGATCGGGACGTACACCCTGCGCTGGGACCTCGTGCAGGAAGGCATCTCGTGGTTCTCGGGCAAGGGCGTCCGGATGCCCGAGCAGACCGTCTCGGTGCAGGCGTACGTCGCTCCGTTCTACGGCGGATCGCTCGGCGTCGACCAGACGCCGGCCACCATGGGCACGAAGCTCGTCATCTCAGTGCCGGTGAAGATCGAGAACATGTCCAACTTCGACTGGGGCGCGAACGTGAACCTCAGCTACCACTGGTACGACGCCGCGGACAACGTGGTCGCGTGGGACGGCCTGCGCACGTCGCTCGCCGGCACCCCGAAGACGGTGATCGCCGCGGTCAACGCGCAGATCGCGGTGCCGTCGATGCCGGGGACGTACAAGCTGCGCTACGACATCGTGCAGGAGGGCGTCGCCTGGTTCTCGGGCCAGGGGATGCAGACGCCGGTGAAACAGGTCACGGTCATCGACCCGCCGCTCAGTGCGCTCTACGCGGTACCCGCGAACGTGAGTGGCTCGGTCAACTCGATGGTCACCGTGCCGGTCACGATCACGAACGTCGGCACGACGACGTGGCAGCCCGGCGCGTTCAACGCGGCGTACCACATCTATGTCGCGAACGGCCCGCTCCTCGTGTGGGACGGCGTCCGCACCGCGCTTCCCGCGGCGGTCGCGCCAGGCCAGGCGGCCACGCTGAACGTCATCGTGAAGATGCCGGCAGGCCCGGGCATGTATCTCCTGCGTTTCGACGTCGTGCAGGAAGGCGTTGCCTGGTTCTCGGGCCAGGGAGTTCCGATGGGGAGCGCTACTCTCCAAGTCCAGTGAGGCAGCTCCTCGCACTCGCGGTCATCGTCCTCATCACCGCCTGCGGATCGCGGACCGCACCGGCGACGACGCCGCAGTGGCAGACCATCGGCGAGCTCTCAAAACCGCGCGCGTACGCGAGCGCGGTCGCGCTCGCCAACGGAAAGATCCTCGTCGTCGGCGGATTCGATCGTGACGCTCCCGACGTCATGAATGAGCAGAGCGAGCTCATCGATCCGGCGACGGGCAAAGTCATCCTGCTTCCACAGCGGCTGCTGGGACGCGTGCACCAGACCATCACCTCGGCGTGGGAGGACCTCGTCGTTGTCGCGGGCGGCGTCGAGTGGCACCAGACCTATTGGTCGCCGGTCGATCGCGTCGACATCTTCCGTCCGTCGCAGCGCGGATGGGTGCTCGGCGCGCCGCTCCGGCACAAGCGCTCCGATCACGCGGCGACGGCGCTGCAGGACGGTCGCGTCTTCGTCACCGGTGGCAACGCCAATACCACGCTCCTCGGCTCGACCGAGATCTACAACCCGCGGACCGACAAATGGACCGAAGCGGCGCCGCTACCGCGTGCCCGCACGCAGGCGAGCGCGGTCACGCTCGTCGACGGCCGCGTCCTCGTGACCGGCGGGATCGACGTGGACGGCGCGGCGACGAACACGACCTTCATCTACGACCCGGGCAGTGACTCGTGGACCGGCGGGCCTCTCATGACCGTCGCGCGGCTGCAGCAGATCGCGGTCGCGCTTCCGACCGGCGACGTGCTGTTCGCGGGCGGTGATGGTCCCGCTTCGGGGACGAGCGAGGTCTACCGGTTCGGCGAGGGCCAATTCGTTCCATCCGGCACCCTCGTTACACCACGTCTCGTCGCTCAAGCTGCGGCGCTTCCGGACGGCCGCGTCGTTCTCTCCGGAGGATTGCCGCTCCGGATGCACGAGTTCGCACCGCTCAATAACGTCGAGATCTGGGATCCGAAGACGGGGCTCTGGAGCGCACTTCCACCCGCTCCGACACCCCGAGCGTGGGGAAACATCGTTATCGTCCGCGGCGTCGTGTACCAGCTCTCCGGTACCGGCGAAGGTGAAACGGCCTATCGCACGATCGAGCGCCTGGCGTTCAACTAGCAAGACAGTTTTTCGGAAAGGCGAGTTACGACCGTATAGTTCACGGAGAATATTGGCGTTGCCCACGACTGTGCCGCCACCACGGCACTTCCCTGAGGAGGGATCCAAATGAGCTCCACGCTTCTGCGACGCGTCCTGGCACCGACGCTCGCGGTCCTTTGCTTATTGCTGACGCTCGCCGTGCCGGCAGCGCCCGCGGATGCGATGACCGGGACGATCACTGGAAAGGTGATGGACTCGGTCACGAAGGCGCCCATCCAGCTCGTCGATGTCTACCTTGGAATCCCCGGCGCGTTCGTCTGGGCGCGTACTGCGGTTGATGGCTCGTTCACGATCGATCTGACGCCCATCCAATACAACCCATCGACGCCGTGGCAGGTGTACTTCGTCAAGTCTGGCTACGTGACTACACCTACGAACAAGTTCTTCCTGACCTCATCGGGTTACGTGTTCGGTTCTGATCCGGCCAACGTCCCGAACCCCTTCCCGCTGGTCAAGCAGCTCGTCGGGCCTCGGTCGAGCTGCTCCGACGCGGGAACCGGTAACCCCAACCCGCCGGCGCTCACGTCGACCGTCTACCTGCCGAACGTCACGCGAAACCTCGGTGGTCCTGACGGGTTCTACACGCCGTTCATCATCCAGAACACCGGCACCACCAACACCGAGCTCGAGGTTTCCTTCTACAAGTTCACGGACGGCAGCTGCGTCGAGCGCTACCTCGTCTTTGGCGTGGCGCCGGGCACGTCGCACAGCAACGACCCGAGAGACACGGTGAAGAACACCTCGCTGCCCGACAACGCGCAGTTCTCCGTTGTGGTGCAGAGCTTCGGCTCGAAGATCGTCGGCGTCGTGAACGAGCAGCAGGGCACGGGCACCCGCTCGGAGGCCCTGTCCTACGACGGGTTCACGGCCGGCGCGAACACCGTGTACCTGCCGAACATCACCCGGAAGTTCTTCGGACTTTTCGACACGCCGTTCATCATCCAGAACCTCGGGTCCTCGACCGCATCGGTCACCGCAAGCTTCAAGGCTTTCGACGGCACGGGCCCGACCATCGTCATCCCGCGCACAATCGATCCGGGCCGGGCGAAGCCGATTGACCCTGACTCAGACGACATCGCCCTCGGGGCGCCAGGCCTCACCGACAACAAGCAATACGCGGTCACGGTCTCGGCGAACCAGCCCGTGGCCGTCGTGGTCAACACGCAGGCCGACAAGGCGAGCGTCGCGAACCCCGTCGCATCCGCCACGGACGGCATCACCACCGGCGCCGCGACCGTCTACGGCGCGTACGCCGCGAAGAACGCACAGGGCGTGGGGCGGCGGAGCTCGATCATCGTGCAGAACCTCGGCGCGGCCGCGGTGACGCCGAAGATCACGTTCACGCCGCTCACCGGAAGCCCCGGGACCGCGAACACGTACACGTACCCGTCGATTGGGCCGAACAGCTCGAAGGCGTTCGACCCGCGCTTCTCGTTCAGCACCCAGGGCACCACGAACACGCCGTGCAGCACGGGCGGCAGCGACTGCCTCGCTGACGGCGAGTACGCGATCAAGATCGA
>VBEY01000110.1 GCA_005889295.1 Chloroflexota bacterium | reverse complement strand
GGGACAGCATCAACTGGGACAGCATCGCCTGGGACAACTTCGATTGGGACAGCATCGCCTGGGACAGCATCAACTGGGACAGCGTGGCGTGGGACAGCATCGCCTGGGACAGCATCGCCTGGGACAGCATCGCGTGGGACAGCGTGGCCTGGGACAGCATTAACTGGGACGCGTTCAGGTTCGACTAAGACGCGGCCGCTGCGATTTGTTGACCCTGTGGGGTCTTTGCGAAGTCAAGGAACATCTGTACCGCCGGTTTGACCTGGGACGGGTCCGCGGGGTACACGAGGTAGAGCGGCCGCTCGATCTTGTACGACCGGTCGGCGAGGTTCTCGGGGGTCGGCGCGATCCCGTCGATCGAGATCATCCGGAGTTTCGTCTCTTGCCCCGTGCGCGCCCCGGTGGTCGCGATGCCGATAGAGCCCCTGAACGACGTCACCGCGGAGAAAGTCGCCTCGACCTCAAAGATCTCGGTCACGGCTTTTGCATAAGTCGGCTTAGTGCTCCCGAAGATGTAGGACTCGAAGCTGGTCCGCGTCGCCGCGTTCGGTTCGCGCATGAACGGTCTGATGGCCTCGTTGTTTCCTCCGACCTCTGACCAGTTTGTGATCTCACCGAGGTAGATGCGGCGGACCTGGTCTCGGGTGAGATTGGTCACCGGGTTGGAGACGTTGACGACAACCGCGGTTCCACTGAAGCCGATCGAAAGCGCGTTGACCTTGGTTTTTTCGGTCTCCTTCAGATCGCGACTGATGAAGCCAACGTCCACGTTGCCCGACGTGGTGAGGCTGATTGCGGCATCGGAGCCGGTCTCAGTCACGATCCAGGCGACACCGGGGTGCAGCTCTTTGAACCGTGCGGTCAGAGCCTGGACCGCCGGTAGCGCGCCTCCGCCGCCCGTCGCGCTGTACTGCCCGTGCAGCGGGTCGACAGACGGAGCGGCTGGCGCGGGCACGCCGCACGCGGCGATGAGAGAGGCGAGGATGAGCGCGATGAGGCCAGGCTTCATCAGCGCTGCACCTCGACACGACCTCGGCTAAACATCCGGATTCGGTCGCGATGTTATGTCCCGAGACAATCATCAAATTGGACTAGCCGTGCCTGGACTGGCCCTAAGAAGACGGTGCTGATCGGCGCTTGATACCAATGTGGGATGCACGGGACGTCCGGTCAGAGTTGGGTGCGCGTTCGGAGTCGGAGCCGGACGTCCGCCGCGGATGCGTCGCCGAGTGACGACATCGCGGCGCCCTCGAGATCGTCCCTCACCGCGGCGCGGATGGCTCGCCTTACGTTTGCGAGGTTTGAGGGAGCCATGCTCAACACGCGAACGCCGAGTCCCACCAGCACCAATGCCGCCACGGGGTCGCCCGCCATTTCGCCACACACCGAGAGCTCGGTGCCCGCCCGCCGGGCGGATTCGACCGCGAGCCGGATCAGCTGAAGAAGGGCCGGATGAAGCGAGTCGCGGTAGCGCTCCAGCGCTGGGTTGCCGCGATCCGCGGCGAGCGTGTACTGGAGCAGGTCATTCGTGCCAATGCTCACGAAGCCGAGGTCGCGAACGTACGTGTCCGCGGTGAGGATTGCGGATGGGATCTCGAGCATGACGCCGATGTCCGCCGGACCGATCGGCCGGCCTTCGGCGATCAGTTCCTCCCGAGCCCGATCGGCGAGACGGCGGAGCGTCGCGGCGTCGCCCGCGTCCGCGACCATCGGGGCCATGATCTTCACCCGTCCCGCGACCGCCGCGCGATAACACGCGCGCAGCTGTGTCACGAAGATGTCGGGCCGGCGATCCGCGAGGCGAAGCGCGCGGACTCCGAGGAAGGGATTGTCTTCGGCCTTGAGCGGGAGATACGGGATCGGTTTGTCTCCCCCGACGTCGAGCAAACGGATCGTCACCGGATGCGGCGCGAATGCCGCGATGACCCGGCCGTACGCATCGGCTTGCTCATCTTCGGAAGGCGGGCTCGCGCGCTCGAGGAAGAGAAACTCGGTCCGGAAGAGGCCGACGCCACGTGCTCCTAACGCGACGGCGCCCGACACCTCGTCCGGAGAGCCGATGTTCGCCAGGAGGACGACGGGGGTCCCGTCCTTCGTGACCGCCGGAAGCGCGGCATCGTCGAGGTCCCGATCACGAGCGCGCCGGGTCACCTCGGCGCGCGCCTCGTACCGTTCCACATCTGCCTTCGCGGGCGCCACGAGTACCTCGCCGCTCTCGCCGTCAATCGCGAGTGCGGATCCATGACCTGCCGCGCCGAGCGCAGCGAGCAGGCCGGTCGCTCCTACGACAGCGGGGATCCCGTATGCACGGGCGAGGATCGCGGCGTGCGCTGTGGGGGACGACGCCTCGAGCGCGATGCCGAGCAGGCGATCGCGCCGCAGAGTCGCGGTCACCGATGGGGGGAGATCTTCCGCGACGACGATGGCTGGTTCGATCAGCCGAATGCCGGCAGCGGGCAGCCCCGCGAGCTCGCGGGCGATTCGGTCGCCGATGTCGATCACGTCGGAGGCCCGCGCCGCAAGCAGCTCATCGCGGAGAGCGCGGAGCTGATCCGCGACGGCGCTCGCGGCGGCGCCGATCGCGCCGATCCCGTCGGCATGCTCGGTGCGGATCCGAATCGCTGCCGCATCGAGAAGCTCGGGATCGCGCGCGATCATGGCGTGCGCCATGAAGATCTTCGCTTCGTCGGCGTGGCCGGCGCGCGCCACGTCGTCCGCCAGTCGTTCCGACGCGACGGCGACCGCCTCGGCGGCGGAGATGACCCGAGCCACCTCGGCATCGGGCTCGACCGTTCGGCCACCGGGCCGCGCCGGAGAGCTTCGCACGAAGGGGACCCACGGACCGTGGGCGGTGCCAGGAGCCGCGGCGACTCCCCGGATCCGAACCGCGCCCTGCGTCGTCACCCCTGAAGCCGCCGCGCGGGGTCTAACCGCTCGTGGACGATGACCGCCGCTCGATCGCCCGCGGTGACCGGACACATGCGCGTCCCGGGCGAGCGGACCGCGGCGATAGACCACGCGATCGCGGTCGCAAGTCCCGCGGAGCCGCCGCTGGCCGCAACGAACCCGGCCAGCAGAGCGTCACCCGCGCCGACCGTATTGATGATGTCGGCGATTGGCGCCTCCGCATGAAGGGCGGCGTTGGCGTCGACATACACCGCGCCGTCGGCGCCGAGGCTTATGAGAACCGCATCGCAGCGGTCCGTAAGTTTCCTCGCGGCCGCGACGACATCGCCGATCGTCGACAGCGCGCGGCCGGCGAGCTCCTCGAGCTCGGCACGGTTGGGCTTGATCAACGCGACACCGGCCGACACCGCGGCGCTCAGCGCTTGGCCACTCGCATCGACCGCGACGCGCCGGTCCGGCGACCCGAGTCCCGCAAGCCGCGCGTAGAAGTCGACGGGAGCACCCGGGGGTAGCGAACCGCACCCCAGGATCCACGCGGCATCCCGGACGCCTCCGGCCGCCGAGAGCAATGCATCCACGTCTCCCTCGTCGAGCGCGGGACCCGGCTCGTTGACCTTCGTCACCGTTCCGTCCGGTTCGATGAGGCTCACGTTCACCCTGGTCGAACCGGCGATCGGCACCGCGGCGATGGGCGTCGCCTGTGCGAGGAGTCCCAGATAGGTGGTCGCCGTTTCCTCCGCAAGCGGCAGCACCGCCAACGTGGCGACGCCCTGCGCGGTCAGGGCGCATGAGACGTTGAGGCCCTTCCCGGCCGCTTCCGCGCTCGACCGCCGGGCCCTGATGAGCGCGCCCCGTTCGAGCCGATCGATCTCGATCGTCCGGTCGATGCTCGGGTTCGGAGTCACCGTCACGATCACGCCGAAGCGATCGCGGCGGGTTCGAGGTGCTTGGCGAAGAGGACCGCCTCAGCGTCGGATGTCCATGTTCCGCCCGGGCCCAGAGCGGCCCCGAGTTCCGGATCGCTCGCGGCGAGATCCTCGATCGCGGTCAGGGGAAGCCCACGCAGCTGCGGGAAGATCACGATCTTGCCCGCGAACCGGCCCTCGACCAGTGACCGCAGTCCATCCGCGGCGGCCTCGATCCCGCCGACCGCGGCGACGGCGCGAGCGGGGGACAGCTCGCCGGCGAGCGTCTTGCGGACGACAAGGTCCTGGTCCGCGATCCGCGAGCCAGACGTCCCGGTGTACTGCGCGCCGTGCAGGAAGACGCGCGACAGGTCGAGCGCCGCGCGCGTTCCGACCGGAAGACCAGCGAAGAGCACGAGCATCGCATCGCCGGCCATGACGCGCGCGGCCTGGATAACCGCGGCGGCGGTCGGCGCGGTCACCACCACGTCGTCGGCGCCGCGCCCGTTCGTCTCCCGCGCCACGAGCATCGCGAGCTCTTCCTCGCTCGAAACGGTCGTCATCACGAGCCTCTTACCGAGCGCGGTCGCGATTGGATCGAGATGCTTCTTCGCGGTTGTCAGCCGTTCGCGGTCGAGATCCACGCCGATCAGGGTCGCTGGGCCGTTCGGCTTCTTGAGCGCGCGCTCGAGGTGCATCTGTCCCATCGGCCCGGCCGCCCCGACGAAGAGCGCGACGCCACCTGATCGCAGCTCAGCCCTGTTTCGTGCCTCGCCGTACGACGCGGACACGTTGGACCCCCGCGTGCCCACGTACGCCGTGTAGTGGTAGTGGATGCGGCCGATGTCGATGTCGACCGCGCCATCGAGTGGCTCGTCGCCGACGAGGTTCAGGAGGCCACGGAACGCGAGAGCATCACTTGCGCGGGAGACGAGCGCCGCGGACCCGGGGCCGAGCATGATGATGTCGTCGAACGGGCCGCGGACGAGCGCTTCGTCGACGACGGAGATCGCGGCTTTGGGCGCGCTCGATCTGAGTGCGGTGACGAGGTCGTCGCGCAGTCCCGAGACGACGACCTCGCGCGTATCCGCCAGCGTTCGGTCGAACCGGTAGGAGCGGTGATCATCCTGACGCCCGATCACCCAGGCGCGACCACCGGGCAAAGGCACGAGCCTCCGTCGCTGGGTGTAGGCCGCTTCGACGCACGCCCACGGCTCGGTGAGTGCTGTCTCGGCATACCCGAGCCGCTCGTCGACCTCGATCACATAGGCGCCGTCGTCGGCGGCAAGGACCTCCGGACCGAGACTGTGGTAGCCGATGAGTCCGCCCGGGATCGTGTACCCGTAGGCGGTGCTGCGGCCGCCGGAGTAGATGTCCGGTTGAATGGCGAGTCGCTGGCCTGGATGGAACCTCCCGGCGAGCTCGCTTCCGACGGCGACGACCGTCACGGCGGTCTCGTGGCCGAGGCGCGTGGGCTCTGTCGCGAGATCCCGGCCGTATAGCTTCGGATGCTCGCCGCCGAGGCGGATCAGCTTCACATCGGAGAAGCAGAGCCCGACGGCGTCGACTCGGACGAGGATCTGATCTTTCGAGGGCGCCGGTACGTCGACCCACTCGGGTTTGCCGTCGCGTCCAACGCTGTCCACGCCCTTCCCGTAAACATTCCAAGCAAGCGTGCTGCGCGGGGCATTCGGCGGGACGAAGCGATACGTGGCGTAGGCCTCGCTCACTCCCGTGCCTTCGGTCGAGGAAGGTCGGCGGCCTTCAGCACTCGACCCGTCGGATCGAGGATCCCGACCTTCGTCCCCATCGTGAGTGGGCTCGCCGCGAAGAGATCGCCAGGGTTGATAGCGACCCAGCGGTAGCCGGGAAGCGGGGCGAGCCGCTTGATCGCGGGGCCGATCTCCGCGCCGGTCGCAGCAACGTTGATCCGTCCGCGCGATGCGACGAGGTCCGCGAGCCCGTCCGGATCGGGCGCCGCCTGGACTGACGCGCTTATCGCGGTGAGGAGTGCATCGTGATCGAGACGGGCCACCTTAGCCTTCAGTATTGCTGGTCAGGATCGCGGCGACGGCATCCGCGGCGCTCTCCGCATCCGCGCCGCGAGCCACGATGCGCACGTCATCGCCGACGGCGGCTCCGAGACCGAGAAGAGCTGTGATGCTCCGGGCGTTCGCCTTCCGCCCGTTCGCGTGGATCGAAACCTCCGCCTCGAACGGACGCACGCGATCGACCACGTTGGCGGCTGGCCGAGCGTGGAGCCCGTGGGGGTTCGTGATGGTGAGTGCCAAAGCGACCTCGTCGCTGCGCGCGGGGTGTCCGTTGCCAGGTGGCGCGTCGTCGGTCGCGGTCGCTGTGAGCGTCCGGTGGATCTCACCGGCGTCGAGGGTGCTGCCGAGTCGGTGGCACAGCGCCTCGTCGCCGAGGATCGTGGCGAGCCGCGCAAGCACCCGAATGTGCTCGTCGGAAGTGGCGGCTAGGCCGATGACCAGGTGCGCGCGCTCCTCTCCCCACTCGACCCCGTCCGGAAACTGCGCAACAGCGAGTCCGGTGCGCTTGACGAAGTCCTTCGACTCGTTCGTGCCGTGCGGCAACGCGATCCCGTTGCCGAGATACGTCGACACGATCTCTTCCCGTTGCTGCATTTGCCCGATGTACGCAGAGGTCACGCAACCCTCCGCGACCAACAGCGAGCCCACGATGTCGATCGCCTTGTTTCGGTCCGCCGCCGTCGCGCCGACGACGACCGCGGACTCGGAGAGGACTTCGATCGTCACGACGCGTGCCCCGCTTCGGCCGAAACCTCCTCGCCTGCCACAAGGCTCTTCAGCAGGCGGTCGGAGGCGGTGTTGTTCATAAAGTTGCGGAATGTGAGGACGACCGCGGCCGGCGCCACCTTCCGAGCGCGATCGGCCAAGCCCTCGTGCGAGACCACGACGTCAGTCTCCGCGGGTATCTCGTTGACCGGTGAGTGGATGACGCGGACGCTCAGTCCCGCGTCCTTGATCTTCTTCTTGAGCTGATTGGCGCCGATGAGGCTCGACCCCATTCCGGCTTCGCAGACGAATACGACGAGCTTCACCTCGTCAGCGCGCTTCACGACCATGACGACACCTTCCCTGTCGTCCACCGGCCGGCCGTAGTCGACCGGCCGGTGGACCTCGCGTCAATAAGGAGGCTACGCGGGTGCGGGTGCTGGCACTTGCCTTTGGGTGGTGGTGTCGGTCTCGGTTTCTTCCACCTTGGCCGGGAAGAGGCGCAGCAGCATCGAGCCGACCGCGAACGACACCGCCGCCGCGGCAAAGACTCCGAGGAACACCCCGAAATGCTGACCGGGCGGCGTGACCGCGAGGTAGGCGAAGATGCTGCCCGGCGATGGCGTCGCGACAAGACCGGCGTTCGTAGCGACGAAGATGATGTCGGCGGTGATGCCGCCGGCCCACATCGCGACGATCATGATCGGGTTCGAAAGCACGTACGGGAAGTAGATCTCGTGGATCCCGCCCAGGAAGTGAATGACGATCGCTCCGGGAGCCGATAGCTTCGCCGCGCCCTTGCCGAAGGCCGCGAAGGCGAGCAGCAGACCGAGGCCCGGACCGGGGTTCGTTTCGAGCAGGAACTGAATCGCGCGGCCGTTCTTCGCGGCGTCGATCACTCCGAGCGGCGCGAGAACGCCGTGGTTGATGGCGTTGTTCAGGAATAGGACCTTGGCGACCTCGATCGGAATGTCCGCGAGCGGAAGGACGCCGGCGTTGATGAGCGCGTGCACGAAGTTGCCGAGAGCGGTCGAGAAAGCCTCGAGCACCGGCCCGATCGCAACGAGCCCAAGCACGGCGAGGATCGCCCCGAGGATTCCGGCCGAGAAGTTGTTCGTCAGCATCTCGAACCCGGACGGGATCTTTCCTTCGACCGCGCGGTCGAACATCTTGATCAGGAAACCGCCGAGCGGCCCAGCGATCATTGCCCCGAGGAACATCGGGACCTCGGAACCGATCACGATCCCGGCCGTCACGACCGCCCCGACGACTCCGCCGCGATGCCCGTAGACCAGCTTCCCACCGGTGTACCCGATGAGCAGCGGGAGTAAGAATTTGATCATCGGGCCGACGAGCTTCGCGAGGTTTTCGTTCGGGATCCAGCCCGTCGGAATGACGAACGCCGTGATCAGGCCCCACGCGATGAACGCGCCAATATTTGGGATCACCATCGCGGCCAGGTTGCCGCCAAACCGCTGAACTCGCTCCTGCACAGCCGCCACCCCCTCCAAGTCGAAAACGGGCGGCATCATCGGAGCCGGGCGGACTTGTCACAAGTGCCAATCTGTCGCCGCCCACTTGTGACAATCCGGCTCCCGCCGCTCAGTGCGCCGGTTCTCCCAGGATGCGGCTCAGGCGCCGGAGGTCCCGCTCGCGAAGCAGCGGGCTGACGACCACGGTTTGGAGGTTGGCGACCTCGTCCTCCAGGGGGACGGTGCTGACGACGAGGTCCGTGGCGGCGATGTCCACGTCTTTCTCGAAGACGGTCTTCGAGACGACCCGCGTGATCTCGACGTTCGGAAACTCGGCGGAGAGACGTGAAACGAGGATCCACGCGGTCGCCATGCCGGCCGGGCAGACCACCGTGATCCGCGTCTTGGGCCGGAGGCGGTTGCGTTCGAGCGATCCCGCGAGGTACATCGTCAGGAATCCGATCTCTTCATGGGGAACGACCGCGTCGCCCATCGGGTGCAGGGCGGCAACGATCTCGGTCGCGACGCGATAGACGTCGGGATAACGCTGGCGCACCTCCTGGTCGAGCGGGTTGGTCACGGGGAGGCCGTACCGCAAGCGGACGCGCAAACGACGGAGATGCTCACCGAGGCTCCGCCGAAGCTGAACGTCCTCGGCAAGGGAGGGGTGCAGCCGTGACGCCGCGGATGCGACGAGGCGATCGATCACGATCTCATCGTCGGGTTGCGTCGCGAGACTGGCGTTGACGAGCTCGACGAATCCGAGAAGGAATTCGGTGATGGCGGCGACGTCGGCCTCATCGAGAGTGAGGTCTGCCTCCTTCTCGACCGCTGCCGCGATCCGTGCCGCGGCCGCGGCGACCGGATGGTCGATGAGCGAGCGGAGCTGGCCGCTTTGCAGCTCGGCTCGATGACCCGCGCGGACGCGGCGAGTAACGATCGCAAGGTAAAGGGTGGCCACCATCGCCATCGGCCCGGCGTCGTCGGGCTCGAGGAGCTGCGCCGTGAGGATCGCGCGATGTGTCGGTAGGTCGAGTTGCGAGGCGAAATGAGCGAGTCCGCGCATATCGGTCACGTGCGGACGTGCGTGTTTTGGCGCGCCCATCTCGGAGAGAAGGTGTTCGGCGGGCACCGCCTCCAGAACCAGCGAGAGAAGCCCCTTCCGGATGTCGATCTCGCTTCCCCGAACGGCGATGCCAACTCCGGGCAGGCGCTGCAGATGAAGGTGGTGGCCTTCGAGCCACGCCTCGGCAGCTCGAACGTCGCGGCGGACGGTCGGTCGCGAGGCGCCGAGCTCTACCTCGAGGTCGCCGATGTGGACCGGGCGCGGCGACGCGTCCAGAAGGGCGGCGAGCGCATGGAGCTTGCGGTCCTCCCCGTCGAGGACCCGTGGGCCAGCCGCGGCGCCGAGACTCAAGAGGATCGCCTGCCGCCGATCGTCGTCACCGGACACCCACACACCCACGCCGCGGCGTCGCATCACGTGGAGACCCTCGGGGCGGAGGAAGGTGTCGATCGAAGGAAGGTTGTAGCGGACGACGCGACTGGTCAGCTTGAGCTCGCTCGCGATCGCCTCGACGGTCGACGGTCCGGTTTGGGTCAGCAGCATGCGTGTGATGCTCGCCTGCCTGCTATCGAGCGGAACGACGACCGCCATCGCGCCCCAAATCTAAACCCGTTGTTTCCGCGCCTTCGCAGGCCTGCCCCGCGGGAGCATGGCCACCGGCACCGGATCGCAATCGCAGCTCAAACGCGCTTCGAGAAGGTCGCGGTCCCAGTGACCCAGGTCGGCGATGGCGCTGTAGGTGCTCTCCAGGAAGGCCATGATCGCCGCGTCCGGATCCGAAGAAGTCCGGACCGCTTCATAGGGCAACACGAATAAGCCCCGGTCCTCGATCCAGGCCGCGGCCTCGGGCCGGATCCTGGCGCCCGCGACGCCGGCGAGCGCGGGCATCGCGTACGCGTAGTACTCGGCTTGCGGCACATCGGCGCTGCCCAGCCAGAAGCCCGCTGCGGCGAGCTCGTGCGAGTAGGCCTCGTGCATGACGTGGATGTGGACGTTCGGGGCGCTGCCTCCCGCGTATGCGGGCGCGCGTCTTCCGCTGAAACGCGCGGATGCGAGGTCGAACCCTCCCCAGAAAAATTGCACCGGGCTCGCCTTACCGAGGAACTCGGCGCGAAACCGCTCGAAGACGACGCTCGTCCGAAGGAGGGCTTCGGTGAAAAGGCGCACTCGATCGTGGTCGTACGGCCGGATTTCGACGTCGTCGGAAAACGGCACCGCGGGGGCGACCTCATTCGGAACTGGGACGATCGGAGGCGGCGTCACTCCGAGTCGGGTCAGCGAGTCGAGCACCTCGAGATAGAACTGGGCGACCGACATGGACCGGAGTGGAAGGGCGTCGCGTCCATCGCGACTCGTGACGATGTTGAGCTCGTGTCCGACGAAGTCGAAGTCGATCTGGAACGCGCCAGCGCCGGTCGGCATGGTCCCGGTGCTCAGCCCTCGAGGGGTGACGACGAAAGTCGAGTTCCACCAGTGATTCGTGAGCGGTGTCGTCGCGAGACGGATCTTGCCGACGATCTGCGTCCACATATGGATCGCGTGCAGCGTCTCCTTCCACGCGTCGAAGGGGAGGGGTGGCCATGGCTCGGTTGAATGACTCTGCATGCCGCCTACTGAGATTACGCGCGCGCGATAGTCTGACGTGGGGAGCTGCGGACGCCGTGTATCAGTGGATCGTTTTCATCCATATCGCCAGCGTGCTCGGGCTGCTGTTGGTCCACCCGGTTACCGTCGCGTTCCATCTGAAAGAGGAGCGCAATGACGTCCGGATTCGCGAACTGCTCGAGGTCACGGAGGCCGCGAGCACGCTGCGCTGGATCTTCTTCTACGTCACGCTGGCGTCGGGCGTCCTACTCGGTTTGTTGGGTTCGTGGTGGGGGACCGCTTGGATCTGGGCGGCGCTCGTGATCTTCGTCGCGATCGGGGTGGTGATGAACGTCTACGGAGGCCGCACCATCGATCGGATCGCCGACACGCACGACGACGCTGAGATGGAGCGGCTCCTCGCGCGCTTTCGTCCGGGCATCCTGGCCGTGACGGGCGCGGGCGGTCTGCTTCTCATCCTGTATCTCATGCTGTTCAAGCCGACGCTGTAGCCCGGCGGACGGCGCTCGCTAGGACTTCGCCACGGGCACGAGTGACACCGCGAGGTGGTAGAGAGGATCCCGGCCGAGCGGCTGCGGCGCCTGGATGTGGACGTGCGTTCCAGAGCGCTCGAAGTCGAGGTGCTCGACCTCGTCGGCGACCCGATAGATGGCGATGAAGTCACCGATCGTCACGTTCTCGCCGCTAAGTGCCGGGAAGGCGTCCCGCGGGCCTTGCTGCATCATCACGATGGGCGAGCCGTTGGCGGCGAAGGGCAGGACGATGACGCCGCGCTGATCGCGCGCAGGCATGCCCTCGTCGAGCCCATCGATGCCGCAGAACGGCCGGAAGATCTGAAATCCCGACTGAGCGGCGAGCTGCCTCCACAGCTCCATACGCATACCCGCGGTCGCCCCCGGTGGCAGGACCTGCCCGATGCGAACGTCCGCCGAAGGCGTGAAGGTGAACTCGGATGCCGCGATGTTCACGTTGAGCTCCAGCGCGACGAACCGCCACGTCATGAGGAGCTCCCCTTGAGCGTCGCGAACGTCGGCCCCTAGCTGCAGGAGCGTCTGTGTGTCCAGCCAAGTCGTGATCTTTGCCATCGGGCCGCTCTGCGCCGGGTCCTTCGGAGTGAGCTCGAGGACATGCGCCGGACGGCCGAGCACGACGTCGTCCGAGAGCTGTTTCGCATTGAATGCCTGCGACAGGCTCTCGATGGCGCCCGCGAGCGTGCTGGGAGCGAACGGGCTCTGCGAAAGGACCATCCGTGGGTCGATCGGCTGCGCCACCTTCGCATCGGGTACGAAGATCCAGGCCGCGTTCCCGTCGAAGAAGAGCTGTTGTCGTCCCGTCGCTCCGCTCGGGTCGGTCGCAGTCGTGTCGATCCGCACATTGTTCGGCGAGCTGAACTGGATCTTCTGCTCGTACGACGTCGGCACGGTCAATCGCTTCCCGTCCGCGCCGAGCCAGTTCTCGCCCTTCGTTGTTCCGCGGTACGTATTGAACGAAGTGGACCCGTTCATGGCCGCGCGCTCCGCGCGAGCGAGCAGGTCACTTGCGCTGGCGGGAGCGGTCACGACGAGGAGCGATGCAACAAGCGTCGCGACGGCGACGAACCCTGCGGCGGCGAGCGCGAGCCGAGGACGCTGAGCGAAGCGTGATGTGGGGTGGCCGGCGGCGTGGGCCGCCGCGCGGTCCAGCGCCGAGGACACGCTCCTCGGGGCCCGGATCGACAGCGCAAGATCCCTCAAGTCTTTGGCGGTGCGTTCCTCATCGGTCATTTCGTCGCCTCCAGTTGCTCGCGGAGATCGGTGAGCGCGCGGTGGACGAGCATCTTCACGGCGGCCTCGCTGCGTCCCATGATCGGCGCGATCTCGGCGGAATCGAGACCGGCGAAGAAGCGAAGCCGCAGCGCCTCCGCGCGATCGGGTGCAAGTCGGTCCGTCATGGCAAGGACGCGCGCCAGCTCGACCCTTTGCAGCGCGAGATCGTCGGTGCGGATCGGATCGGCGAGGTCGACCGCGGCATCCAGATCGAGCTGCACGCGTTTGCCGCGGCGGGCGTCGGCTGCTTTGCGGCGCGCGATGCCGACGAGCCAGGCCTTGACCGGGCCGGTGCCACGGTAAGCGCGGGCGGCGCGGAACGCCGCCAGGAAGGTCTCAGCGACCAGATCCTCCGCGTCCATGTGGTCGCCGCAACGCGACAGGAGATAGCGATAGAGGTCGTCCACGTAGAGCCGGTAGAGCGCGGCGAATCGGGTGGGATCCGACGCGGCCTCGTGGACGAGTGCGGCATCGCTGGCCATGGGCAGGCTGATCGCCGCTGATCGGGTCACGCCGTCACCATCTTCCGCCCTCTTCTCCTCCTACAACGTCGGTCGACTGGACCAACCCGTAACATGGCGAGCCGGGGGGTGCCAGCTGCCCCGGGAAGCGGCTCCCACAAACGGAACGTCCACCCAGTTGGAACACAAGCGGTGGCGGCCGCCCTTGATGCGCAGAGCTGGCTCCAGCAGGCTCAGGCGGCTGTGAAACTCCCTGAAACGCGAGCGCCGATGCGATCACGCCCGAGCGTTGTCGTCGCGGCCGTCGCCGCCGTCGCCATCCTCGGCGGGCTAACCGCCTGTGGCGGCGCCACGGCGACACCGCTTCGCACGGAGCCGTCGAGACCGAGCGCCATCGCGAACCAGACGATTCCCGCCACCCCAACCCGGACTGCCACTCCGGCTCCGACCGCGACCCCGCTCGCGATCGGCGATGCGTGTCTCGTCGGACGGTGGACGCTCACGAGTCTGGTGATGACGGACACGGCATCGCTGCCAGGGGTCGTTCTGACCTTCAAGGGCCAGGTCGGGACACTGCTGACGTTGGGTGCTGATGGGACCGAGGTCTACGACCTCACCAACTCGACGCAGCTCGTCGGGTCGGGAGGCGGCCATACCGTGAGCTGGCAGGGACAAGGCGTACAGCGGTTCTATTTCCACGGCGAAGGCGGTCAGTGGTTCGAGTCAGGGCCCGGGCAAGCGGCGACAGCCACGCATGTCGTCGTCGACGGCGCCGCCCGGCCGGATTTCACCAACGTGGCGCCTCCCATATCTGGCACCTACGCGTGCTCGGCGTCGGACCTGAAGATGACGGCAGTTGATCCGGTGGCGGTGACCCAGCTCTTCAAGAAGCAGGCCCCGTAAGACGCCCGAACTACCTCGGTGATCTTGTCGGCAGCGGTTTGCCGATGAGCCAGTGATGACCGAATGGGTCCACGACCCGACCCATTCGATAGCCAAAGCTCTGGATGCCCGTCGCCCGGGCGCAACATGCTTCTCGGGTTAGGGTAGCGGCGCAGTGGAGGTTCGCACCCATCGCGGCTATTCGACGCCGGTCGGTTCGTTCTGGGCCGAGTATTTCGAGTTCCCCGAACGGTACGACCGGTTCGCCCTGTCTACCGTCCGCGCGGCCGAGATCGTCCACGGCCTGGTCGACTTCCGGGACGCTCGCGTCATGGATGTTGCCTCCGGCACAGGCAAGAACGCGGTCGAGCACGCGAGGCTCGCCAAACGGGTGATCGGACTCGAGCCAAAGCCGAAGATGCGCGCGTTCGCGAACAACCGCATCCGCTCGCTCGGACTCACGAACATCGAGATCCGCGACGGCATCGCCGAGGACCTATCGGCGTTCGCGGATGATGAATTCGACATCGCGATCTCGATGCACGGCGCGCCGTTCCCCTGGGACACCGAGGATAGTTTCGTCCGCGGGTGCGAGCGCGTGGTGCGCCCGGGTGGCCACGTGATCGTCGTCGGCACGACGCCCGGCTGGCGTCCCCTGCATGCGCCGCACGAAGACTTCGGCAACCCAGCGACGCGCCGGGCGATGGACCGCCTCGAACAGCTCGGGTTCTTCGCGCACGACTTCCTCGTGGACATGGACTACGGCACCGAGCGTCAAGCGCTCGAGACCTTCGGCTTCATTCACGGACCTTCCGCGATCGATTACATCCTGGATCACCACACGGCCGTGCAGCAGTGGGGGCTGCGCGTGTACCTGCGCAGGCTGTGAAGGCGCGATCGCTCAAGACCGCCGCGATAGGAGGGACACAGCGCGTGCGAGGCTACCGTTGGCTCCACTCGAGCAGCTCATCGGCGGACCACGAGTTCACGATCCGGTCGATGGTCACCCCGGTCTCGACCGCCTTGTCGGCGCCGTACGCCTGCCACTCCAGCTGACCGGGCGCGTGGGCATCCGTGTTGATCGCGAACCGGCAGCCCATCTCGACGGCGAGCGCGAGCAGGTCGTTCGGCGGGTCGAGGCGTTCCGGTCGGGAGTTGATCTCGACCGCGGTATCGAACCGCTCGCAGGCGTGGAACACGACCTCGGCGTCGAACTCCGACTGCGGCCGGCCACGGCCGACCACGTAGCGGCCGGTGCAGTGGCCGAGCACGTCGGTGTGCGGGTTGGCGATGGCGGTGATCATTCGCCGCGTCATCTCCCGCTTCTCCATGCGCAGCTTCGAGTGGACCGATGCGACGACGATGTCGAGCCGCTCGAGGATGTCGTCGTCCTGGTCGAGGGTGCCGTCCTCGAGGATGTCCACCTCGATCCCGGTCAGGATGCGGAACGGCGCCAGGTCGTCGTTCAGCGCCGCGACGATGTCGAGCTGCTGCAGTAGGCGCTCGCGCGAGAGACCGTTGGCGATGGTGAGCCGCGGTGAATGGTCGGTGAGCGCGATGTACTCGTGGCCGAGGCTGCGGGCAGCGCGCGCCATCACGTCGATCTCGGCGCCGCCGTCGCTCCACAGCGAGTGCACGTGGAGGTCGCCCTTCAACTGGACGACGAGCTCGTTGCCCTTGCCGACGGTGAGGGCAGTCTCCTCCTCGAGCTTGTCGAGGTACGCGGTCGACCCGGAGGTGGCGACTTCGGTGATGATCGCCGCCGTCTTCGGGCCGATGCCATCCAGCTCCTGGAGCGTGCCGGCGGCGACCCGAGCGACGAGCTCGTCGGGCGCGAGGGCCTTCACGATCTCGGCCGCTCGCAGGTAGGCGTGGACCCGGTAGGACTTCTCTCGCGCTCGGTCGAGCAGGTAGGCGATCCGTTCCAGCGCCTCTGCGGGCTCCATGGGCGGCGACGGTACCTCGCCGCCCGTGGAGCGATTCGGCTTCGTCCGCCTGGCCAACGCCGGGTCGTCCCCTGTTCAACGCGTTCTCGGGCGCCCGGCGGATCGATAGGCTGAGTCACGCGCCTCCGGAATCAGGTGAGCTTCCGGATCGGCGAAATCGAGAATCCGGAATAGATCTGTCGATTGACTGGGTAACCTGATTCCCGATCAGGTCGCGTGCCGCTTGTGACAGCCTCAAAGTTTCGAACGCACTCACGAGTTCTGGCGCAAATTCATGGAAATGCGCGCGGGCCGCTTCGAGCGGTGCGGACCGCGACCCCGGTGATTTTTTCCCACAGCGCAGGGCGCCTGCCCTGTCCGCGCCCGAACGATCAACGAGGTCCGCGCCTCTTCAATCCTCGGTCACTCCCGCACCTCAAGGCGGACAATCACATTGTCTGCGGGCGTCCCGAACCTGACGTAGTGGATTCTCACGTAGAGTCCACTCCTCACCGGCCCGCCAACGGTAACGTCCTGGTTGAAGCCCTGCGTCATGTCCCAGTGGCTGTATTCGAAGTGAACGCCGGCGACCTCAAAGCGCTCGGTGTCGTGACCTCCGCTCGGCATCGGATGAAAGTCCTCCACCACGCCTTCCACGACCGGACTGGCGTCGACTGCCCGCGCCGTCCCATCAGCGCTTGCCGTGGTAGACGCGACCGTCCACACGCTGACTAGCGAAGCGCCGACGACCCCGAGAAGCACCAGCAGGATCGAGGCAACGCCGAGCCCGGATAAGAACCGGCGATGGTGACCCCGACGAACCGCGTGCGCAACGAACATGGCACCCACGACAAATGCCACCAGTACCGCCAGGGTGAAGCCAAGCGCGAGCGCAGTCCTGTCGCCGTACTTCTGAGTAGCGTCGAAAACGAGGCGATAGGACGGGTCGGACATCATCGCTCGACCTACGGTAGAAGCGACTCGCGTCCCCGCACAAACAACGTTCAATTGCCTCGCTCGTTCTTCGCGGGTTGGGGCGCGCTCGTCATCGAGCGTAAGAGCAGCACAGGCCTCAGCTCGGGATGGGTGGCCGCGTCCTCACCGGGTCGC
>VBEY01000109.1 GCA_005889295.1 Chloroflexota bacterium | reverse complement strand
GAGCCGTGGCTGAGCAAGGCCAAGGCGCGTAGCGATGGCGTTGTCCTCGTCTCATCGAAGGAATATCCCGACCTGATCATGGACAGCTTCGCGTTCCGAAAGGACTTCGTCGACAAATACCCGGCCACCGTCAAGGAGTTCATGAAGGCCTACTACGACGCTTTCGACTGGTTCCAAAAGAACACGGCGGAGGGACTCGGCATCGTGGGCAAGGCCACCAGTGAGACTGCGGACGATGTGAAAGCAGACCTGGAAACGCTCACGCTGTTCGATCTAAAGAAGGGCAAGGAGATCATGGGCACCAAGAGCGCCCCCGGAAAGATCAATGACAACGTCAAGGCCGCCGGGGACTTCTGGAAGGCCCAGGGCAAGATCGACAGCCCGGTGAAGCCAGCGGACGCGGTCAACGCCGACTTCATCAACTCGTTGTAGAGGAGACCAATTGAGCCGCGTCCCTGCGGCCCGAGTTGCGCCGGCGCCGCCAGCGGTCACTCCGCGGCGGCGCCGCGGCTTTATCCGCACTTATCTCACGCCGAAGCAAGCCATCCCCGGGCGCGCCCGGCTCACTCTGGCGATCGGCAGCTTCGTCGTCGTCGTTGGCGTCTGGTCAGGTCTCGCGGCGCTGGTACAAAACTCATCGCCTCAATATGGAGCTCTCTTCGTGCCCAGTCCCTACCAGGTCGTGGTGACCTGGTGGGACATGATGGTGAATCTCGGGTTCTACAACGACGTGGGCTGGAGCGCCTTCCGGATCGTCGCCGGGTTCCTGCTCGCGGCCGCGGCGGCTGTGCCGCTCGGTCTCCTGATGGGTTCGTTCGAAGCCGTGCGCTCTTTCTTCAACCCGCCGATCAATGCGATTCGCTACATGCCCGCCTCGGCCTTCATCCCGCTCCTCATCCTGCTTCAGGGCCTCGGGGAGGACGAGAAGATCACGATCATCTGGATCGGCGTGTTCTTCCAACTGGTATTGATGGTGATGGACATCGCGCATCGCGTTCCGGATGAGATGCTGAACGTGGCCTACACGCTGGGTGCTTCCCGCTGGACGGTCTTCTACAAGGTCTTCCTTCCGGCGACGTTTCCCGAAGTGGTCGATGCGCTCCGAATCACCATGGGCTGGGCTTGGACGTACCTCATCGTCGCCGAGCTCGTGGCGGCCGAGCACGGCATAGGCAGCTTCATCTTGATCGCTGAGCGTTATCTGCGGGCCGACCGGATCATCGCAGCCATCATCACCATCGGCGCCCTGGGGTTGATCACGGACACCCTGTTCGCCATCGTCCATCGCCTGGCATTCCCGTACGTGGAGAAGGTGCGCGCGTGAGCGAGATCGAGATCACCGACGTCGCCATGCGCTTTCGGGGCCGGCACGGAGAGGTGAGCGCACTAGAACGCATCTCGCTCACGGTTCCGGACGGCCAGTTCGCGTGCATCGTCGGCCCCTCGGGCTGCGGCAAGTCGACACTCTTGATGATTGCGGCGGGACTGATCACCCCTACCGAGGGTGAGGTCCTGGTCAACGGCAAAGCCACCTTTGAACCAGGCGCCGACCGCGGCATGGTGTTCCAGTCCTACTCGCTTTATCCCTGGCTGTCGGTACGGCGCAACATCGAGTTCGGGCCGGAGATCAAAAAGGTCCCTGCGGGGGAGCGTCGCAAAACATCGAGCGAACTCATCCACCTGATGAAGCTTGACGGCTTCGCGGACGCCTATCCGAAGGTTCTCTCGGGTGGCATGAAGCAGCGGGCCGCGATCGCTCGCGCGCTTGCGGGCGATCCTGAAGTGCTGCTCATGGATGAGCCTTTCGGTGCCTTGGACGCGCAGACCAGGCAGATCATGCAGGAGCTGCTGACCGACATCTGGCAGCGCTACCGCAAGACTGTCCTCTTTGTCACCCATGACATCGAAGAGGCGATCTTCCTTGGGGATGTCATCTACGTGATGACCAGCCGGCCGGGCCGGATCCGGACCACTCTCGCGGTCGACATCCCACGGCCCCGCACCTTCGATACTCTCACCGGCCCGCGATTCGCCGAGTTGCGTAACCAGGTGGTCGGTGTCATCCACGAAGAGAGCCTGAAGGCGGTGGAGTCGGAGCTGGCCCGTGCCTGAGCGCCGTCAGCCAGTCGACCGGCGCGCTGCCGGCCGATAGGCCCGCCGGCGGACGGCTTTCTAGGGGTTAGACACGGTGAACGTCGAGCTCACGACATCCGTCCCGCCGCTTCGATCGATCGCCGCCGTGATCGTGTGCTGACCGTTGGCCAGGGCCGTGGTGCTGTAGGGGTTGGCTGTTCCGTCGTATGCCGTGCCCGCAAGGTCAAATGCGGGAAGGTTCTCGACATGGATCGGGCTACCGGCCTGCTGCGGATCGTCGAGGTAGAACCGGACCTGGGTCACCCCGGTGTCCGGGCCCGTGAACACGAAGATGCTGCCGCTGACGGTCTGGTCCTGAAGCGGCGAGGGGCTCGAGCGTTCCGCGGAACCACTAAACAACAGCTCGTAAGAAGAGGGCGACACGGTGGTGAAAGTGCCATCGGGGCTCGACGCGGTCTGTCCGGCTCCATCCACGCTCGTCACTTGAAAGTGGTAAGCGGTGCTGCTCGCCAGGTCGGAGAGCGTCAGCGAATGGCTCGTCAGCAAGCCTGGATCGACTACGGCGCTGTCGTAGGTCGTCGTCGTTCCATCGTCCACACGGCTGCTGGCCGCGTTGTTGGTCTGCCAGGTGATGACCGCCGAGCTCTCGCCGACGTTCCCCACCGCGACCGACGTGATCCGCAGCGGCGACGGCGGAATGACGAGGGCGTGGGCCATGAAGAACGCGTACATGTTCTGCGAGGCGCTCGGCCCGGAGGGATCCGCAGAGCTCCCCGAGCTCGAGCCGCCCGACCACGCATGGCCCATTCCGTCCACCGTCCAGTACTCCTGCACTTCATTGGACCCCGAGTCGCTCCAAGTGCGAACGGTGTAGGCCCGGCCGGATGGCACTTGCCCAGTCACGGTCCCCGACGGCGAGGTGAACGACGGGTTGTAGTTGCCACCGGAGGCCAGGTGGTCGGTGGTCATCCACTGCTGGACCACTTGGTCGCCGTTGATCAGAGGGACGGTCGCGTCCTGCGTTCCCTGAAAAGCGATCACCGGCACGACCCGCGCGTGCGATCCCATGGCGTCGTACGCCGCCTTTCCCTGCGTTGCCGGGTCTGGGCCACCGTTGGGTAGGCTCGGCTTGAGATTCCCATTGGTTTGCGCCTTGTACTCGTAGCCCGCGGATTCGCCCATGGCGGCATAGAGGTCTGGGTACGTGGCGGCCATCACCACGGCCATTCCCGCACCTGCGGAGAAGCCAGCGATGTAGACGCGGCTGGGATCGATGTTCCAGTGTGATGTGTCTCCGATCACGGTCTGGGTGATACCGGCGATGATCGCTGGCTCGCCCAAGCCGCGCGCCTGGTTCGCGGTGCTGGTCCACGCCCAGCAGCCGCTGTAGGTGCTCGACTGCTCTGGGTACGCGACGATGAACTGCTTCCCGTCCGCGAGTGCGTTCATCTGCGTCGTATTGGAAAAATCGACGGCGTTACCGTTGCACCCGTGCAGCATCACGATCAGCGGGACACGCTCGCTGGTGGTGTATCCGACGGGCGTGTCGACGTAATACGTTCGTGAACCGGCAGGTCCGCTGTACGTGTACTGGACGAAGGTGCCCGTCGCCGAAGCGGCGGGACGCAGCCCCACATGCAATGTCAGGGCCGCGGTCGCCACGACGACGATCGCAAACGAGCGTCCGAGGTGACGAACGGGTGCTCGGAGCCACATCCCCCCGCGTGCCGCCCGGATCCGGCGCGCCCTGGCCCACGCCCCATGCGGACCCTGCCGCAAGACCATCGCCATAGACAATCCGCTAGACGTTAAGAAAACAACACGCACGCCTTGAGGTTTTGAGGCGCCCTTGTCACGCCACCCTACGCTCCGCGACGTGACCAGCCTTTGGCGCGACGGCGACTTCCTGAAGTTCTGGATCGGCCAGACCATCTCCGACTTCGGTGACCAGATCACGCTCCTCGCCGTCCCGCTCACCGCCGTGATCACGCTGCACGCCGGGCCAGTCGAGATGGGCCTGCTCGCGGCCGTCGAGACCACTCCGACCGCGCTGTTTAGCCTGTTCGCAGGGGTCTGGGTCGACCGCCTACCACGCCGGCGGATCCTCATCGTCGCCGATCTTGGTCGCGCCGTGCTCCTTATGACCATCCCGGTCGCGTTCGTACTCGGTCTGCTGAGCATGGCTCAGCTATACGTGGTCGGATTCGCCGTCGGGACGTTGAGCGTGTTCTTTATCGTCGCCTACCAGGCGTACCTTCCCGGTCTCGTCGGCCGAGCGGGGCTCGTGGACGCGAACGGCAAGATCAACGCGAGCGGCTCGCTCGCCCAGCTCGCCGGCCCCGGCGTCGCCGGCGTGCTCGTGCAGCTCTTCACCGCGCCGATGCCCGTCCTTCTCGACGCGCTCTCGTTCCTGGCGTCGGTGACCGGGCTGGCGCTCATCCGGCGCGCGGAGCTGCCGGTCGTCGCGCGGCCCCGCGACATGCGTGCGGAGATCCGCGAGGGTCTTTCCGCCCTGCTCCGCCATCCCATCCTGCGAACGCTCGTTGCGGTCTCCGCGATCTTCGTGCTGCTGCTCAGCGCGCAGGCGGCGATCTTCATTCTCTACTTGTCCCGCGACCTCAGGCTCGATCCGTCGGTGCTCGGACTTATTCTCGCGATCGGCGCCGCTGGTGCGCTGCTCGGCGCGCTCCTCGCATCCGACATTGCTCGCCGGCTTGGGATCGGACCGGCGTTCATCCTGGGCGCGGTCCTCGGGACGATCGGCGTCACGTCGCGGGCCGTCCTCTTCGCATCGCCGGAGGCCACGGTCGCGACGATCGCGGCAATGCAGTTCGTGCTGTTCTTCGGCGCCTCGCTCTTCAATGTGAACGGCCCGAGCCTGCGCCAGGCCCTGACCCCGAGCCATCTGCTCGGGCGGGTGAACGCGAGCTACCGCTTCCTCGTGTGGGGCACCGGGCCGTTCGGCGCACTCCTTGGCGGGACGCTCGGGGCCGTGCTCGGCCTGCGCGCCGCGCTGCTCGTTACGGGTCTCGCCTGCCTCGCGGTCTTCCCGATCTTCCTGCTTTCGCCGCTCCCGCACATTCGCGAGGTGCCTAGCCCCGAACCGGCGCCGGTGACGTCGTAGCCGCGCACGGCGCGGACAATGCAACCACGGCACCTGCCGCGCACTTGCCTAAGGCCGAACACGCGTCAGATCGTCGCACTGCTCCTCTGGGAGAGGCCGGGCGAGATCGTCGCTGCGATCCGCGAGCAAGTCGCGCCCGTCCCGGCTAGCCCCACTCGCGCACGCCGGTCGGCAGCGCGCTCGATCCGGTGTCTGCGTACCTTCTCGCGATGAGGTCGAATTGGGATTCCGCGCCTGCCCTGACGCTCTCGAGGAGTCCGGGATCCAGATCTGTCTCCCACCGATAGCACGCCTCGAGGCGGCTCGTTCCCGACGAGATCGACTCGAGCCGCTCGGTGACGTAGTAGCCCCCATGGTCCCCGATCACGTGCAGTGTGACCTCGCGCTCGCCCTGCGACACGACGTGCGCGATCGTGAGGTTGCGCCGCTCAGAGCCGTGGTAGCAGTGCAGCTCGGCGCCGACGAGCCCGCCTTGGGCTCCGGGCTCAACCTCGGCGCTCACTGTGCCCCAGCCCATCCAGAGTGGCACGGAGAGCCACGTAAGCCGGTGCGGCTTTGCGTCGAGCCATGCCCAGAGCCGCTCGGCCGGCTCCTCGTAGACGCGCGACGCGCGTAGGTGGGCGTTGTCGGGCCGCACGGGTGCCCGCTCGTACGTCGACGCCGAGTCGCGGAGCCCAGCGAGCTCTCGGTACGCGACAGGAACGAGCCCGATATGCTCGTACCGCTCCTCATGCGGTTGGAACTCGGCGCGAGCTGGCTCCGGCAGTGCGGCGAGCGCCGCCGCCGTCACCAAGACGTACTCGCGCGACGGGACGCTGTTCTTTAGCAGGCGGTGCGCGAGCACGATGTCGCTCCCGACGAAGTGATCGGACCCCGCGACCCGCTGGCGGACATACTCGCCGACGTGGAGAACGAATTTCAGCGTCAGCGCGCCCACCCTCCGGCACGCGCGACACGGACACTTGGTCACGGCATCGATGTCGCGGAGTCGTCGGTGGAAGGCCACGAAGGAGCGCTCGAGGCCCTCGAGGACCATCGGGCGGAGTCCATCCGCGAGCCAGAAGACGGCGTCGCCTTCGATCTGCGCAACCGCGAGGTCACGCTTCGTGCAGAACGTGACCGCCTCGAGCAGCTCCGCGAGAATCTCCCGTGAGTGCTCGAGCTCGGTGCCAGCGATGAACTCCGTGTAGCCCGAGATGTCGGCGAGGACGATCGCGCCGCGCTGCGTCGGCATTCGTGGATTATCCGCAATGCCTCGGCCCGCCAGCGCCCGTTCCCCGCTTGTTTCGCAGCTCCCGACGGAAATGGAGTGTTCTACGGGGCAACAGCGACGTTGAGCGACAGCACGTTGTACGCGGTGACCGGCCTCGAGAAACCTTTCAGCTCCAGCGCGCCGACGGGCTCGGTGACGGCGAGGTCTTCAACGAGCGCCTGCACGCGCTGGCTCACGAGGATCTGGCCGCCTTTGGCCTCCGCTGAGAGCCGCGACGCGAGGTTGCCCACTGAGCCGATCGCACCGTAATCGTGGCGTCCCTCGAACCCGATCGTGCCGAGCGTCGCGAAGCCCATCGCGATGCCTGCGCCGAAGTCGAGCTCGTAACCCAGCTTCCGCCAACCGCGGCTGAGCTTCGCTACACGCTCGCGCATCGCCACCGCCATTCGTACCGCCTGGATCGGATGGTCCGGCACCGGCAGCGGATCGTTGAAGTACACCATCCAGCCGTCGCCGGCGAAGTGCTCGAGCGTGCCCGAGTAGCGCGAGATGAGCTCGCCAACAGCGCCGTGGTATTCGCGGAGCACGCTCATCACGACCTCCGGCTCGGCCGTCTCGGAGAACGCGGTGAAACCGCGCAGATCTCCGAAGACGACGGTGATCTCCCGTCGATGCGTCTGCAGTAGCGACTCGTCGCCCGAGGCGATCACCGCTTCGGCCACCTGCTGCGGCAGGTAGCGGCGGAGCATGCGCGATCGCTCGATCTCGTGGACGTGCTCCTGCACCTTCTGCTGGAGGCCCTCGTTGAGATGCCTGAGCTCCTCGTACAAGCCGGCTAGGCGTGCACTCATCGAATTCAGGTTCCGGCTGAGCGTCCCGAACTCGTCGCGGTTCGACACATCGACGCGTTGCCCGAAGTCGCCAGCGGCGATGCGCGCGAGGGTCCAGTCTATGCGGCGCACCGGCAGGATGAACGCCCATGAAAGGACGAAGCCGAGCGCGAGCGCGGCAGCAAGGCTCACGACCGAGAAGATCGCGACGATCGCCGAGAGCAGCTGGCGGTCCGCGTCGAAGGCGTTGCGCGCGGCGGTCGTCTCCCTGCTCGTCGTCGCGATGAGCTCGCGCATCGCCGCCTCGAGCTCGTGGGAGATCGGATGCTCCAACGCGAGGTGCGAGCGCATCGCGCTATCGGTGTCGCCCGCCTTGTACTGCGCGAGGATCGTTTCGCCTGCAAGCGTGTAGCGGTTATTCGCGTCCCGCACTTGCGCGAAGAAAGTGGCCTGGTCGGGGCCCGCCGCCGCTTGCGACTTGTCGAGGAGATCGGCGAAGGCCTGTTTGGCTGCGGCGATCTTCTCGTTGTTCGACTCGTCGCGGGTGAGAAGCGCCATCGCGCGGAAATGGCTCTGCGAGGTCACCGCGTAGATCATCTGATTCGACCAATCGGCGCGCTGCTCGAGGCGCTCGAGCTGACGCACGTGGTCGCTCATGCGGCCTATGACCACAAGGCTGAGGATGCCCATGCCGAGGAGGAGAAGGGCCCCGAAGAGGAACCCCGAAAGGAGCTTGGTATGGACGCTCGTGTTGAGTCGTGCGACCAGGTCCACGAGCGGGGCGAGCGCGCGGGTGGGTCCGGGCAGCCGGACGTCAGTTATGTGCCCGTTACCGTCGAGCTGCGCCTGTCCCATGTTCCCCTCACTGCCTCTGTCAGCCACGTTCTCGGACGTCCAGCGAAAGGATAGGCGTCGCCGGGCGGCGCGGTCTCGACTCGCGGTGCCTCAGCTCGGCCAGTTGGTCAGGTCTTCGCCTCTTCAAAGAACTCGATCCGCGGAGCTCCTTCGACTCCGGCTCTGCCCATCGCCGAACGAAGGTCGGGACTTGCGGCGAACTTCTCGGCCTCCGTCATGGTCGCGAAACTGTGGAGAACGAGGACGTTCCGTGGATCTCCTTTCGCCTGGTAGACGCTCTCCTTGGTGACGCCGCCTGCCTTCTGCATCGGCGCTACTTCCTTGTAGACCTTCCGCCACGCGTCGTAGTCCCGAACGCGATGCAAGATAACCATCATCGCCATGGATTCACCTCTTTCGTCGCTTCGGCGCGCCAACCTAGCGTATTTCTTTGCGACGAGCCCACTGCACCCGTAGCCCGAGAGGATCGATGCGAAGCTAGCATCGGCCCATGCGGCCCATCCTTCTTATGACGCTTCTCGTTCTATCCTGCGTCGCCCCGGGCGCTGCGCCAACGCGGTCGGAATCCCCGGGCCCCTCGACGACCAACAGCGCCGCACCGAGCCTTGCGTCGGAATCCGGAGCACCTTCTCCGCAGTCCACGCCCGTAAGCAGCGTCGATGTAAGCGACGCTGGCGTCCTCTTTTTCTTCTCGTTCTCCAAGGCGGGCTGGTTTCGCTTCGACAGCGCAACGGGAAGACTCACTGATATCGGATACGCCTCCGTGTCCGTGCAGGCAGAGACCTCCCAAATCATCTACCTATTGGGTCCGCAGGGCAGCACCTCATTGCTGCGCTGGGACGGCGCGCTCGAGAAGACCTACGACTGCGGAGGAGGCGGCTTCATCTCGTTCAACGCCGCTGGCGCGTGCGCGAGTTTCGGGTATCACACCGGCCCGGGACCGCTGCCGATAACGGTCTTTCCAACGCCGCCGGTCGCGGTGCGCCTGCCCGGGGACGCTGGGCCGCGGGTCGTGCTGCCGGCCGATTGGGGTGCGGTCAGCGCAGGGTGGAGCCCCGATAGTGCTCGCCTCGCGGTCGCCCGTGTCGATCCCCCGTATCCGACGGCGGATGACCAGCCCTTCCGGATGTCTGTCTGGATCGTGGAGGCCGACGGCGCAGCGCGGCTGCTCTACCGGCCGTCACCCGGACGGGGCCTGCCACTTCAATGGTCGTCCGACGGCAGGTACCTGACGGGAGTGGAGGTAATGGCGGGCGATTCGATCCTGCATCTGTTGCTGCTTGACGTGGCGTCGGGTCGAGTGACCGATCTCGGGAACACGGCGCTCCCCGAATCGATCGCGTGGTCGGCCGATGGCCGGCTCGCGTTCGTCCGGGGCTCCGGTCGTGTGACCTGGCGCGACAAAGAGATCGTTGTTCGGGAGCGGGATGGCAGCGAGCGCGTACTCACGCCGCCTGGCTTCGTCGGTTTCGCGCCGGCGTGGGACCCGGCGCGCGGGCGCATCGCATGGATCGCGGGACCCTCGGGCGATGGCTCCGGATATTTTGAAGGCACGGGCGTGGGTGACCGCCGCGTTGTCGTCTCCGACCTGGCCGGCGGTACGACGGAGATCCGCTGCCCCGGGCGGGTGGTCGAGGGCATGCGCTGGTCACGCGACGGGGAAACACTCCTGCTCCTCTGTCGCCGACCCGGGGCGACCAGCGATGTGTTCGAGCTCTGGCTGCACCGATTCAACGCGCATGGAGGACCCGCAGCCGTACTCATCGCGACGGGCCTCGGCTGGGACGATTACTTCGACCGACAGACTGGCGGCGCACCGAGCCTCTCCAGGGCGGTCGCATGGTCACGCGCCGTTCGATGATGTCCGGTCGTTACTCCGCCACAACGTGAACGGGGCGGGATGACCCGCCCCGTTTGCTGCAGATGAACTCGGCGACTAGTTAGTTGTCGCCTTCGTTCTCGCCTTCCTGCTCGGTGTTGCGATCCTGCTGGTCCTGCTGGCCGGTTGTCGTGGTCGCAGCGTTGGCGTCCTCGTGCTCGCCCTGTTCGCCGTCGTTCATGTCGGCCTCGTCCGTGTCGGTCTCCTCGTGATCGCCTTCCTGTTCAACGTCCGTCTCGCTGCCTTGGGGAGCGCCAGGCGTCGTCGGCTTCTCGATCTTCGGGCTCGGAGGCGGCGTGGGCCCGGCGAACGGGTTCGCGCTGGCGACGCCAAGATTGACCGCGCCCACGAGCGCGAGTGACGCCAGGGCGACAAGGATCTTCTTCATCAGTACGGCACCTCCGCGGGTCTAACGGAGTCTGGCGCCCGACGCCGCACACCGGCGAGGATGACGACCGCACCGACGAGCTGGAGAGGAAACGGCTGCTCTCCGAGGACGACGAACGCGATGACCAGACCGGCCACCAGGGCGAGGTAGCTGATGAGCGCCCGCGCGATGGCATTAGGCCTTGTGTTCTTGAGAATCGGGAGTACACCTAGGACGCTCCGGACCCGCAGCACCGTCCGTGCCCTAGTGCCGGCGAGGTGCTCCACAGGCCCCCAGCGAGCGAGCGTTCCGGTTCTCAAATAGGGGGTAGTTCTGTGTTTAGCAAGCACGCTAGGCTCATTGGCCGCTGCCCCTAGCTATCCATTCAGCGCGAGGAAACAGGGGGAGTACATGTCAAACGTGGCGACGATGCCAATCCAAGGCATCAACACGCGTCAGCTGGAGAAGTTCAACGAGCAATACGCTTCCGCGCCGAAGAGCTTCGAGCTTGGGATCGAGAGCAAGAGCATTTGGGAGCAGAAGGGCCTCGGCAACCTCGGAAAGGTAGGCCGGTGGACGCTTGGGGGGCAGGCGATTGAGAAGCCCACCCGCGACTTCTCGGTCCAGATTGGCTCCTGGAAGGAAGTCGGTGACGCCATCGGCGTAGAGGGGGCTGACGATCGCATCGAGCCGATCGAGGCCGCGCTTCTTGGGCTGTCGTCGTGTGTTACCGAGGCGATCGTGCTCAACTGCGCTAGGACCGGTGTCAAGCTCGATGGGCTCGAGGTGACGGCGCACGCCGACGTGGATCCAGGTCCGATCGTGGGTGCGTAGGATCCCTCCGACTGGGACAACACCTTGAAGCAGATCACAGTCGATGTCACCGCTCGCGGAGGCTTCTCGGGCGAGGACAAGAAGTCGATCGAGGATGGGGCGAAGCGCTCACCGGTGCGATACGTGTTCAGCAAGAGCGGTCTGCTAAAGACGAACTTCCACTACGAGTAGAAGCGAGGGGAAGGGGAGAGTCACATGGCGATCGCACAGCAACAGAAGGCAACGGACCCAACTGCCTCGAACGCGAACGACTTCAGAGCGGCAATGTTGGCGGCAAGCGCACGCGACCACGACCGATTCGAAGCACACCTGAGAGACGACGTGACGTTCATCAATCCGATGGTCGGAACCGTGGACAAGGCCGGCTTCCGCGCATTCCACACCGCGCTATGGACCGGATTGCCCGACATCAACTACAAGGTCGAGCGGACGGTGTCGGAGGGCAACACAGTGGTAGGGGAGTGCACGGTGACGGGGACTCAACGCGGCGAGCTCGCGGGCGTCCCTGCAACGAACAAGTCGGTCAAGGTGCCGGTGACCTTCATCGTCGATTACGAAAACGGAAAAGTGAAGCGGTGGAGCTCGTATCTCGACACGGCGACGCTTCTCCGCCAGATCGGCGCAATGAAGTAACTGAGTCAGGGCTCGACGGCTTCTGCCGTCGAGCCCTACGCGAGGCCTTGTCATCCACGCGAATTCGCGAATGTGGGCGACCGAAGCGGGTACGTTAGGTGGCTAAGGTCGTCGAGCTACGGCGTGACGCGGTTGCCGCGCGGATCGATTCGAACGACGGGGGCAGGATCGTCTCGCTCATGGTCGCCGGCGTCGAGCGGATCCTCTCGAAAGCACACGCCAGGGCGCGCGAGCCTGCTCTCTATTGGGGCTGCTACCCGATGGTTCCGTGGGCAGGGCGCCTTTCGAATGGCCGTATCCCGACGAGCGACGGCGAAGTGCGGCTCGAGCCGAACCTGCCGCCGTCGGCCATACACGGACTTGGCTTCGACAAGTCTTGGGAGATCGTCGAACGCAGCGAGACCGCCGTGACGATGAGGTGTGAGCTGCGCGGGCTGGGGTGGCCCTTCGGCGGCCGCGCTCTGCAAACCCTGACGCTCGGCGTGAGGAGTCTCGAGCTCGAGCTGCAGGTCGGCGGGTACACGAGGGCGGGGCCCGCGGGCCTCGGCTGGCACCCGTGGTTCACGCGACCGCCGAGTGCCGACGTGGAGCTCTGTATCGATGCAGCCGAGGTTCTTGTGCTCGACGCGGATCTCATACCGACTGGTCAGGTCCGGCCGGTCACACCAATCGAGGATCTGCGCTCCGGACCGCCCGTGGGCGACCGCCGGCTCGACCACGCGTACGTACATGCGAAGAGCCCGGCGATCGTGCGGTGGCCCGATTTGGAGCTGCGTATCGAATACGACTCGAGCTTGCAGACGGTCGTCGTGCATACGCCACCTGAAGCTATCTGTGTCGAGCCTCAGACCATGTGGCCGAACGCGCCGCTTCTTGTGGCCGCCGGCGTCC
>VBEY01000035.1 GCA_005889295.1 Chloroflexota bacterium | reverse complement strand
TCGCGGCCGGAGTGTTCAGCCTCAACCTCCTGTACTTCATCGGCTTCTTGCTCGGCACCGTCGAGGTGGCGTGGGGCGTGACCACGGACTTCAGCGTGATCCCCGCGCTCGTCGAGGCCGACGAGCTCACCAGCGCGAACGCCGCCTACTTCGGCATCGACCGAACCGCGCGCATTCTCGGGCCGACGATCGGCGGGCTCGCGATCGCGGCGTTCGGGACTGCCAACGCGATGTACATCGCAGCCCTTGCCTTCGTGCCCACGCTCTTCGTGTTCTTCCTCATGCCACCGATTTACGACGTGCACCGCCCGACCGCGGCGATCACCGCGCGCAATATCGCGACCGAGATGGCCGACGGCTTCCGCTTCGTCCTCAAGAACCACATCCTTCGTTGGCTCCTCGTGCTCATGTTCATCGCCAATCTCGGCCAGCAGGGGATCCAGACACTCGTGCTCTACGTCCTCCGCGAAGAGAACGGCCTCGACGAGGTCACGATCGGCCTCGCCCTCTCGCTCGCGGGCGCGGTCACGGTGCTCGCGAGCTTCATCGCACCGCGCCTGGCGCGCGGGCGGCCGCTCGGCCACACGCTGCTCGGCTCGGCCGCGGCGGCCGGGGTCATCGTGTCGCTCACCGCCTTGGCGCGCGACTGGCGCTGGATCGTCGCGGGGTTCGCGGCCCGGGAGACTGCGTGGATGAGCTTCATCATCTACGCCTTCGTGCCACGGCAGCGCGAAGTGCCGGCGCACATTCGCGGGCGCGCCAACGGAGCGTTCCGTACGCTCGTGCTCATCTCGAACAGCTTCTCTGCGCCGTTCCTCTCATTCGTCGTCGCGATCGCCAGCTCCTCGGCCGCATTCGCGGTCGCCGGGGCGTCCGCGCTCCTGGCGGTCGCGGTGACCTACTTCACGCCTCTCCGGGACTACAACCTGAACGAGCCGCAAGACAGCGAGAACGCTCTGGTCGAGCCGGCGGCCGCCGAGTGAGGTCGTATATCTGCGCGACGTGCGCGGTGCAGCAGCCGCCGAGCGAGGCGCCGCCGAAGCACTGCCCGATCTGCGAGGACGAGCGGCAGTACGTGCGCCAGGGCGGTCAAGCGTGGACGACGATCGAGGAGCTTCGGCTCCGAGGGGACCGGATCGAGATCCGCGAGCTCGAGCCTGGGCTCGTCGGCGTCGGCGTGACGCCATCGCTCGGCATCGGACAGCGCGCGCTCCTCGTGCGGACGGCGAACGGGAACATCCTCTGGGACTGCGTCGGCTATATCGATGACGAAGCCGTCGCGGCGATCCACTCTCGTGGTGGGATCAGCGGCATTGCGTTTTCCCATCCGCACTTCTACGGCGCCATGGTCGAGTGGAGCCACGCGTTCGGGGGAGCGCCGATCTACGTACCGGCGGCGGATCGCGAGTGGGTCCAGCGCGACGACTCCGCGATCATGACATGGAGCGGTACGCGCAAGCTCGCGCCCGGCGTGTCACTGATCCAGTGCGGCGGTCACTTCGAGGGCAGCGCGGTGCTGCATTGGGCGGCGGGCGCGGAGAACCGCGGCGCGCTCCTCGTCGGCGATTCGATAACGGTCGTGCCAGATGTCCGTTTCGTCAGCTTCATGCGGAGTTATCCAAATCTCATTCCCCTCCCCGCGGACGAGATCCGGCGCATCGTCGATCGCGTTCGCCCGTACCGCTTCGACCGGATCTACGGCGGCTGGTGGGATCGCGTCGTGGACACAGGCGGAATCGCCGCGATCGAGAAGTCGGCGGAGCGATATCTGCGCTGGATCGGCTCCGACGTGCGCCTCGGCTAGTGGCGCGGCGCTAGGCGCGCTTCCTTCGCTCGCCGGGTGCCGGGATCCGGTGGGCGGTTGCCCGCGCGGCGCGACGGCATCGCGTCGCGCATCTCGGCAGCGTGATCGTGAGCGCCGCCCCGCGGCTCCCGCTTTCCGTAGCGAGTCTCGGTAGGCGGACCCTTCGCGGGTGCCACCGGATGCGTGCGGACCGGGGTCGGCTCGTGATCGAGCTCCTCTCGGATCCGCGGCGGCAGCTTGCCGCCACCGGTATTTAAGGCGGCAGCTTTGCGCGCGGAGAGAACCTTCGCCGGCGGCTTATGCGGTCGCGAGCGGCTCGGCACCTCGTCGGGCTCGGTGCCGGAAACGGTGAAGGTCCGCAGCTTGGTCCCTCGTGGCTTTACCACCAGATCCTCCTCGTGCAGGGTCCGTGCCCCGTTAGGCTCGGGCGGTGATGAAGGCTAGATTCGACAACGTCCCGCCGGGTCAGACCGACCCCGACCCACTGCCCGGCGACTTCATTCTCACGCACGGCGGCGAGTTCTGGAGCCGGGTCATCCATTTCGGGCAGGGCTTGCGTTTCATCGGCAAGGACCGTCCCTACACGTACTGGAATCACAGCGCGCTCATCGTCTCGGCGGACGGCGCGATCATCGAAGCGCTCGGGCCCGGCGTGCGGCGGAACACTCTCAAGGCCTATCACGGCACCCAGTACACGATCGTCCACATCGACGCATCCGACGAGGATCGAAAGGAGATGGTCGCCTTCGCGGAGCACTGGGTAGGCGCCCAGTACGACTGGGCAACGATCGTGAGCATCACGCTCTCGCTGCTCACTGGGCTCAAGCTCAGCTTCGGGTTTTCCGGGCAGCTGATCTGCAGTGGCCTGGTCGCTCGCGCGCTCGAGCGCACGACCGCCATCTTTGACGAGGAGCCCTCGCACGTGATGCCGGCAGAGCTCGGCAAGATGTTCGCGGTGGTCCCCCCGCCGCCGGATACGCCGAAGGGAACGCCAGTCAGATGCTCATGAACGCCCTACCCAAGTCTTAGAGCGCTCTTACCGCAGATCGCTTCATGATCTCCCGCATGCGACTCGCAGCACTCGTCTTCGCACTCACGTTCGTCGCGGCGTGCGCGGGTCCTACGGCGACGGCACCGAGCGCCACGCCGCTCGTGACACCGACGGTGAGTGCGACGAGTGCTGCATCCTCGTCGCCGACTGCCACGCAGGCGACGACCGCCGCCCTCGCGTGCACCGCACCCGCCACGGCTCTCGTCGAGCTCACCGAGGGCCCGTACTACAAGGCCAATCCGCCACAGAACGCTGTATTGCGGACCACGGGTGTGGCCGGCACCCCCCTCACCTTGACCGGATACGTCGTATCGAAGTCCTGCCAGCCGATCGCGAACGCGAAGCTCGACTTCTGGCAAGCGGACGGTAACGGCAGCTACGACAACTCCGGCTACACGCTCCGCGGTTGGCAGCTTACGGACGCGAGCGGCGCGTATCGCCTCGAAACCGTGATCCCGGGCCTCTACCCTGGACGCACCGAGCACATCCACTTCAAGGTCACCGTAAACGGGCAGACGTACACGTCGCAGCTTTTCTTCCCCGGCATCTCTCAGAACGCGAGTGATTCGATCTATAGCGCGCAGATGCTCGTGAAGCTCAACACCAGCACGAGCCCGGTGACCGGCACCTTCACCTTCGTCGTCAACGTGGCGTAACCTGCGCGAAGCCGCCAGCCTCGCTTTTTCCGCTGTCTTCGAGTCGAAACACTCACTTCCGACCGGTCGCCATGCCCGACAATTAGAGCGATGCAGCGCAACGACATCCGCAATGTGG
>VBEY01000034.1 GCA_005889295.1 Chloroflexota bacterium | reverse complement strand
TCCTAGGTTCCTCGTTGCGCGTATTGGAATCTATACCGCTTACCGTGTCGACCGGTCTCGGGTTCGGTGGGCGCGAGCTGGACAGCCGCGCAAGCAGTGCCACCATGCCGACGAAGATCAGTCCGACGACCGCGGCGAGCACGGTAACGACGAATTCCGCGGAGTTCGGCGGCTGAAACGGCAACATTGCGATGGCGACGATGAGGATCAGCACGGCCACCCGGAACGCCGCCTGCAGCGCAGTCGGGTCCATCTAACGCACCCCCAGGAGCTCGGCCGCGGGCTGGCGCTCGCGCAACGCGACGTGGCATGCTACCGACCGTCCGCCCGGTAGGTCGCCGAGTGTCGGTACCACTACATCGCACAGGCCCGGCTCGGACAACGGACAGCGAGGGTGGAAGACACAGCCCGGCGGTAGGTTCAGCAGGCTCGGCACCTCGGCCCCCTTGAGCGAGACGCGTTTCTTCGACCGCGTGATGGTCGGGTCTGCCTCGGGGATCGCAGCGATCAGAGCGGTCGAGTACGGGTGCGCTGGATCGCTCACGAGCGGCTCGGTCGCCGCGAGCTCGACAACTTTGCCGAGATACATGACAGCGATGCGGCCTGTTCGCGCGAAGTAACGCGCGACGGCGAGATCGTGCGTGATGAGAACCGTCGTCACGTGGAACTCGGTCGAAAGGTTATGGAGCAGGTCGAGGAGGCTGATGCGGATGGAGACGTCGACCATCGAGACGGCCTCGTCCGCGACGATCACCCGTGGATCGACGGTGAGAGCCCGCGCGATCGAGACCCGCTGACGCTGTCCACCAGAGAGCTGATGCGGATATTTGAGCAGGAAGTCCGCGGGCGGCGTCAGGCCAACGCGCTCGAGCAACGAGATCATCGCGGCGCGGGCAGCTCGTCCGTGCGCCTTCTTGTGCTTCGCGAGCGGCGGCGCCAGCGCCTGGGCGACCGTCCGCGTCGGATTCAGCGATGCGTACGGGTCCTGATGAACGAGCTGCACCGCACGCCGAAAGCGCGCAAGGTCCTTGCCTTTCTTCTCCCAGACATCGGCTCCCTCGAACAGCAGCCGGCCGCTTGACGGCTGGAGGAGACCAGCGAGCATCCGGCCCGTCGTCGTCTTACCGCATCCGCTCTCCCCGACGATGCAGATCGTCTCGCTCTCTCCCAGCGAGAGCGAGACGTTGTCGACCGCCGTGATCGTCCCGGCGGGCGTGGTGTACGTGCGCGAGACCCCGTCGAGCTGGATGAGCGGCGGCGTCACGCGAGCTTCTCGGCGACGGGTGCTTCCGCGTCGGAGCCGAGCGCCGCGGCGACCGCCTCCCAGCGAATGCACGCTGCCTCGTGGTCCGGCGTGTCGACCGGAATGAGCGGCGGGTCCTCCTTGAGACACTGCTCGACATGGAACGGACAACGTGGGTAGTAGGAGCACCCGTGCGGGAGGCGGATGAGGTCGGGTGGGGATCCGGGAATGGATGCGACGCTCCCGAGTGCACCTGAGACACGGGGCACCGCTCGCATGAGACCGACCGAGTACGGATGTCGCGGCCGATAGAAGAGATCCTCGACGCTGGCCCGTTCGACGATCCGGCCGGCATACATCGTGAGCATCCGGTCCGCCAGCTCAGCCGCGATCGAGAGGTCGTGTGAGATGAAGATGGTCGAAAAGCCGAGCCTGCCCCGTAGTTCGCGGAGCAGGTCGATGATCGCGCGCTGCGTGAGGATGTCCAGGGCGGTTGTCGGTTCGTCGAGGATGACGATGCGCGGATCGAGCAACAGGGCCATCGCGATGAGTACGCGCTGGCGCATGCCGCCGGAGAGCTCATGCGGGTAAGCGCTCAAGACGCGCTTCGGGTCGAGGTGCACGAGGTCCAACAGCTCGCGGGTTCGGTCGTGCACCTTGTGCTTGTCATTCATGCCGTGTGCGCGCGCGGTATCGAGGAACTGCTCCCAGATGTTGATGACCGGGTTGAACGCCGAGAGCGCTGCCTGAAACACCATCGCGCAGTCGGCCCAGCGGAACCGACGAAGTCGTTCCGCGTCGAGGGAGAGGACGTCAAACGCCCGTTTCCCGTCGTCGTACCGGATCTCGCCTTTCGTGACGCGAGCGCTCCGCGGCGAAAGGCGGATCAAGCCAACGGCGAGGGTCGTCTTGCCGGACCCCGACTCGCCGATGATGGCGATCGTCTCACCCTGTGCGAGGTCGAAGGTCACATCGCGCACAGCCTGCACTGGGCCGCGCCGCGTGCGGTACTCGATCGAAAGATCGCGCACTGAGAGCACCGGCATGTCAGTTTCTAAGGCGCGGGTTGAAGACGTCCTCGAGGCCGGACGCGAGCCAGACGAGCGACAGCTGGAAGAGCGCGATCGCCATGATCGGGCCCATGAGATACAGGAAGCTGTCTTTGAAGAAGAGCGCGCCCTGGTTGTATGCGAAGTACAGCATGATCGCCCAGTTCTTCCCGGAGAGCGGGACCAGCCCAAGGAACATTATCGCGGCCTGCGCGTAGATCGCGAGAGTCATCGCGATGATGAAGTGGATGACGATGTAGCTGCGCATGTTCGGCAGCATCTCGCGGAAGATGATGTGCATCAGGCCGAGATCGAGAGAGCGCGCCGCTTCAACGAAGTCGCGTTCCTTCAATGAGAGCACCTGGGCGCGGATCTGCCGCAACAGCGCGGGCCACTGCAAGAGCGCCAGGATCACCGCCAACGCGAAGAATGAGGAAGGCCTGAAGATCGCGGCTATCACGATGAGCAAGATCAGCTGCGGGATGGTGAGGGCGACGTCCGTGATCGCGAGAATGAGTGCATCGATCCGTCCCCCCACGGTCGCCGCGATCGATCCGAAGGTAATCGCGATGACCGTCGAAAAGAGCGCTGCGAGGATGGCGGTCGTGATGATGTCGCCTCCGCCGTACACGATCTGGTTGACGACATCGCGTCCCTGGAAGTCCGTACCGAGCGGGTGCGCAAAGGACGGCTTCGCGTAGATCGCCGTCACGTCGACCGTGTCCTGGAGGGGTACGAAGAAAGGCGCCACGTACGCAAGAAACAGGAAGAACAGGACTCCGATGAGCCCGATGAGGCCGACGGGCTTGCGCGACATCATTCGCAGGAACTCGATCAGGCCCGCCAGGGGAGCGGGTATGCGACTTACATCGCGACGGTCAATCAGGCCGCTGGCCGCGGTCACTTCCCCGTCGCTCCGCCGGCGCGGCCGATGCGGGGATCGAGCCGGCTGTACAGGAGGTCCGCGACCAAGTTCGCGATGATCACGCAGACCGTGGTCATGAGGATGATCCCCTGCATCAGCGGATAG
>VBEY01000033.1:6765-9718 GCA_005889295.1 Chloroflexota bacterium | reverse complement strand
ACACGGAGCTTTGTGACGGATGTGGTCGGGCGGACCTCGGTCGCCACCGCGGTAGCGGCTACGGACAAGCCAGGCGCGATCCTCGATGACGTCCGGAAGCACTTCAAGGTCGCGTCGATCGGAACGAACATGCTGAGCGTGTCGTACGCGGGGCGCGATCCCCGCGTCGCTGCGGAACTGGTGCAGGCCGCGCTGGATGTCCGTGGAGAGCGCCTCGCCCAGACACGTATCCAAGCCACGACAGCGCTGAATGCTCTTTACCAGAAGGAATTCGAAGTAGCGCAGGCACGAGTCCTCGACGCGAAGCAAAAGCTCGATGACTTCACCGCGGCTCATGCCCCGCCGCTCTCCGACGTGGACCAGCATCAGCAGGCCCAGCTCAGGCTCACGCTGGACCTCGCCCAGGTGGCAGTCAGCGACCTGCAGGGCCGCATGGATCGGGCGGTACTCGCGCCGGCGCTCCTTGACATCAGCGGCGTGGAGTTTCAGGTTGTCGACCAGCCGCGCGCTGAAACTTCGCCATCGGGCGGCACGAAGCCGGCTCTTTCTATCGCCCTCGTCGCCTTTGGCTGCGGCCTCGCACTCGCGGCCTTGCTCGTCCTCGCGGGCGCATTTCTCGCAAATCGCATTGGGGAGCCGGCCGATGTCGAACGCCTCGCACCGGCCACACTCTTCGCGGCGGTGCCTCGTGTCGGCGGAAAGGGTCAGCCCAAGGAAGATCTGCGCAGCTCCCTGGCCGCGATCGCGTTCAGTGACGGCCACCGTGTCCGCGCCGGCGAGGAGCGCACGTGAAGACAATTGCGGACACGGCACTGCGGCGCCGACTCAGGGTCCGCCGCTAGCCGCGCCCGGCTAAGAGTTACCTGTGTCCTCGCCCGCCGGCACCGGCTCGACGCAGCCTGGCGCCGTGAACCCATTGATCAGCATCGTGCGGAACTGGTCGCTCCTTGCAGGCTCGCAGGTCGTCGCAAGCCTGATCGCGATGGCCACGATGGTGATCGTCTCGCGGAACCTCGGCGATGCCGAGTTTGGGCGCCTGTACCTCGCGCTGACGCTGACCTACATCGTCGGGCTTGCGGTCGATTTCGGTCTAAGCCAGGTGGTGACCCGAGCGGTCGCGCGTGATCATGCGCTCGCTCGACCGTACTTCGTGCGCGCCGCTCTCGTCGTCGGAGCAATGGGCGTGTGCCTCTACTTCGTGACGCTCGGCTCCGCGCTCGCGCTTGGCTACTCGCCCGAGGTCCGGTCGCTCGTTCTCATCCTCGGTGTGCTCATCGCCGCCGAAGGGTTTTCGCAGGTCCTCGGCGCACTCTTTCAGGCGCACGAGCAGATGCTCGTCCCGGTCTTCGCGCGCATCGCGGTGAACGCGATCACCCTCGCGCTGGTCGTGCCGTTGCTGCTTCGCGGATACGGCGCCGCGATGGTGGCGACGGTGATCGTCCTCGCGGCCATTCTGCGTGCCGCGTTCCAGGCCGCGGCCGTCCGCCGGCTCGGTGGCTTCCATCTACCGACGCCGCGACCACCCCAGTGGGGCGGCTTGCTACGGGCCGGGCTCCCATTTCTCGTGGCGCAAGAGTTGGGATTGTTCGCATACCGCGTGAACGTCGTGATCCTCGGGCGAATGTCCAGCGAAGCAACGGTCGGCTGGTACGGCGCCGCGTCCCGAGTCATGGAGGCCTTGAACTTCGTCCCTCTCCTTCTGACAACTGCGACGTTCCCGGTCCTGTCGCGCCTTTGGGTGAACGCGCCGACCACCACGTTCACGGCCACGGTTCGCAAGACGCTCCACCTCGTGCTGGTGGTCGCGGTGCCCGTCGCGGTTGTCCTCTTCATCCTGGCCGAAGACATCATCGGCTCGCTCTTCACCCTGCAGGCGTACGCGCCTGCGGTGCCAATTCTCCGGATCCAGGCACTCTCGCTTGCATTGATGTTCGTTGACTACCTTCTCGTATGCGTGCTCATGGCGATCGGCAAGGAACGTATCTGGATCAGCATCCTGGCCGCGGCATGTCTGCTGAATCCAGTCCTCAACTGGCTGCTCATCCCACTCGCCGAGAGTCGCTACGGGAACGGCGCCATTGGAGCCGCGCTCGTCACACTGGTCATTGAGGTCTTCGTGATGGCATGCGCGCTGCGAACGATCCCATCTGGGACCTTCGGTGTGGAATCCGCGCGCGTCGCGGCCAGCGCCTCCGCTCTCGGCGCCGTGCTCGGCGTGGTGCTGCTCGGCAGCCGAATCTTGGGCGTGCCGTGGTTCCTAGCGGCCGCGGTCGGAGGCATCGGCTACTTGGCGACAGTCGTCTGGCTTCACATCTTGCCGCCGGACGTCGCGAGGTGGGCGCGCGATATGGTCCTCCGCCGCCCGATGCCGATCGCCGCTGCCGAGGAGATAGCCGACCCGAGTCCTTTGGTCGCGGAAGCCACCAGGGCCATGGACGCCGCCTGATCCCGATGACCGTCCCTTCGGTGGCAGATCCCGTGGAGGCACGGCCGGTCCGTCCAGGTACTGCGCGACGAACACGCGTCGTGTACTGGCACAACATGCCTACGCCATACCAAGTCGAGCGCTGGAACGCCGTGGCACGCCGCGGCAACCTAGACCTCGAGGTCTGGTTCTGCAGCAAAGGCGGGAGCGACCGCAGCTGGAAGATCGACGAGTCGGTGTTCGAGTTCGCCCACCGCTACGTTCCGACACCCTTCCTCAAGCTTCCTGGCCTAACGCATCACTACTACGGTCTTCCACCCGACCTGATCACCGGACGCCGGCGACCCGACCTGCTCGTAAGCCTCTATGCCGATCCGGCGTTCCTCGCGGGGTGGCTCGCGGCGCGCACGATAGGCGTCCGGACGGCGTTCCGCGTGCTGCCAACATTCGATGCGTGGGTGCGCCGCGCAGCGACGAAGGAATGGCTGAAGCGCCTCATCTTTCCGCGTGTCGACGGATTCAAGGTGC
>VBEY01000033.1:0-6745 GCA_005889295.1 Chloroflexota bacterium | reverse complement strand
TGAGCCAATCCGTCGATGTTGCGCGCCTCGATGCGGAGCGCCGAGCGTGGTCAGGGCGACGCGAGACGGTGCGCGCCGAGCTCGGCATCCGCGGATGCGCGTTCCTCTTCGTGGGTCGTCTCTGGCGAGGAAAAGGCTTGGACTACCTGCTCGACGCATACGGCCGCCTTCGTGATCTTTCTGTGCCCACCACCCTCCTGCTCGCTGGGGACGGCATGGACGAGGAGCGATATCGCGCGCACGTGCGCGATCACCAGCTTCCGAACGTCCGATTCCTCGGGTTCGTCCAACAGGACACGCTCCCACGGATCCTGGCGGCGAGCGACGTCCTCGTGTTTCCCACGCTCGGCGATCCGTATGGACTGGTGGTCGAGGAGGCGATGGCCTCCGGACTGCCGGTGATCACGACCGAAGCGGCGGGCGACATTCGTCGTCGTCTCCCCGACGGGAGCGCGGGCTTCGTCATACCGCCGGCGAACGCGGATGCGCTCGAGGATCGCATGCGGAGGCTGGCTCTCGATCCGGCGCTGCGCCGCGATATGGCGGAGGAGGCGATGCGACTCGTCTCCTCGAGGACCCACGACCACTACGCCACTGACTTCGAGCATTTTGTCGACGCCGTCATGCGGTCGCGCCGCGCGCCGGCCCCGATCCACTAGCTCGAGCCCTTCGGCTCGCTGACTCCGCAGTGACGAACATCTCGACCCGCCGTCCTTCTCCTAGCTGGCGTACCGCTCCCTGGCTGAAATCGGCTTCGCCGGCGCCTGGCGGAATATTGGTCGCTCCTGCGGCGGTTCTTACGCGCTCAACCAAACGCGCCGCCCCGAGCGGAGTTCCCCATTTCATGACATCGGGCCCGGCAGTTGATAGCCGCTGGGACGCTGTGCAACGCGTGCGTCGTCCATACCCAGCCGCTAATCGCGCCCTCTGCGTTCACGTCGAGCGCCCTACGGCGAGTAAGCCCTCTTACGCTGAGGCAAGCTGGCCGCGGAGGTCGGTGCCGGGACGCACGAACAAGAAGTCATGGACATAGCCAGGCGGCATCGCGCCACATTGCTCCGCCTCAGTCACGAACGCGAGCTGGTCCCGCGCAACGTCGAACTCGGCGAGCGGCGTCAGGGCGCGTTCACGGAGCGCGTATCCGGCGTACCCCAGCGACTCGAGAAAATCGAATGTGGACCGGATGTCCGTTTGTTGGTGGCGTTGCTCGATCTCCACGAGCACGGCAGGAAGCGATCGAAGCGTCTCGGTCGCGCCTCGGAAAACGGCCAGCTCGTGGCCCTCGACGTCGACCTTCACGAATGAGACCCGTCGGCCGTCGAGGATGCAATCCAACGGCTTGAGATCGACCGCGACCGTGGCGTGATGGACCCCAGCCCGCCAGGTCGGCACCGAAAGGCTGGCCAGCGCGCCAACGCGCCGACCGGCGACGACGGGAACGTGGAGCGTCGCCGTACCGCTCCGCTCCGACACCGCAACGGGATGGACCGTGATGTTCGGCCACGCACGGCGGAGTGCGTCGAGGCGCGAAACGCTCGCCGGATCCGGCTCGATGGCGTGGACGCGACCTCTAGGACCGACAAGCCGCGCGAGCTCGCAGGCGTACAGGCCCGCACTGGCGCCAACATCGACGACGACATCCCCCGGCTTGGCGAACGCGCCCAAGACACGAAAGGACATGTCGCCACGAACGCGATGCCGCATGCCCTCGAGCCGGGCGCCCCAGCCTGGGTCCATCTCGCCTGCGATGCGGATCGCCGCGCCGACAGGATCTACGAGGTGCACGGCAGCCTCATGTCGCGTACCTATAGAGGAGCTCACCGACCACCCGACAGACCCACGGGTTCGAGTTCCGTATGACCATCGACATCGCACTTTGCAGCCGCCGCGAGGAGCTCCCTACCGGAGAGGTCGCGATGCGTGAGTACGACAGAGGTTCCTCTCGCGCTCCCCATCCGCTCTTGAAACCGCGGAGGAGCACCTGGTCGGTGTCCGAGCGGCCGAGATCGAACGTGTGGTAGCCGTTCTCGCACGCCCAACGGATAGCCGTCCACAGCAAAAGGTAGTTCGCGTCGAGCTTCGCGAAGCGCTCATCTCTCGCGCTGTACTTGTAGATCAGCGTGTCGTTCCAGGAACCGAAGATCGCCGACGCCAGGAGGACATCCTCGCGGTAGGCCGACAGCACGAAGCCCAGACCCGGTTGGATGATCCTTTCCAACAGCAGTCGGAAGAAGCGACGCGGTTGGATCGGTACGCCGAGCCGGCGGCGAGTCTGAAGATGGAGTCGATAGAACATCTCGAAGTCCGACGCTGAACCGCCACGTACGATCCGGACTCCTGCCCGCTCCGCGATGCGAACGTTCCTGCGGTGATTCTTGAAGAGCTGGTCCCACGTGGGCCTCGGGTCCCCCGAGACCGTGAGCTCGTGTCGCACGAAGGCGGCACCTGCCTGCATGTCCCGGTGCGGCGGAAGGCCCGCCCGCAGCTCGAGCAGACGCAGCCTCGCAGACCGCGCCATCTCCACGAGGCCGCTCACCAGATCGCCGGCACGGTCGCCGGCCAGGGCCGGGCAGTAATCCGTGAACGGAAGCGATACCCAGCGACGCCCGCCGAGCGGCCGGCTCACATCCATGATCGGCAGTCCCGCGGTGACCGCGCCTCCGCGGTCGGTCAGGGCGAGTGCCATCGCGCGGTAGCCGTAGCAGTCGGCCAGGAGTCGTGCCCAGGCAGGATGGTGGAAGAGAGTCGCTTGCGGCTGGCTCTCCGCGAACTCGACCCAGCGCGGGTCCTCGAGAGGGAGGAGCTTCATCGCGAAGGACCGTTCCCATTCGGCACCGTCGCGACGAGGTGCTCCGGCGCGCGCATCACGTTCGCAGACCCGCTCGTGTGGCGTCGCCAGGCAAGATACAGGGCCGCAGGCACCTCAATGAGCGCAGGCACGGGATCGTCGGGAGCGAGGACCGCGAACTCGATCGGACCGCGCAGGGATGAGAGGTAGTCGAGGATCGAGAGCCGCCCGGCGCGGATCTCGCTGATCGAGACCGGCACGTCGGTCAAGGCGCGTACCCAGCGGACCCCCGTCCGGCCTGGAAGCTCCGGCAGCGCGGCGCCCCTCATCAGCTCCCACAGCAGGTACGGAAAGTCGACCCCCGCACGTCTGCCGAGCGTGTGCCAGCCCCACACTCGCGCGTTGATGTCGAGCAGCTTGAGCCGATCGTCCCGAGGATCGCGCTTGAACTCGACTTCAACGATCCCATCGAAGCGGAGGGCGGCCAGCAGTCTCCGGGCCTGCGCCTCGACATCGGGGGCATCGATCGTCTCGACGTAGGTGCTGGCGCGACCGAAGTCCATCGGCCACTGCCTGGTCCGGCGGGCGACAAGAGAAGCGAGGGGCACGCCGTCGCGACAGAGCGCGGCGTATGAAAGCTGGCGATCGCCCCCGCCCGGGATGACCTCCTGGATCATGATCAAGCTGGGATCGACGAGGGCGCACGCCTCGAGGTATTGGGCGACTAGCGCGCGTTCGTCGTCCGCGCGCCAGGCTTTCGAAGCCGTGAAGCGGTTGAACTCGGCGCGGATCGCGGGTTTGAGGATCGCCGGGTACCCACCCTCAAAGTGAAGGACGTCTTCCCGGTCGCGCGGATAGTGGGTGCGCGGCCGGTCCACGCCGAGGTCGGACGCCAGCCGATACGTGAGGCGTTTGTCGTAAGCCCATCGCAGGACGTCCCAACCCGGGACCGTGAGACGGTACTGGTCGCCCAGGGCCTCGCGGTTGCGGGCGAGGAGCGCGGCGGACTCGTCGTCCGTCGGGAAGAGCGCCCAACCAGAGAGCGCATTTCTTCGCGCAAGATCGAGGAGGAACTCGATGCGTTGGGCTTCGCCATTCCTCGGCCACGGAACGCTCCGCTCGCTGTAGCGAGACCAGTTCGCCAGCTGGTGCTCGTCTTGGACGACCCAGACGCGGACGCCGTGCCGCCCCAGGCTGCGAACGATGCCCAGGGCTTTGTAATCGCTCCCGAGTACGAGCGCCCCGCCCGTCGCATCGCGCACGCGTGAGCTCACGGCGACCTTTGATCGGGCGCGACGAGGTCGAAGGCCCGATCGGTACGTCCGCGATCGGTGACTCTCGCCTGACCCTTCGTGACATACCGGGCGAGAGCTCGTGCGCTGAACTCCGTCCCCGAGACGAACCGCACCAGAGGGCCGAACGAGTGCGCCGCGGGCGCACCGAGGAAGTGAAGCCCAGGTACGGATGAGGCGAGGCCTTCGCCCAGGACGGGGTAGCCATCGACGCAATCGAGTCCCGAGAGCAGCTCGGGCGCGAGGAAGCGATAGCGGTGGACGTCGACCCGGTAGCCCGTGGCGAGCAGCACATGGTCGACCTCGCGGGAGGTCCCATCGTCCAGCCTGAGTTGTAGATGGCCGTTCGATCGCGTGAGATCGGTCACGTGCCGACCGGCGGTGATCGCCATGCCCTCCGACCGCGGTCGAAGCCAGAGTGAGGCGCCGGGCGCCAACGCGCGTCGCATCACGTCGCGGTGAACGCGGCGCGGCAAGCGCCGTAGGAGCCTCGGTCTCGCGATCAGGTGACTCAGGAACACCGGCCCGACATCGGTCCGATCGAACAGGAGCCGGCCCAGCAGACCCTTTCGTGTTGCGCGTCCCACCCATCGGGTGCGCACGGCGCGCATGAGGAGTTCGACGTCCGCGCCATTCTCTTTGAGCAGGACCGCGGATTCGAAGGCGCTCTGTCCGCCGCCCACGACCACGACGCGCCTACCGGCGAACCGCCCGAGGTCCGCGTGCTCGCTCGAATGACTCACCAGGTCCTGAGGCAGGCCGTCGAATTCGGGCGGGCGCCATGCAAAGTCGGCGATGCCGGCGGCCACGACGACGCGAGCTGTCGTGATCTGCTCCCCATCATCCAGGAGGATGCGGAATCCTGGACCCTCTGCTTCGACGCGCTCGACACGGCGAGAGTCCACCTCCGGGACGTTGCGCTCCTGGAACCAATGGCCGTATGCGACGAAGTCGGCGAGCGGAACAGGACGGGAGATGGGCGTGCCCCGGGCCGCTTCGAACGCATCGAGCGTATGCGCGGACCGTGGGGCGCCGATGTGCGACGCGCCCCACGGGCTCCGCAGCCTCATGCCCCTCGGCATGTGCTGCTTCCAGAAGGACATCGGCGCGCCGAGGACGTGCACGCCGGCTCCCGCCCCTCGAAGCTCCGCAGCCGCCGCAAGGCCATACGGTCCCGCGCCGATAACGATGACGTCAGGCGAGCGTGGGCTCATGGTCGATGCCACCCCCCATCCGGTATCCGCGAGTCTCCCAAGAGCGGGTCACGAAGTCCCGCAACGTGAGCGCGTCGATGTCGCCGGTGACCGCGAGCGCGCTTCGCGCGCCCTCCGGCCAGCGCCAGATCCGTGCCAGCGGGCCCGGCCCGCCATCGATCGCCTGCAGGACATCTACCTCCGACCACCGGTCGCAGTCGACGTCGACGTACGCGCCGTACGCCTCGCGATCGTCGGAAATCTCGACGGGGAAGCCTTCCTCGGCGAGGAACCCTCGCACCGCCGGCGGCGAGCGGCGGGATAGGCCAACGACGGGTGCGCGCTGCGATTCGACTTCGAAGTCCGGCTGATGGCAGACCTGGTCGTTCCCATACCAGGGGGTCCGGGCCACGTCGAGCCCGCGCACCAGAAGCGTCGCGTCGGGGTCCGCGCGCAGGCGCACGCGGTACCGTCGATCGCCCAAACGGCCGACGTCGAGAACGAAAGCGCTCCGCCGTAACCACCAGGAGGCGATCTCGTCGAGCCGCGCGATGAAAACGGAGGGCCGGCGGCGACGCGCCTCCGCCAGCGTCGCTCGCAGCGCCTCCCCGAGCTCGTCGATGCGCTCGGGATGCAGCTGCAGCGGGAAGAGAGCGCCACGGTCGTAGGTGACGTCGAGCATGTGGAGCCACTGGGAGATGCGCGCCCCTTCGTCGAACCTCAGGCGCTCGACGAGGATCTCGTCGTCGGGCACGGCGACCGGTATGTCCACCAGGCCGTCCTGCAGCCGCGGAATCACCGAGACGCGATTCGCGTCGCGCGCCGAATACAAGTCGAGGGCGAGCTCGTAGCTCTGCACGCGGCCCGGATCGGGATCGCTGTCGTGCAACGGGAAGGCCACGGCCTGGCTGCTGTGGTAACGGAGCCCGAGCGCTCTCAGCACCTCGAGTGTCGCCGCGTTGTAGCGAAGATACGGTCCCCGGAAACCTGCCGGACTGATCCCGTCGCGCTCGAAGATATCCACGGCGCGGCCGATCGCCTCCCGCTGCGCGTCGCGGTCCAGCGCCTTGTGATCGCCGTGCACCAGCCCGTGCACCGCGATTTCGGCGCCTCGCTCGGCGAGCCGGCGCACGAGGTCGGGATGACGCGCCAGGACGCAGGCGGTCGTCGGCCATGTCGGCTGGATCCCGAAGTCCGAAGCGATCGCCGCGTACCGATCCAGCCTTCGGGCCATCGCCGAGGCGGTGGGCCCGAAGCGCGACAGGACCATCGCGGTTCGCGCGGCCGATCCGACGGGCCCTCGACCGCGGATGCTCATGGCGAGGCTCATCGGTGGTCAGCTCCCTCGGCCAAAAGAGGCGTGCGCCCGACGGCGACCGGGCCGCCGGAGACCAGACCTTCGACGATCCGCACGTAGCGCTGTCGCTCGTGGATCCACCGGTAGCGCTCGTTGACTTCGGACGCGCGCTGAA
>VBEY01000032.1 GCA_005889295.1 Chloroflexota bacterium | reverse complement strand
GCGATAGGTGATCCTGCGATCGGACGTGACGATCGAGATGTAGGGAAAGAACGGAAGCGTCGCGACGTTCGAGCCGACCCGAACCTCGCCGTCGATGAACTGATAGGTGCGCACCTCCACGGTGCCGGCGAACGGCGCCGCGAAGGTCGTGCTCGCGTCCGAGGCGACGATCCCGACGTAGCTCCGTCCGCCGAAACGGAACGCGGTGAGTGTCAGGGGGGCCGGCGTGGGCGCGGCGCTGGGGGTTGCCGAAGGAGCGGCGCTCTCGGTCGGGGAAGGATTCGGGGTCGCGATATCGCTCAGCACCGCGGGCTGCGAGGTCGGGTTCGGCGTCGGGGTTGCCGGCGCACCGGGGGGCGCGATCACGGGCATCGCGATGCCGAGATCGCCAGTCAGGACGATCCTGCCGACCCCCAAAAGCACGAACGCGGTCATGCTGCTTGCCACTGCCACCGCGGCGATCCGCAGCAGCGCGTGTTTCACGGCGATATCTAACGGCGCCTTAGGGGCTTCAGAACGGGTCGGACCCGCCTATCCTGCGCGTCACCGGTGAAACGAGCGGCCACAACCCTCGGTCTGATCGCGATTTTGGTCGCCCTCCTGGGCGGCTCCGCTGACGCCGCCACCGTCGCCGCGAGGTACCAGCTCCGCGGACACCTGCCGGAGCTCGGCGAGGGCCCGACGATGCGCGTCTTCGTGACGCAAGCCCAGTACGACACCTACCGCAACAGCCTCGGCGACGCGAACGTATTTCCGGCCTCGAGCTCACTGTTCATGAGCTTCGACAAGGACATCCTCGCGCTCTACACGCGCGGCAATGACACGGGCGGGCGCTGCATCGGAACCCAGATCTCAGCCACCTTCTCAGGCGACACCCTCGCCGCGACCGCCGCCTGGCAGCCCGGGACCTGCGGAGCGCCGAGCACAGCCCACTATCCCTTCATCCTCGTCGCGGTATCGCGCACCGCGACGGATGGGACCACGTGGCTTGCCAGCGCGCGATCGGTGTGCCTCTCTGTCGAGACGCAGGACACGAGTGCCTGCGCGACCCCGAGTGGCGCATCGCCCGCGCCGACCTCGACCGCGTCCTCGGCGCCGACATCCACCGCGACCGCATCGCCGACCGCGACAGTGGCAGCGACCGCGACGCGCTCTCTCACTCCAAGCCAGACCGTCGCCGCGGCGTCCCCGACGGCAACCGCGACAAGCGCGACCCGTTCGCCCGTCTCGGTGACGACATCGCCAGCGCCGACCGCCGACGATAGCGGGACGAACTACCTCCTCTACGCGATGCTTGTCGCGATCGGCTTCCTTGTTCTGCTCTCGCTCTTCCTGTCGCGGGGAGGCCGGCGCCGCCGCTAGGTCCCGCGGAGCTCCACGAGCCACGCGACGAGTAGGGGAATCGTCTCGACGAGGTTGTACAGGAAGTGCAGATCCGGTCGCGGGATCGGGAGGCCGCCGAAGAGCAGACCGCCTGACGACAGCAGGCCAGGAGTTCCCGACACGCCAGTCTGTATGTACGTCGCGATCATCACCGAGTGCTCGACGAAGTGCCACGCGGCGAGTGGCGTGACCGCGATGAGCCACGGATTGGTCGGAAACCGCGGTAGCAGCACGAGGAGCGCGACGAGGACGAGCGCGTTCCAGCTGAAGTGGACCCACTCGATGTTGAGCTGCCCGACGATGCCCTGCGCGTTCGCGCCGGAAAGATGCAGCACGTGGATCTGGACCATCTGCGCGACGTGCTCAAGCAAGTGCGCGGTCTGGCTGACCGCGAGGAAGCCGAGCAGCGCGATCCAAGGCGTCGCGACGAGCCGGTCGGCGAACCCCGCCGCGCGCGCCACCCTCTAGTCGACGACCCCCGCGAAACGACGGACCAGCTCGATGATGTCGTCCGACAGCCTCCGCACCTCGCGGACCGCGTCGGTCATCGTCGCGACCTCGATGCGTCCGCCGCGCAAAACGGGCAACACTCCGGAACGGCCGGCGTCGACGAGATCTGCCGCGGCGTTGCCGAATCGCGTCGCGCGCAAGCGATCCACGGCGGTGGGTGAGCCGCCGCGCTGGAGGTGTCCAAGCACCACCTGCCGGGCCTCGATCCCGGTGCGCTGCTCGATGTGCCGGGCGAGGACCGCGCCGATGGCGCGTTGATCGAGGCGCACGTGGCCGAACGCGTCGTGGTCGACGGCGGTTTCGGCCTCGATGCCGTCGATCACAGCCGCCTCCGAGACGACCACGAGGATGTCGGGATCGCCAATCGCGCGGTGGCGCTTCATCGTGCGCACGATCTGCTCGCTCGTCACCTGGATCTCGGGAACGATGATGAGATCGGCGCCGCCCGCGAGCCCACCGTACGCCGCGACCCAGCCGGTGTCGCGACCCATCGCTTCGACCACGACGACGCGGTGATGCGCGCTCGCCGTGGTGCGGAGCCGGTCGAGCGCGTCCGCGACGACCGTGACCGCCGTATCGAAGCCGATGCAGTAGTCGGTCTCGGAGAGGTCGTTGTCCACGGTCTTCGGTACGCCGACAACGCGGACGCGTTGCTCGTGTAGCCACTGCGCCACTCCGAGCGTGTCGTTACCGCCGATCGCGACGAGCGCGTCGATCCGCCAGCGCCGGATGCTGTCGAGGACCGCGCGGCGCGAGGCTTCGTCCTTGCGTGGGTCGGTCCGCGAGGTCCCGAGGATCGTCCCGCCCTCGCTGAGGATCCGGTTCGCGTCGCGGACGCCGAGCGCGCGAGGCTCGGCCTCTCCAAGGAGACCGGCCCAGCCGTCGGCGATGCCGAGCACCTCGTGTCCGAGTGCCGTCGCGCGAAGCACGACCGCGCGGATCGCTGCGTTCAGCCCCGGGGCGTCGCCGCCGCCGGTGAGGACCCCGATGCGCAACCTAGGTGCGAAGCCTCATTCCGTCGAAGACTAGGACTTCATCTCTTTCTTCTGCCGCTCGAGCGCCTTCTCGAGCTCCTCCGGGCTGATGGCGCGCATGATCGCGAGGACCTCGCCGAGCCGGCGCGGATGACCGCGCGCCTCGTAGAAACGCTGGCGCTCGAGCGCCTCGGCGAGCTGCTCGTGGGTGAGGATTCCCTCCTCGATGAGGTACTGGCCGAGGGTCTGGACGGCCGGTGGCTCGCCCAGGAGCCCGCGAAGCGTGTTGATCAGGTCGATCGGGCCGAACGGCTTGACCAGGTAGTGCGAGGCGCCCGCGGCGAGTCCGGCCTTGCGGTCGGCCGAGCTGTCGCGCGCGGTGAGCATCACGACAGGGATCGCCTTTGTCGCGGGGTCCGTCTTGAGAAGCTTGCAGACGTCGAATCCCGTCGGGCCACCAGCCTCGTCGAAGTTCACATCCAGCAGCACCGCCCGGGGCGGATCGCGATGCGCGAGGTCTATGGTCTGCTCCGCTGTCGCAGCCTCGGCGATGCTCCAGCCCTGCGTCGTCAGTGTTATCCGGACCATGTCCCGGATGAAGCGTTGATCGTCAGCGATCAGGATGTCGGTCACCACACCTCGCAGCGCTGCGAGCGTACCGAAGGCGAACACCGCTTTACAGCCCTCGAAGGCCCGACCTAAACTCCTTCGTAACAAGTTCATACGCGTTACCGGCCAGAGGAGCGGTCGCGAGCACTAACACCGCGGAGGAACGAGCTTCCGCCGAACGCGGTGCGAACGGCGTGACCGCCGAAGTCAGAGGTCCGTCTCGGGACCTCAGGCTGGTCCACCTTCCGGAAGGAGGCGGACTGTCGCGACGGGGGAAACCCCGACGCGAAGCGCTGCCGTGTGACCAAGCCCTAGGGAGAGGCTCGGTGGCACGTCGCGCACCGAGCCTTTGTGTGCTCGGTGGCCGGACCGTGTCGTTT
>VBEY01000031.1 GCA_005889295.1 Chloroflexota bacterium | reverse complement strand
CGAGCACGTCACGGTGATTCAGGGAACGGTCCTCCTCGCGGTTGGGCCAAACGCAAAGAAAGAGACAGCCGTGGAGATGCCTACAGGATCTTTCTTCCTCATCCCCAGCATGACGCCGCATCAGGTCTGGGCGAAGGGCGTGACGATCGTACAGTCGCATAGCGTCGGACCGAGTGCCCTCGTATATGTCAACCCAGCGGACGACCCACGCAAATAGAAGCGCGCTAGCGCACATTCCGCCGGACACCGCGGCCCGCGCGAAATGCGACGTGGCCACGGTGTCCGTCTACGGTTCAGGTCGGCTTCGGCTCGAGGAGCTCCCTGACCAGGGCGACCAGGTCGTGGCTCTGAAAGGGCTTCGCGAGAAAGCGGTCGGCGCCGGCGCGTCGCGCCCATTCGCCAGTGGAGAGACTCGACGCCGCGATTACGGGGGTCCTAAGGTGATCCTCTTTCGCCCTGAGTTGTTTTATGAACTCATAGCCGTTCAGGTTCGGCATCATGAGGTCCACCACGACCAGGTCGGGTTTGGCTTCAGACCGGGCCAGACCTTGGGTGCCGTTCTCCGCGATGACAACCTCATGCCCTTCGCGAGTGAGGACCTCGCGATACAGCTCGAGCATCATCGGGTCGTCATCAATGACGAGGATCTTCGCCACCCAAGCCTCCTCCGCGTGATTTTGGCCTTGGTCAGATTAGGACGTGGCACGTAACGGCCAGGACGCGGTCCGCCGATCGTGTCATGACCGTGTCAATGACTACGCGATCGTCTAGCGTCCAAATTCGTCGACCCTCACGATCAATGCCTACGGCCGCGTCGGCCGTTGGTGAGACATGGGACAACGTTTGTTCAGGAGATTGCCGCCCTCGCTGACGGCCGCTGCCGTCGGTCTTGCGGCATGCGTCCTCCTCATCGGCCCGGTGCTCGTCTTCGGAGCATTCACCTTGCGCGCGTCGCTCGACGACCTGAACGTGCGAAGCGATCGCGGTCGCCAGGGCGCCGCAGCGCTCGCCGCCACCTTGGTCGGGCGGACGATCTCAGCGCACGAAGAGCAGCTACGTTTGGTGAGCGGCCGCGCTGACTTCCGCGAAGCGCTGGCCCATCGCGACAGCAGCCGGCTCTCGGACATCTTCGCGCCGATCGTGAGCGGCGTGCCCGACATCGCCACGGCCGGTGTGATCGATCCGGCAGGCAAGGTGATGGCTCGTTTCCCGGCCGATCCGACGGCGCTAGGACTCTCGCTGGCCGATCGGGACTTCTACGCGGGCGCCCTGCAGAGCGATGGCGTCTTCATCGGTGACGCGCTCATCTCGCGCATCGACCCAACGCTCTCGCTCGTCACGCTTTCGTTCGCCGTTCGCGAGGACCGGGTCGTTCAAGGGATCGCGATCCTCAGCGTTAAGCCTACGGTGCTGATCGCTGATCTCAGCGTCGCGCTGGACGAGCCTGGGCGCGAGTTTCTGCTCACCGATCACCGGTCGGCCACGATCGCGAGCACCGCGAGGCGCCCCATGCTCAGCGTGGTCGACGTTCCGGCGCGCGCCGATCACGGGCTAGCGCCCTTCGACGGCGCGCCCCGTGCTTTCGTAGCGGCGCCGGTCCAGGGCGCCAACTGGACCCTGTACGTTCTCGACGATCCAGCGCGCATCTCCGCGGCGCAACGCGACCTTGCCACGGAGCTGGGGCTTCCGCTCGCCGCTGCGATCGTAGTCGCGGGCCTGCTCGCCGCGGTGCTCGCGGGCGCCTGGCTGTTGCTGATGCGGGGTCGTGAACGGCTCGCCACCGCGAACCTACGGTTGCTTCAGCTCAACGCCGAAGTGCAGGCTGCCACGCGGGCCAAGACAGACTTCCTCGCGAACATGAGCCATGAGCTGCGCACCCCGCTCAACGCGATCCTCGGCTTCTCGGGCTTGCTCACCGAGCAGCTCGAAGCCGCGATGACCGAAAAGCAGAAGCGCTTCATGCGTAACATCCGTGAGTCCGGGGAGCATCTGCTCGAGCTCATCAACGACGTGCTCGATCTCGCCAAGGTCGAGGCCGGCAAGCTCGAGTTTCGGCCCGAGATCGTGGCGCTCGAGGTGCTGCTCGAACCCGTCGAGGCTGCCGGTCACAACGCCGCCTTGGCGAGAGGGATCGCATTCTCATCTGAGGCGACGAGCCAGTCCCCTCTGTTCGTCGATGCGACCCGCGTACGCCAGATCCTCTTGAACCTCATCTCGAACGCCGTGAAGTTCACGCCCCCTGGCGGCGCTGTGACACTGCGCGCCCGCACCGAGGACACCGACCTACTCCTTGAGGTGGCGGACAACGGCATCGGGATACCGAGCCACGCCGTTGAGCGCGTCTTCGGTGTGTTCGAGCGGTTTCACGAAGAGCGGATCGAGGTGGGCGGGACCGGCCTGGGGCTCGCCCTCACGAAGCGGCTGGTGGAGGAGATGCGCGGCGCGATCACCTTCAAAAGCGCTGAGGGCACGGGCACGACCTTCTTCATTCGGGTTCCCGATGCCGTGACTGAGCCACTAACCGGTGAGCGGATCATCGTGCTCGAGGATGACCGGCACGACGCCGATCTCATCGTTGCGGTCGCGGCGTCGCTCGATCTGCGGGTCGAGGTCGTTCGCGGACTGGCGGGAACGGATGAGGCCCTTCGCCGGGGCCTGCCTCTGGGTGTGGTGCTGGATTTGCGTCTTCCGGATGGGCGCGGCGAGGACTTCTTGCGCAGGCTGAAGAGCGATCCGGCCTCCGCAGAGATCCCCGTCATCGTCGTGACGGTGGAGGCGGAACCGGCGCAAACGCTAGCGCTGGGTGCCGACGACTACCTGACCAAGCCGATCGATCGAGCGCGCCTTGAGCGATGGATGCGCCGACTAGTTCCGAAAGACGGACACGGCACAGGATCAGTAGCCCAGCGGACATTCGCGCCTTCTTCTCGTTGAGGACGATCCGAAGAAGCCTTGAGTCTTGTTTTCGTCCGAATCGGGAGTACACCTAGGCGGTTCCTCCGGACCCGCAGCACCGTCCGCGCCCTAGTGCCGGCGAGGTGCTCCACAGGACCGCCGCGAACAGTCGGCGCCGTGCCTAGTCAGAGCTGAAGGCAGCACATAAATGGGGGAGGTCACCAGTGACCACAACGACGATGCAAACCAAGACCGCGAGCGCGCAGCGCAAGAGTTTCAAATCGCCCGATGAGACCCGGGCCTTCAAAGGCAAAGGGAAGCTCGAGCTCGTTAAGTTCGGCGACACGCCTTTCGCACGCGCAACCTTCGAGCCTGGCTGGCGCTGGTCGGAGAACGTGAAACCAATCGCGCAGACCGACAGCTGTCAAACTAACCATCTCGGCTACGTGCTCGAGGGACGCATGCACATCAAGCACAACGACGGGACCGAGATCGACGTAGGTCCGGGCGACGCGTTCGTCGTCGCGCCAGGGCACGACGCGTGGGTCGTCGGCAACGACGCCTGTATCGCGCTCGACGTGAACCCCAGCATCCTCGCCTACGCGAAGCCGAAGTAGCTCTTGCTTTAGACGTCACCC
>VBEY01000030.1 GCA_005889295.1 Chloroflexota bacterium | reverse complement strand
GTTGGTGTGGTTCAGCGTGTAGATGATGGCCAGAGCCTCGGCCATGGTCAAACCGCTCATGCGTCGTTCCGCGCGGCGCTTCGCTCGCGGGCGCCTCTTGGGCCGCCGGCGATCACGTAGGTCGGCACGACACTGCCGGCACCCGCGGTCACGTTCAGCAAGGCGCTCGAGGAGACCCGCGCGAGAGTCCCCGCGACACGGCCCCAGAAGAGGTAGGGATCGTGGTCGATCGAAAGGTCGAGAAAGTGCATCCGGTCGAGTACCACGGGGAACGGATAGCGCGGGACGGGGACGCGCTCCTGCGCCACGTAGGAGCTTCCCAGCGCCGCGAGGAGGGACTGCTCCCACTCGTGCTGATCGATCGTCCAGCCGAGGACCACGCCCTTTCCGCCGTACTCGTCGTTCGGCTTCAGGACCAGCCGCTCACGGTTGCCGATCACGAAGTCACCGAGGTCGATCACCTTTCCTGCATAGGTGGTGTGCCCCTCGCGGACCTTGCGCGTCCAGGGGATGTGCTTCGCGATCGCGGCCCGCTGCGGCGCCGTGTACAGCGCGGCGTAACGGTCGTCGGAGAGAAGCGCGAGGCTCATCTTCTTGTGGAGGAGCTTCGCGCGGAAGCTGTTGACGACTGTGACGGCTCCCTCGAGGTACGCGCGGACGAGCGGGCGTGAGACGTCGCCTTTCGCCAGGAGCTCGCTCGTGAGCACCCGCCGGTAGACCACGTTGATGACTCGCCCGTTTGCGCGGAGCGCCCCCCGCGAGTAGGTCAGGTCCTCGGGGGCGCAGATCACCGTGGGGATGCTGCGTGACTCGAAATACCTCTGGAACATCTCGAACTCGGTGAGCGTCGGCAGCCCGCGCCAGTCGACGATGGCGATCGTCGGCGGACGCTCCGACCGCGCGCGATGCGCGCGCAGCATGGCGGAGAGCTGGCGTCCCCGCGTCTGGACCACGGCGCAGCGGAACTTTTGTTGGAAGCGTTTCATGACGGGGAGCGACGCGAAGACCTGCGACAGCTCGTCGTTGTACGCCATGCCTGCCGGCGATTCGGCGTTGTACTCGACGAACCGGATCACGCCGTCCTCGCCGATGAACCCGTCGAGCCGGGCCGACGGCGAAGTCGCGCGGAACCCCGGATCACGGAGGGCAAGGGTCTCTTCTTGCGGATCGAGATCGAGCTCGCGCCGCAGGTCCTCATCGTCGAGAAGGGCGCGCTCGAGCCTGCCGAGCGCCGCGTAGATCGCCTCCGATGCAGCGTTGACCTCGGCGTACTGCCAGTCACTGATCAGGTTGGGCCGCAGCGAAACGCAGAGGGGCCGATCGCCGAAGACCAGACGCCGTTTCCGCTGTCCTTCCGCGAGAACGGACGCGCTCTCGTCGGCGAGTCTGGGGTCCTCGAGCAGCTCGTGGTACGCGACCAGGGGGTCGCGCGTGGTCGTAGAGCGTCGCCGCGCTAACGCACGTGCCGCCACCATCGATGCTCCCCCTTCCACGGCGGCTCCGCCTGCCCCGTGGCATACGCGATAACAAGATCGCTCATCTTCTCGAGCACCCAGGCGAAATTCGCCTCTTTGATCGAGAAGCTATCGAAATCCGGCGCGGGATTCAGCCAGTCGATCGCGTAGAGCTCTCCGTCGCGGACCGCGAATTCGACGGTGTCCATGTCGTACCCGAGCGCGTCGGTGAGACGGATCGCGTTGAGGATCGCCCGAGTCCGCAGGTCGCCTTCGACAGGCCGACTGGTGACATAGCGCTCGTGGAATGGCGCGGTCGGGTCATAACGAATCGGGAGAACGTCCTTGCGCCCGATGGCGATGCACCGGATGTAGTCCTCCCACTTGATGAACTCCTGCAGGATCATCGTCTTCGGCCGGTATCCCGGCGAGAGCCCACCGGATTGGTCGTACGCCCAGATGAGCTCCTCCTTGGAGTCGACGCGATAGACGTCCTTCCATCCGCCGCCGGTGTTCGGCTTCAGGATCGCGGGCAACCCCGTGTACTCGATGAGCGAGTCCCAATCGAGCGGGTACTGGAGGTTGCGCAGTGACTGATCCGAGATGTCGGGGATGTACGACTTGTTCGGGAGAACGACGGTCTTCGGAACCGCGACACCGAGCTCGCGCGCGAGCGTGCACTCGAAGAACTTTTCGTCCGCTTCCCACCAGAAGGGGTCGTTAACTACCACGGTTCCCTGGACAGCGGCGCTTTTCAGGTGGGCGCGGTAGTACGGGACCTCGTGGCTGATGCGGTCGACGATGACCGCGTAGCGCTGCGGCTCGATCTCTCGAGCGCCACCCAGACTCGCCATGTCGGCGCGCACTCCTTGCGAGGCTCCCTTGCGGTTGACCGTTTCGATGAACGGGCCGGGGAAGGTGTTCTCGCGGCCGATGAGCAGGCCGACGATCTTCTCGGTCTCAGATGTACTCATCGACCATCTCCCTCCAGTAAGGCCAGTCATGAGCCCAACCATCCCACAAATGAAGCTCGGCGGGCACGCCCTTCTGCTGCAGCACGCCCGCGAGCCGCTTGGATTCGTCGACGTTCGGGTCGTCGCGGCCTGTCGCGATGATGATCTCCGTTTCCCTCAACGGACCGAGATACCGATCGTCGTTCAGATTCGGAAGGAACGCGAGCGGATTCACGAAGTAGGCCTCGCCGTCGCGTTCGCCGTCCAGCCAGCGCGCCGTGTCGTATGCGCCAGACATGCCCACCGCCTTGCGCGCGATACCGGGACGCCGCGTGACGAACGCGAGCGCGTGGAACGCTCCGAATGAGCTCCCCGCCACGATCAGATGGTCCACCCCGTTCGCGTAACGGATCGCCGGCAGTACCTCGTCGATGAGGTAGCGCTCGTACGCGAGGTGCCGGCGAGCGCGGTCCTGCGGCGCGGCCGCCTTGTTGTAGAACGATTCGCCGTCGATCGAATCGACGCACCAGAGCTGGAGCCAACCCGCATCGATCCGCGGCGCCATGTGTGAGACCAAGCCGAAATCCTCCCACTGATAGAACCGGCCCATGGACGTCGGAAAGACGAGCACCGGCGTGCCGCGGTCGCCGAAGACGAGCATTTCCATGTCGCGTCCGAGCGCGGGACTCCACCATTTCCGGTACTCACGGTTCACGACGCTCTCCGCGCGCGGGCCCGCGCCTCGCCGATAAGCTTCCACGCGACGTCGGCGTCGCGCCAGCCTTTCACTTCGGCCGACTTGTTGATCTCGAGCTCCTTGTAGGTGGCGAAGAAGGTCTCGATCTCGCGGAGCCAGTGCTTGGCCAAGTCCTTAAGGCCCCTGACGTCGTCGAATCTGGGGTCGCCGACCGGAACCGCGAGGATCTTCTCGTCGTCGCCGTGCTCGTCGCGCATGAGGAGCGTGCCGATCGGGCGTGACGGCACGACGCAACCCGGGAAGGTCGGCTCCTCGACCACCACGAGCGCGTCGAGGGGATCGCCGTCGCCGCCGATGGTCTCCATGACGAAGCCGTAGTCGGCTGGATAGTGGACCGAGGAGAAGAGGACGCGATCGAGCCGAATGCGGCCCGTCTTTTGATCCAGCTCGTACTTGGTGCGCGAGCCTCGAGGGATCTCTACGAGCACGTCAACGCTCTGATCCTGGCTCCCGCTCCTCACGCACCTGCTCCCCCGCGTTCTTGACCG
>VBEY01000095.1 GCA_005889295.1 Chloroflexota bacterium | reverse complement strand
CCGAGATCGTGAAGGGAACGAGGGGCGAGCGCATCGTCGTCGTCTCCGCGACGGCCGGCACGACCGATGCGCTCATCGGCGCCGCTCGCGCCGCCGAGAACGGAGACGCCCAGACCGCGCAAGACACAATCCTCCGGCTCTCGGGAGAGCACCGGAATCTCGTCGCCGACGCCCTCGGCTTCGAATCGGCGGACGTGCTGAAGGAGATCGCCGACCTCACCGAGCGCACCACCGCGCTCCTGCAGAGCGTGGCGATCCTTCGGGAATGCACCGCGCGAACCCTCGATGCGATCGTCTCGTATGGAGAGCGGATCTCGGCGCCGATCGTCGCCGCGGTGTTGAACCACACCGGCACGAAGGCCGAAGCCCTCTCGGCTGAGGGACTCCTCATCACCGACGATGCGTTCGGGCACGCTAATCCAATCGTTGAGGAGACGCGGTCGCGTGCGTCGAAGGAGCTCGACTCGCGGCTCGGCTACGGCGTCGTGCCGGTGGTCACAGGGTTCATCGGCTCGACGGTGGACGGCGTGACGACGACGCTCGGCCGCGGCGGATCGGACTACTCGGCCGCCGTGCTCGCGGCGGCCACGAAGGCCGACGACCTACGCATCTACACGGACGTCAGCGGTGTCATGAGCGCCGATCCCCGTGTCGTGAAGGGCGCGAAGCCGCTCGATTCGATGTCCTACGCGGAGGCCGCGGAGCTTAGCTATTTCGGCGCGAAGGTGATCCATCCGCGCACGGTGCTTCCGGCCGTCGAGGCCGGGATTCCGGTGCGGATCCTCAACACATTCGCGCCGTCGGACCGCGGCACCACGATCACGAACAACACCGACAAAGACGGCAGCGTCGTGAAGGCGACCACGTCGCTCGGCGGGCTCGGACTCATCACGGTGCAGGGCGCGGGCATGAGCGGCGTTCCCGGATTCGCGGCCCGCGTGTTCGACACCGCGGCGGCGGAGCGGGTCTCCGTCATGATGATCAGCCAGTCATCGAGCGAGAACTCGATCTGCCTCGTCGTCCCCGACGACGCGACCGATCGCCTGAAAGGTGCGCTCGAGAAGATGTTCAACGCCGAGCTGCGCCGGCACGACGTCGAGCGGCACGACGTCGAGAAGATCGACGTCGAGCGGCCGGTCGCGATCGTCGCCGCGGTGGGGGAGGGGATGCGCGGCACGCCCGGGGTGGCCGCTCGCGTGTTCACGGCGCTCGGAAAGGCCGGCGTGAACGTCGTCGCGATCGCGCAGGGGTCGAGCGAGCTGAACATCTCTCTTGTGGTCATGGAGAAAGACCGCGAGAAGGCGGTGCGCCTCATCCACGAAGAGTTCCACCGCTGAGGACGCTCAACCACTTCAGCTTCCTGCTCCTCGTAGCCGCCGTCACCATCCCGACCATCCTCGGTATCGCGGTCGTGCCCCCGGAGCAGCTCGCCCGCCTCGTGAAGAGCGGCAAGCCCACCGTCGTCGAGCTGTACTCGAACTTCTGCCTCATCTGCATGGCCAACCGGCGCACCATCAAGATCGCGGCGACGCGCCTCGGCCGGCAGGCCCGGTTCGTTCGGGTGGAGCTGCCGACCGCGGCTGGGGCGGCGATCGGCGACTTCTACAAATGCCGGTACACACCGAGCTACCTCGTCTTCGACGAGCACGGCGACCTCGTGCGCACGATCATCCCCGACAACGTCACGCCGATCGCCAATGGCTACCGAGTGCTCGATGAGACCGGTGCGGTCATCAGCCACGCGCCGCGCGTCACGCCTGCGCTCCTCGTAGACCTCGTCCGTTTCACTGGGTGAGTGCTCGGCCTCCTGCCGTCTGCCACACTCGACCGCGTGCGCGACCCAGGCGCGCCTGTGGACCTCTATCGCCTGCTCGAGGCCGCGGACGAGCCCGAGCTCATCGACCGCGAAATACCGGACAATGCCGAGATTCTCGAGCTCGGCGCGGGCTCGGGCCGCATCACCCATCCGCTGATCGCGCTCGGTCGCCGCGTCGTGGCCGTCGACTTCAACCCTGAAATGCTCGAGCTCATCGAAGGCGCCGAAACGGTCCTCTCGCGCATCGAGGATCTCGACCTCGGGCGCACGTTCGGCGGCGTGCTCCTCATGAGCACCCTCATCAACGCGCCTGACGAGATGCGATTCGCGATGCTGCAAGCGGTCCGGCGCCATCTCGCGCCGAATGGGGTCGCCCTGATCGAGCGGTACGACCCCGAGATCGGGAACGACCCGAGGCCCACCGAACGGCACCTGGGCGCCGTCACCATTCGCGTGTCCGAGATCTCTCGTGTCGGACAGCTCATCTATCAAACGATCGACTACGACGCCGGAACGCACGGCCACTGGCAGATCCGAATCGAGGGCCGGCATGTCGTTAGCGACGACGAGATGCTCGCGTCCCTCGCGGCCGCGCACCTGCGTCTCTTGCGCTGGATCGACCCCGCTCGCCGCTGGCTTGCCGCAACGATCGCCTGATACGTCAGACTTGGCCGGATGCGCAAGCGCAAGGTCGCGATCCTCGGCGCCACAGGGACGGTCGGGCAGCGGTTCATTGGACTGCTGCAGGGCCATCCCTGGTTCGAGATCAGCGCGCTCACCACGAGCGATGCGAAGGCCGGCAAGCGCTACGGCGATGTGACCCCGTGGCACTGGTCCGGCGAGATGCCGGCCGCGGTCGCGGGTATGACCCTGCAGCCGACCACGGCCGACCTCGATGCCGAGGTCTGCTTCTCGGCATTGCCGGCCGACGCAGCCGAGCAGTGGGAGGCGGCCCTCGCCAAGACCGGGCACCACGTCTTCTCCAACGTGAAGACGCACCGCATGGACCAGGACGTCCCGCTCATGATCGCGGAGGTCAACGCCGAGCACATGCACGCCCTCGACGTGCAGCGCCGCAAGCGTGGCTGGTCCGGCTCGATCGTGACGAACGGGAACTGTTCCGCGATCGGCTTCGCGCTCGCCGCCGCGCCCCTGCACAGGATGTTCGGCATCGAGCGCGCCGTTGTCACGACGATGCAGGCCCTCTCCGGAGCCGGCTACCCCGGCGTCGCGTCGCTTGATGCGCTCGACAACGTGGTCCCGTTCATCGCCGAGGAAGAGGAGAAGATGGAGCAGGAGACGAAGAAGTTCCTCGGCACGTGGGACGGGAAGCGCTTCGTGGACGCAACCTTCGCGTTCTCGGCGCACTGCAACCGCGTCTCGGTGCGGGACGGCCACACGGAAACGGTGAGCGTCGCGCTCCGCGGCTCGCCCTCGCCCGACGCGGTGAAGGAAGCGATGCGCGAGTTCCGGGGTCGGCCGCAGGAGCTCAAGCTCCCGACAGCACCGGAGCGGCCGATCCACGTCCGCGACGGCCGCGACCGCCCACAGCCCATCCTCGACCGAGACACCGAGCGCGGCATGGCCGCGGTCGTCGGGCGCGTGCGCGAGGATCCCGCGATGGGCATCAAGTACGTCGTGCTCACGCACAACACGATTCGCGGTGCCGCCGGCGCTTCGGTCCTGAACGCGGAGCTGCTCGCCGCGGAGGGATGCCTCGGCAGTTGAGCGCCGCGGCAGAGACGTTCGTCGCGCGGCTCGATCGCGTGCCGCTCAACCGCTTCCACTGGCGTCTGCTCGCGATCTCGGGCCTCGGTTGGATGTTCGACGCGATGGACGTCCTCATGCTGAGCTTTCTCCTGGCCCCGATCGGCTCCGAGTTCAAGCTCGATCCGGGCCAGCGCGGACTCATCGGAAGCGCGACGTTCGTCGGCATGTTCTTCGGCGCCGCGGTCGCAGGCCGTCTTGCCGACCGCTACGGGCGCCGCGGCATATTCACCGCGACGCTCATCGTCTTCTCGCTTGGCGCCGCGCTGTCAGCGCTCGCGCCGACCTACGAGACATTGCTCGCTGCGCGTGTGGTCGCGGGGCTCGGGCTCGGGGGAGAGCTGCCGGTCGCCGCAACGCTCGTCTCGGAGCTCTCGCCGCGCTCGCAACGCGGACGGATGATCGTGCTCCTCGAATCGTTCTGGGCCTGGGGCACGATCCTCGCCGGGATCGTCGCGGTCACAGTCCTTCCCGCCTACGGATGGCGCGGAGCGTTCGCCATCGGCGCGCTACCGGCCCTGTATGTCGCGTACCTCCGCCGAGCGCTTCCGGAGTCTCCGCGGTATCTGGCGGAGCGTGGCCGCACCCCGGAAGCCGACGCCGTCGTGCGACGGATCGAGCGCGCAGGTGGAGGAGCGCTCCTGACACTCGCGCCCGTCATCGCGCCGGTCCGCGCCGGGAAGACACGCATCGCCGAGCTCCTGGGTGGGCGCTACATCCGCCGGACAGCGATGCTGTGGATCCTCTGGTTTGGCGTCGTTCTCACGTACTACGGAATGTTCCTGTGGATCCCCTCGCTCCTCGTCGCGCGCGGGTTCGACGACATCAGGCCGGGCCAGGCGAACATGCTGTTCTTCCTTTCAACCCTCGCGCAGGTTCCCGGATACTTCAGCGCGGCGTGGCTCGTGGAACGCTGGGGTCGGAAGCCGACCCTCGTCGTATATCTCCTCGGCACCGCGGTCAGCGCATACATGTTCGGCAACGTTGGGGCTGGCACCGATACGGGGAACTCGGGGCTTGTGTTGCTGTGGCTCTCGCTGCTTTCCTTCTTCAACCTCGGAGCGTGGGGTGTCGTCTATACGATTACGCCCGAGCTTTATCCGACATCCGTCCGCGCGACCGGCGCCGGCGTCGCGGCCGCGGTGGGACGCGTCGGCGGGATCATCGGGCCATATCTCACGCCGGTGCTCGTGACCGCGATCGCGGTAAACGGCACGTTCGCGGTCTTCATGGCCTTGCTCGTGATCACCGCTGTGGCTGTCGCCGTACTCGGCGAGGAAACGCGCGGACGCTCGCTCGAGGAGATCGCTCCGGAGGCCGAAGCCGCCTGACCGGCAGCTAGCCCGTCGCGCTCTCCGCGGAGGAGCGCTGCGAGCTCATGTGCGCGTTCGCGCAGTTCGGGCAGCAGAAGATCTTGCCATCGCGCTTGGCGACCGTAGTTCGCGAGGCCGGCGGATCCTTGATCCAGGGCCAGATCGCGGGTTGTATTGGCCACCGCCCCAAAGCGAGACAGGTTCTAGACCGCGGCGGGGGTCCTTCAGCCCACAATCCCGCCCGATGTACCGCCGCCTTCCGATGCTCGCCGCCGCGGGCCTTCTCGCGACCGCGTGCTTCGGCAAGTTCGCGCTCGGTGTGACGCAGACGATCGAGCCGAATCCGATCCTGCCCGGCGCATCGGTCAAGCAGGACGTCAACGTCGAGGCGGATGGCCTCCTCGGCACCGCAGTGAAGCAGGCGATGACCGACGCAGCCGCAAAAGGCCAAACGCAGGGGCAGACCGGGACGCAGTGGCAGGTTCGCGACAATTCGGATGGCGCGGGGATCCACCTTCGCATGTCCCGATCGGTGAGCCTCACCGAAGCGCAGACCGCCGTGCCTCAGTCTTCGACCGGCGGATTCGATGTCGGGACGATCAACGTCAAGGCCGACGACTGGCTCCTCGCGCGGCGCTACGCGGTCCGAGTCGTTGTCTCAGCCCGCGCGCCCACCACGCCGACCGGGACCCCGACGCCGAACGACGCGACTTCGCAGCAGCTCGCGCAGGCGATCCTTGCCGGAATCACCTACGACTACTTCGTAGGCCTGCCCGGCGTGGTCACCGCGACGAACGGTCTTCCCGCGGAGAACTCGCGCCTGGTGTGGCATCTCGATCTGACGTCGGGCTCGGAGCGGGTGCTCACTGCAGAGAGCATCTATCCCGACTGGCCGCGGCTCATCGTGCTCGTGTTACTCATCGTGCTGATCGCGGGCGCGATCGTCCTGCGATCCCGTGCCCGACGGCCGATCACGGTCGAACCAAATGAAGGTGCGATCCTGCCCCGGCACTAACGCAGAGCTGTTTCCCTGCCGTTGACCTTCGCGTGACCTTCGCCTGAACGTCGAGCGTCCGAGCGAGCGCGCTCTTGTTCTGGCACCGGTCATGCAGCGCGTCGCTAGCGCATCGCGTGAAGAGTCGCAACCTGCATCTCCAAAATTCTTTTGAGCGGAAGGTGGCCGCATGGGTCGCATTCGCGCGCTTGGCACCGCGTTCGTTCTCGTCGTCTCGCTGATCCCATCCACGAGCGCAAGTCCGATCGAAGCCGCGACGACCACCGTTGGAACCGCACATGTCTCGACCTCATTCCCACCGACGGCGACCTTCAACAAGAACCTCTTGTTGCAGGGCAGCACCAACGCGGCCGAGCCGAGCATCAGAACCGATCAGTTCGGTCAGTCGTTCGTAATCGGCCCGACGGGGGTTCCCGCGGGCTGCAAAGCATTCCGGATAAGGCACGACGGGTCGGCGTCGACCTTCCTCGGCTTCCCGGACCACACTGCCGGTGGCGGCGACTGCGACTGGGCGATCGGGCCGCAGGAAACCGCGGCACTCGTCGGTTTCGGAACGCCGACCGACTCCGGTCTCGCGTATTCCAGCCTCACTGCAGCCAACATTACGGTCGGCAAGTCGAACGATGGCGGCACGACGTTCGGCCCACCCAACCCCGGTGCGGCGCAGGTGGGCGGGGACGACCGGATGTGGCAGGCGGCCGACCCTAAGCTCAACAGCGGCGGGTTCGACACCGTCTTCATGAGCTACCACGACGTAACCACCGGGAACATCGACGTGAGCATCTCGGTCGACGGTGGCCAAACCTACGTCCAGAGCACCCCGCTCATTAATCCTATCGAGGTGCCCGTAGGACAGTGGTCGGGTGACTTAGCCGGCAACGAGCTCGGGAACATCGTGACCCGACGGCCGAAGGGCGGGGCACTCACCATCTACTCGATCTTCCAGACACCGGACAGCGCTACCGACAACATCAACCAATTCGCGGCCGGCACCGTCAACTACAACCGGGTATACGAAGCGATCGGTACCGTCACCGATGTCGCGTACCCCGGTGTGCCGGCCGTCGTATGGCACGACTACGAGATCTATCACGGCCCGCCGGGAGATCGCTACGACCGGATCTTCCCGGTGATCTCCGTTGACGATGCGGGGAGGGTCTACGCGTTCTGGTCCGACGGCAAGCACATCGCGTACAAGGTCGATGCGACGGGCACCGGATGGAACCCCGCGACCCCACCGTCGGAGATCACCAACCCACTCGTCGGGACCAACCTGGTCAACACCGCGATCATGCCCTGGGCGCAG
>VBEY01000108.1 GCA_005889295.1 Chloroflexota bacterium | reverse complement strand
CCGAGGATCTGGAAGCGCAGCGGCGTGCGCGCGATGCGTTCGACCCCGACGGGACGATGAACCCGGGTAAGGTCTTTCCCGGCGGGGATGCCTGCGCAGACATCCCGACGGAGCGCACCAAGCGCGCGCTCGCGGAGGGCATGTGGGTGTAGCCATCGGTCTCGACCGACATGCTGTCGACGGGATCAACCCGCGTGACGTTATCCGCGCGAACGATTCGGCCGACGTCGTCAACGCGATCCGCGAGGCGAACGAGCGGGGCCAAGCCATGGTGGTCAGCGGCGGGACGACGCGTCTCGGCATGGGCGATCCGCCGTCGCGCTACGACCTGGCGCTCGATCTCTCAGCGGTGCGCGGCATCGTCGAGTACGTGCCGGACGACCTCGTGGTGACGGTTCGCGCCGGTACGACGCTCGCGGAGCTCTCCGTGGCGCTCGCCCCACACAAGCAGCGGTGGCCGATCGAACCGGGACTGCCCGAGCGCGCCACTGTCGGCGGCACGCTCGCCAGCGCCGCCGGGGGGCCCTCGCGTCTCCGGTATTTCCATCCGCGCGACTGGGTCATCGGCGCGCGCGTCGTCCTCGGCGATGCCACCCCGGTGCATTCGGGCGGCAGGGTCGTGAAGAACGTCACGGGTTACGACCTCACCCGCCTTTGGAGTGGGACGCTCGGGACGCTCGCGGCCATCGTCGAGCTGACCCTGAAGCTCACGGCGATACCTGAACGCACGGTCTCGCTGGTCGCCGAGGTCGACGTCGCCGCCGCGCTTGCGACGGCGAGCGAGCTTCACGCCTCCGGTCTTCCGCTGGATGCGCTCGCCATCGTCACGGGCGAGGCGGTCGGCGCAATCGGTTCGCGCGGTGATGCGGCGCTGCTCGTCCGGCTCGCGGGACCCGCGGCCGCCGTGCGCCGCCTCGGTCGCGCCATCCGCGAACGGGTGCGGTGCCACGACGTGGCGAACGAGGTCTGGGATCGCGTCGCAGCGCTCCCGCTTGAAGCAAAGTGGGCGGCCCGCGTCGGTTGGCCGGCGGGCACCCGGCCGGAGATCGAGTTCGCGGGCTACGGTGCGGTCGTCTATCCGGCGAACTCCACTGCGTACCTCCTGAGATCGATCGACCGCGCCACTTTCCGCAAAGTCCGCGCATCCGTCGAGGCGGCCGGTGGCGTCGCCGTGCTGGAGCGGGCCAGCGCGGATTACAAACGCGACGTGGGCGGCGCGTGGGGGGCGGCGCGCGTCCCGCTTGGCATCGCTCGCGCGCTCAAGGAGCGCTTCGACCCGCGCGGCGTGCTCGCACCAGGGCGAATGCCCGCGTGAGCACGGTCTTCGACACGACCGGCCTCGAGCGCTGCATCCACTGCGGGCTCTGCCTCGAGGCGTGCCCGACCTATCAGATCACGCACCTCGAAACGGAGTCGCCGCGAGGACGCCTCCATCTCATGGGGGCGATCGCGGACGGCCGCATCGACGTCCGCGCGAGCGACGCCACGGTGGTGCACCTCGACCGTTGCCTCGCGTGCCGCGCGTGCGAAGCCGTGTGCCCCTCGGGTGTGCCGTACGGCCGCCTCATCGAAGAAACGCGCGCCGGCATCGCGCAGGCACGAGGCACCACGCCACTCGGACGCGTGCTCCTCTGGTCGGTCTCGCGGCCGTGGCTGCTCCGCGCGATGGCCGCGCTTCTGTCGGTCTCGGACCGGACCGGGCTGCGCCGGCTCGTGCGCCGCTTTCTGTCCCCGGGACTGCGGCGGCTCGATGCGCTCGCGCCTCCGGTGGGCCGGCCGGCCTATCGGCCGGTCCGAGTCGCTTCACCGCGGTCGTCCGTCGCGCTCGTTCTTGGATGCGTCATGCGGGCGTCCTACGGAGACGTGCACACCGCGACGGCCCGCGTACTCGCACACCTCGGTACCGAGGTCATCGACACGCCGGGACAGACGTGCTGCGGTGCGCTCCATGCGCACGCCGGCGACAAGGCCGAGGCAGTACGGCTCGCGAAGCAGAACATCGCCGCATTCGAGCGCGCCGAGGTCGTCCTCGTGAACGCGGCCGGCTGCGGGGCGCATCTCAAAAGCTACGCGCATCTCCTCGAGGACCGGCCGAACTGGGCCGAGCGCGCCTCGGGCCTGGCGTCGCGCGTGCGCGACGTCAGCGAGTACCTCGCGGCAACCTCCGCCGACGAAGATTTCGGGGAGCTGCCGATACGCGTCACCTACCAGGACCCGTGCCATCTCGCACACGCGCAGGGGATCCGGGCGCAGCCGCGGGCGCTCCTCTCCAGAGTGCGCGGCCTCGAGCTCGTGGAGATGGCCGACGCCGACGTGTGCTGCGGGAGCGCCGGCTATTACAACCTCGCCCAGCCGGAGTACGCCGACCGGCTCCTCGAGCCGAAGATCGACGCGATCCTCGCGACTCGGCCAAACGCGGTCGTCACAGCGAACCCCGGCTGCATGCTTCAGATCGCGGCCGGGCTCCGCACCCGCGGGCGCACCGACGTACCCGTGCTCCACGTCGTCGAGGTCCTCGACCGGGCCCTCTTGGCACGATGAGCGCGCGCCGTACGGTGACGATCCTTCTCGCGACGGTGGCCGCGATCATCGCCGTGCTCGCATTGCTCCTGATCCCGGTGTCGATCGCGCTCGGTCGTTATGCGAATGCGCTTGGCGAGTTCCTCGTGCTCGCGGTGTGCGTGGGCTACGTCGCGCGCGTCATGCGCGCGGACCGTCGACGCCGCCGAGAGGCCGAGGCCGCGCTCCCGCCGGAGCGGCGCCCGGAGCGCCGCGTCCCCAGGCGGCCGATCACGTTCCAGTTCCGCGAGACGCTCTTCGCGTTCCTGGTGTGGTTCGTGCTCGTCGCCGGCTTCAACGCGCTCGTCGTGGGACTCGGGCCGATCCCGAACGTGGGGATCGCGGTTTTCGCCGCGTTCATGCTCGCGACGTTGACCGTGACCGGCCGCCACATGATGTTCCGCCTGACCGCCGAGGAGGACGCGCCCTCGGAGCGCTGATCATGGCGCGCCGCTAGAGTCCCCGCGTGGATCTTGGCGTTCAGATCGAGCCGCAGTTCGGCTTCACCTACGAGGACGTCCTCGCGATCGCGCTCGACGGCGAGCGCGCGGGCTTCACCCACCTCTGGGTCTCCGACCACCTGTTCCTCGATGCGAACGCCACCAGGACGGACTGCCTCGAAGCCTGGACGCTCCTGGCCGCGCTCGCCGTGCGGACCGAGCGCATCCGCATCGGGCCGATGGTCACGTCGCAGTCGTACCGCAACCCGGCGCTGCTCGCGAAGATCGCCGCCGGTGTCGACGTCATGAGCAAGGGGCGGCTCGACTTCGGTCTGGGTGCCGGCTGGAAGGAGGTCGAGTACCGAGCGTACGGCTACGAGTTCCCCGACGCCCCCACGCGCGTCACCCAAATGATCGAGACGCTCGAGATCTGCACACGCATGTGGAAGGACGAGCGCGCGACCTATCACGGCAAGCACTACCGCGTCGACAACGCGCTCTGCTCGCCCAAGCCACTCCAGAAGCCTCTCCCGATCTGGATCGGCGGGTCGAAACCGCGCGTGATGCGGGCCGCTGCGAAGTACGGGCACGCGTTCAACATCACGGTCAGCGCCTCGGCTCCGGGCGACCTACCGGATCGTATGCGCGACCTGGACGAGGCTTGCCGCGCCGAGGAGCGCGACCCGAAAACGCTGCTGCGGAGCGCGTTCCTGATTGCCTGCGTCGGCGCGACGCGCGCGGAGGCGGAGTCGCGGCTCGACACCCTCGCGGCGCGGGCGAAGACCGACCGCGCCGGATTCCTCAAGCAGCGGCCGGGGCTCGTGTTCGGAACAGCCGAGGACGCCGCGGCGAAGCTGCGCAGCTACGCCGACAAAGGCATCGGGCACGCGAACATCATGTTCCAGCCGTACGGCAGCGAACGAGAACAGATCCGGGTGCTCGCATCGATGACTGGTCAGTTTCGCTCGTGACGAGGTCGAGACCGTCCCGATAGCGCCGGTCGCCGAAACGAGCCTCAATCGGGGTTAGCCTTCGGCCGGTGCAGAGGGCGCCGCTGATCGTCCCCGTCCTCGCGCGTCCGGCGGTGCGCCTCTTCCTCACCAGCGCGGCCGTGCTCTTCGCGGAGCTCCTCTTCATCCGCTGGGTCCCGAGCAACATCATCTACGTCGGCTTCTTCAACAACTTCATCCTCATGGCGAGCTTTCTCGGGATCGGACTCGGCATCCTCTCCGGCCGTTCGAGCTGGAAGCCGCGCATCGATCCGGCGCCGCTTCTTCTCTTCGGCCTCATCGCGGTCGTGCTCTCGGGGCGGCTGAACGTCGCTCCGCCGACCCCGGACCAGATCTTCATCGGCGCGACCCCGCGGGAGCTCGTCGACGTGAATGTCCTGGTGCTGGGCGCGGTCGTCGTTCTCACGACGCTCGCCATGGCTGCGCTCGCGCGTCCGCTCGGCCCGCTCTTTCGCACGCTTCCGCCGCTTCGCGCGTATGCGACGGACATCGCGGGCGCACTCCTCGGTATCGCGGCGTTCGCTGCCTTATCGGCGCTCGTGACGCCGCCGCTCGCGTGGTTCGCGGTGCTCGTGGTTCTCCTGGCTCTGCTGGCCCTCGGCGCGGGGATCGATCGAACCGCAACGGTGACCGGGAGCGCGCTTGCGTGCATCCTCGCTCTCGGTCTCTTCGACCTCGCGCAGGGCGACCACTGGTCGGCCTACCACCGGCTGAGTCTTCAGACCCTCCCTGATGGGACCGAGCAGATCTCTGTCAACGGCATCCCTTACCAGGATCTGACGCCCGCGCCGCTCGCGCCACCGTACTTCAGCGAGGTGTACCGCCAGTTCCCGGGACGGACCTTCACACACGCGTTGATCATCGGTGCCGGCGCCGGAAACGACACCTCCGCGGCCCTCCGCAACGGCGTCGCGGAGGTGGACGCCGTCGACATCGATGGGGTGATCTTGGATATCGGCGTCTCGCGTCACCCGGACCGGCCGTATGCCGACGCACGCGTGCACCGCTACGTCGACGACGGCCGCGCGTTCCTGCGCCGCAGCGATCAGCGGTACGACCTCATCGTGTTCGCGCAGACCGACTCGTTCGTCCTCGTCGGCAACAGCGCGAACGTGCGTCTCGAGTCATTCCTCTTCACGCGCGAGGCCTTCGAGTCGGCGCGCGACCACCTCGCGCCCGGCGGGGTTGTTGTCCTCTACAACGCGTACCGCGAGCCGTTCCTGGTCGACCGGTACGCGACCACGCTCCGCGACGTCTTCGGGATCGATCCGATCGTCCGCACGTACCCGGAGTTCGGCGGCGGGTTCCGCGCGTGGCTCGCCATCGGCCCGCGGACGAGCGCGACCGCCGTGTTTCCGTTCATCGGAGGCCCGGTGCCACCCGCGATCGACGACTGGCCGTTTCCATACCTGCGCGATCGCGGCATCGCACCGCGGTACGTCCTCGCTCTGGGTCTCATGATCGCGTTCGCCGTCGGCGCGGTCGCGGTGACGATGCGCCGGTCCGGTGCGTCGCTGCGCGAGTTCAGTCCGCATTTCTTCGCCCTGGGCGTCGCGTTCCTGTTGCTCGAGACGCGGAGCCTCGTCACATTCAGCCTGCTCTTCGGCACCACCTGGATCGTCAACGCGCTCGCGTTCTTCGCGATCCTGCTCGTCGTCCTCGCCGCCATCGGCGTGAATGCGTTGCTCCGGATCCCGCGGGCTTGGCCGATCTACGCCGCCATCTTCGTCGCGCTCGCGGTGAACGCCGTGCTCCCACCAACCGCCTTGCTGCTCGACCCGCCGTGGCTGCGCTACGGCCTGGCGGCCGCGCTCGTCTTCGCCCCGATCTTCTTCGCCAACGTCGCGTTCTCGTTCTCGTTCCGCGACTCCCGAGCGGCGGACATGGCTTTCGCATCGAACGTCGTCGGCGCGATGGTCGGGGGCGTTTTGGAATGGACGGCGCTCATCACCGGTTATCAGTCGCTCATCGCCGTTGCAGCCGTCCTCTACCTCGCGGCATTTCTGCTCGCGACGCGCTGGCGCTTCCTGGCCGACCGCGGGCTGGCCGTCGCGGGCGTCAGGGCGGCGCCCGGCGCTCAGTCCCGCGGGCGCTTGCGGTGGTGGTCCGTCTCGCGCTGGTAAGCCGACGCCAGCGCGACCAGGAGCGGCTCGCTGAAGGGCGGTCCAACGAGCTGCAGCCCCACCGGCAGACCGTCGGTCCCGAAGCCGCATGGAAAGAAGATCGCGGGAACACCCGCGAGATTGCCGGCCGCGATGAGCCCGATATTCCCGGTTCGCCGGTTCGCGGGGGGCGACGCGCTCGCCGTCGTCGGCGGGCTATCAAGTGGCTGAGTGATCGGCGTTGCGGTTATGGCGCGTCCGACGGAGAGGATCACGTCGACATCACGGAACATCGAGTCGAGCGCGTCCTGCAGCCGAGTCCGCAAGCGCATGGCGTGCAGGTAATCGCGCGCCTTCGTCTCGAGTGCCGCCCGCAGTCCGGCCTTCTGACGAGCGTCGATGAGCTGCTCGAAGCGCTTGCCCTCGATGAGCTCGGCGAAAATCTCCGCCCCCTCGGACCCGTACACCGTCTGCACCATCGGCCCGTAAGGCATCACCGGCAGCGTCGCGCGAACGAAACTCGGCGCTATCCGCTTGAACTCGGCCACACCCTTTTCCAGTGCGCGCTTCGCCTCCGGCGACGCGTGTTCGGCGATGTCCTCTTCGGCGAAGGCGATCCGCGCTCGTTTGGTCGCGCCGGCCGCGGCACGCGCGGCCATCGGCTTGAAGCGCTTGCCGCTCGTCGTTCGATCCGCCGGGTCGGCTCCCGCGATCGCTTCGAGCACGGCCGCGCAGTCCTCCGCCGTACGCGCCATCGGGCCGAGCTTGTCCAGCGTCCACGAGAGCGCCATCGCGCCTTTCCGCGAGACGAGGCCGTACGTCGGGCGGAGCCCAGTGACGCCGCAGTAGGCCGACGGTGTTCCGATCGAGCCCGACGTCTCGGAGCCGATGGCGAAGGGCACGAGGCCCGCGCCGACGGCCGAGCCTGACCCGCTCGACGATCCGCCGGACCAATGCTCCCTGTTCCAAGGATTGCGGCCGGGGCCTTGGAGCGACGCGCTCGGGTAGCGATAGCCGCCGCCGCCGGCGAGCTCGACCATCGCGAGCTTCGCGGCGAGAACCGCGCCACTCCGTTTCAGTTTCGCGACGACGGTCGCGTCCTCTCCGATGATCTGGTCGCGATACGGTGGGGCGCCCCACGTGGTCGGCGCGCCGCGCGCCGCGAGAAGGTCCTTCGCGCCGTACGGGATCCCGGTCAGCGGGCCGCCCTGCCTTTTCGCCAGCGCGACATCGGCGCGCTTGGCCTCGTCGAGCGCGCGCTCGGGCATGAGCGCGGCGACCGCGTTGTAGTTCGGTCCGAGCTTTCGAAGGAGATCGAGTGATGCGCGCGCGAGCTCGACCGCGGAGAAACGCCGCTTGCGCAGCGCCGCCGACAGCTCGGCCACCGTGCAGAAGCGAAATTCGCTAAGGCTCAATCGGGCTTGAAGACCGTCGGGGGCTCCGTCTCGATCGGAATGCGTTGCGCGCGCAGTTCCGTTGCGGCCTTCTGCACGATCTCGCGCGCTTCATCGGCGAGCCGCGCGGGGTCATCGATGCTCCGCTCGTCCTCAGCCACCGGAGTGCGCAGGATAGCGTGCTACGCTCGGCCAAGGAGTCGAAGGCCGTGCAATACCGCCGTCAGAGCCTCGTCGAGCGCCCGTTATCCCCGCGCGACTACGACATGCCGGTGGGTTGGTGGGGCTGGAACTGGGAACCGCCGATCCCGATGTCGGTCACCGAGCTGCTCGAGGCCCGGAACATGGATCCGCGCACGGCGGCGCTCTGCGGGATGGTCCTCGAGGCGCACGGATCGATCCTGATCGCCGCGGAGCAACCTCATTCCGGCAAGACCACGACACTGACCGCGCTTCTCGACTTCCTTCCGAACGACGTGCGGCGGGTGTTCCTGCGCGGGTGGGTCGAGACGTTCGACTACCTCAAGCAGACGGCACCGGAGCGCACGATCCTGCTCGGGAACGAGCTCTCGTCCCACCTGCCCGTCTATCTCTGGGGCCCGAAAGCCGTCCGCGTCTTCGAGACCCTACGTAAGGGTTACGCGATCGGGTCGACGCTCCATGCCGACAGCGCCGACGAAGCGATCGCGCAGCTCACCGGAGAGCTCGGCGTCGCGCCACAAGACCTCGCGCGCGTCGACCTGCTCATGGTGATGCGGGTGTACGCCACCATCGGGGGACAGTACGCGCGTCGGGTCGTGAGCCTGCACCGGCTCACCCCGCGCGAAGGGACCGGCCTCCGGATGCTTCCGTTGGTGGAGCATCGTGAGGGCACCGACGATCACGACCACGACGAGGACGAAGAGCTCGAGCTCATCGCGAAGCGCCGAAGCGAGGATGTCGACACCGTGGCAGCCGAGCTGGAGCGGCGCACGGAATTCATCTGCGACCTGGTCCAGAGACGACGGCGTGAGATCCCGGACGTTCGCGCGGCTCTGGCCGATTACCGTGGAGAGAGAACACCGATCGATATGCGAGGAGATCCGACCGTATGACTCAAGCGACGACCATCGGCGCGCTTCGCGAGACGAGCTATCGACCGAAGAGCGTGAAGGAAGAGCTCCGCGGAAATCTGATCGCCGCGCTCAGCGCGAAGCGCGAGATGTTCAAGGGCATCGTCGGGTACGAGACGACGGTGATCCCGCAGATCGAGAACGCGATCCTCTCGGGGCAGGACATCATCTTCCTCGGCGAGCGCGGCCAGGCCAAGACGCGGATCGCGCGACGTCTCATCGAGCTGCTCGACGCGACCGTCCCGGCCATTGCCGGCTGCGAGATCAACGACGACCCGTTCGCACCGATCTGCGCGGCGTGCAAGTACCGGGTCGCGAACGACGGCGACTCGGTCGAGCTCGTGTGGCTGACGCCGGACCAGCGCTACAGCGAGAAGCTCGCCACTCCGGACATCTCGATCGCCGACCTCATCGGCGAGGTCGACCCGATCAAGGTCGCCGAGGGACGCTACCTCTCGGATGAGCTCACCATCCATTACGGCCTCGTCCCGCGCACTCACCGGGGGATCTTCACCCTGAACGAGCTTCCCGACCTCGCGGAGCGCGTGCAGGTCGGCCTCCTCAACGTCATGGAAGAGCGCGACGTGCAGATCCGCGGCTACAAGGTGCGCCTGCCGCTCGATCTTTTCGTGGTCGCGTCGGCGAACCCGGAGGACTACACGAACCGCGGCCGGATCATCACCCCGCTCAAGGACCGCTTCGGCTCACAGATCCGAACGCACTATCCGAAGGAGATCGCGACGGAGGTAGCCATCACCGAGCAGGAGCGTCAGGTCTTCGTCGACCCGGGGATCACCACCGTCGTTCCCGGCTACATGAAGGAGGTACTCGCCGAGATCTCGCAGCTCGCGCGGCGCTCGCCCGAGATCTCGCAGCGGTCCGGCGTATCGGTACGCGTTACGGTCGCCAACTACGAGAATCTCGTCTCGGCCGCGCTCAAGCGCGCCCTGCGAACAGGAGAGACGAGCGTCGTGCCGCGCATCAGCGATCTGCCGGCGGTCGTCGCGTCGACGGCGGGGAAGATCGAGCTCGAGTCGGTCGGTGAGGTCTCCGAGGAGCGCGTGATCGACCGCCTCGTCCAGCGCGCGGTGCTGAACGTCTTCAACCGGACGTTCTCGCTCGTCGAGTTTGACTCGCTCCTGGCCGCGTTCCAGCGCGGCGCGACGATGCATGTCTCTCCGACGCTCTCGAGCCAGGAGTACGTGAAACAGGCGCTGCAGATCCCCGGCATGAAGGGCGCGGTCGGGAAGCTGGGCGCGACGGGCAACCCCGCCGCGATCGCGGCCGCCGTCGAATTCGTTCTCGAGGGCCTGCACCTGAACCGCAAGCTCAACAAGGAGCGCGGCGAGACCCGCTCCACTTTCAGAGCCTGATGGAGGACCCGGCCCCGCGCGATCCGCGCAACGAGCCCCCGGGGCTCGCGCGGCCCTTCGCCGACGTGCGGTACTCGCGCTGGGACGGCACGCAGCGGCTCGACGCGCTCGAAGCCGAGGAGCTCCTCGGCGCGATGGCCGACGAGCTGCTTTCCGGCGGAGATCTCGAGGACGCCATGGCGCGCCTCTCGCGCTGGGGCATCCCCGGCCGCATGGAGGGGCTGAAGGACCTCCTCGAACGCCTGCGCACCGCAAAGCAGCGGCGCGCGCAGCGTCACGACCTTTCGAAGACCTTCGATGAGCTGAAGGAAAAGCTCGAGGAGGTGAAGCGACTCGAGCGCGACGGCCTCGAGCGGCGGCGCAATGCGGAAGCCCCGAACGAGCAGCTCAAAGCGGCGATGGAGAAGCTCGCGGCCGAGCGGATGGCGCAGCTCGACGCTCTTCCGGAAGACTTCGGACGCGCGATGCGCGCGCTCAAGGATTACGAGTTCGTCGAGCCGAAAGCCGCCCAGATGTACCAGGAGCTCCTGAAGGAGCTGCAGCAGCAGGTCCTCGGCTCGTATTTCAAGAATATGCGCGAGTCGCTCCAGAACCTCACGCCGGAGCAGCTCGAGCGAACCCGCCAGATGATCCGTGACCTGAACCGAGCTCTGAAGGAGCGCATGGAGGGCGGCGAGCCAGACTTCGAGGCGTTCCAGCGGCAATACCCCGAGCTCGCCGGCGGCGCGAAGGACTGGGACGATCTTCTCCGCCAGCTCGCGCAGGGCATGGCGGCGATGCGATCGCTCTGGCAGTCCATGTCGGCGGACATGCGCTCTCAGCTAGAAGATCTGCTCGGCGCGGCGTTCAACGATCCCGGGCTTCAGGAGGCGATGAACGACCTCGCCGAGACGCTCGGGCAGCTCATGCCGATGGACGGCTACGACCACGCCATGTCGGGTGACGAGCCGTTGACGCTGGCGGAGGCCCTCGGCCTTATGGATCAGATGAACCAGCTCTCGGACATGGAGGACACGGTCCGCGGCGCGCGCAACTCGGACGATCTCGAGTCGCTCGACCGCGATCAGGTTGAGCGCCTGGCGGGACCGTCCGCGCGCCAAGCCCTCGACGAGCTCCGGCATATGACCGAGCTTCTCGAGGAGGCCGGACTGATCCGCAAAGACGGAGAGCGCTACGAGCTCACGCCTCGGGGCATTCGGAAGATCGGCCAGCGCTCGCTCGAGGAGATCTTCGCGACCCTCAAGAAGGATGCCTTTGGCGGGCACCGCTCGAAGGCCCGCGGCCGCGGCGGCGATCCGACGGACGAGCTCAAGACCTACGAGTTCGGCGACCCCTTCCTGCTCGACCTGCCAGGGACGGTGCGGAATGCGGTGATCCGCCAGGGCGCGAAGGTGCCGGTGAAGCTCGCGGCAGGCGACTTCGAGGTCTACCGCACCGAGCTCGTCACGCAATCGGCGACCGCGATCCTCGTCGACGTCAGCCGCTCGATGCTCTTCCGCGGATGCTTCCTCGCGGCGAAGAAGGTCACGCTCGCGCTCGACTCACTCATCCGCTCGACCTTCCCGAAGGACGACCTCTACATCGTCGGGTTCTCCGCATACGCGACGCAGCTGAAGCCGACGGACCTCCCCCGCCTCACGTGGAACGAATACGTCTACGGCACGAACATGCAGCACGCGTTCGAGACCGCACGCACGCTGCTCTCGCGCTCGCGCGGCAAGAACAAACAGATCATCCTGATCACCGACGGCGAGCCGACCGCGTATTTCGAGCCGGGCAGCACCTATCCGCAGTTCAACTATCCGCCGACGAAGCGCACGTTCGAAGCGACACTTCGGGAAGTGATCCGCTGCACTCGCGAAAGCATCACCATCAACACGTTCATGCTCGCGCGCGGACACTACCTCGTCGACTTCGTGAATCAGATGTCGAAGATCAACAATGGGCGCGCCTTCTACGTTGAGCCGGAGCATCTCGGCGAGTACGTCCTCGTCGACTATGTGACCCACAAGAGGCGCCGCGTCGCGTAACCTGCCTCGCTGATGCTTCGCCGGCTGCTGCGCGGTGTAGCCCAAACCGTGAGGGGCGCCCCACAAGAGACGGAACGAAACGGTCGGCGCAGCGACCTCGAGGTCGACGCGATCTGCGATTTCTGTGCACATCGCTACCGCTGGCATGGAAGAACCTGCACCCACGACACCGTCCAGCTCCGTGGCGACTGTCCGTGCCCCGGTTTCAAGCCTTCCGGATTCCGCTCGATCGCCTGGCCGGGTCTGCTTCCTGCGACGCTCCTACCGGAAGAGCTGTGCGCGGCGTGTGAGCACCGCTACACCTTCCACGATCTCGAGCTGGCGATCGCAGCCTACGGCGGGCGACGGTCGCTCATCGAGGAGAATCCGGCGAGCTGTCACTACGACGATCCCTCGATCATGATCGGTTGCGAGTGCAAGGGATGGAGCAGATCGGGCCGTGTGGGCGAACGATCGACGAATGCCCGTCGTTAGGCGAGTCGACGTCCGAGAGAGAAGAACGCAGCGGCGAAGCACACCGCCGCGCCGAAGAGCGGCCAATACACGAGCCCCAGACTCGCGCCGACGAAGCCGAAGCCCGCGCCGACGCGCTCGAGCCCAG
>VBEY01000094.1 GCA_005889295.1 Chloroflexota bacterium | reverse complement strand
GCGGAAGACGTACTCGAATGGAGTCCCGTTGCTGACCCCGTTCGCGGCGAGCAGGAGCGTCGACGCGAACGCGCGCACGGGCCCAGGGCGAAGGGTGAAGCCGCCGCCCTGGGTCTTGAAGCCCGGCGGGTCGGGGAGCCGGGCCGATGCCTGCCAGGTCAGTCCGCCGTCCTTCGTCCGATAGATGACCGGCGCGCTGTTCGGATCGAAAGCACCGACGAATCCATGGAGCGGATCGCTGAAGTAGAGACCGCTCTTGCATTGAGCGCCCGAGATTCCGCTCGGTGTGCTCCCGACGATCGAGCCTGTCTCGGGGATCTGTTGGTAGCTGACGCCGGCGTCCGTGGTGTGCCAGATACGCAGGGCCTGCTGCTGACACTGCGTCGCCGGGGAACCGGCGATCGAGACCCAGCCTTCGTGGTCATTGACGAACGACAGCTCCTTCAGTGGCCCGATCCCCGAGGCAGCTTCGGAGGGCAACCCTCGCTGGTCCCATGCGTCACCTCTGTTGATCGAGCGGAAGAGCAGAAGTTCGCCGACCAGCACCCAGACCACGTTGCCGGCAGATGCGCTCAGGTGAGCGGTGGTTGGCAGCGAGATCGGTGTCGGCGACGCGGTCGCCACCGGAGGCACTGTGGTCGCGACCGGCGAGGGAGAGGCCGATGGCGGATTTGACGCGCTTGGGTTCGCCACCTGCGCGGGAAACCCACACGCCGCGGCCTGCATCACGATGGTGAGGAGCGCGACCGACCGGCGATGCATCTTCTTCATTCTCAAGGCGAACGCCGCCGGGCGTCATCCGATTTGAGCGCGATAACTCATACGATCAGGACCGGGTCAGCCCGCCTTCGATAGAGCTACCTCGGCGAAGGGCTGTGCGACGATGTGAACGGGCGATCGGAAGACAAGGTCGGAACGGCCCCATCTAGAATTGGGGAATGCCGGAGGCCTCTACGGCCCCGCCCGCGCCAAAAGGACCCGACCGCAGTATCCGTGTGCTTCTGGTCGTCGGCGACAAAGCGCTTGCCAATACCGTCGATCTCACTCTCCGCCACGGTACCTACCTCCGCCGGGTGGCAGGGAACCTCGATGAGGCGAGATCCGCGATCGCGGACTGGAGACCTCATCTCCTTGTGGTCGATATCGACATTGAGAGCGGGCGGGCGATCCAGCTGATCGATGACGCGCGGGTAAGCGAGCCTATCGGCATCATCGCGCTCACTCGGCGCAGCGATCTGCGCGGGAAGCTCGACGCCTTCGCGCGCGGTGCCGACGACTTTATCGGCATCCCCTTCGTGCCGGACGACCTGGTCGCTCGTGCCCACGCGGTGATCCGCCGGACGCATGGCAGCGCCGGTGAGCTGGTCCCGCGCCTGCGCATCGGTGACCTCGAGATCGACGTTCTCAACCGGAAGGTGCTCGCGGGCGGACATGAGCTGCACCTCACTTCGCTCGAGCAGGCGCTGCTCTACCTTCTCGCCGCGAACGCCGGGAGCGTGCTCACTCGAGAGCAGATCCTCGACGCGCTCTGGGGCACCGACTTCGTGATCGAGAGCAACGTCGTGGACCGGCACGTGCGCGCGCTGCGAGTGAAGCTACAGAACGATTGGCACAAGCCTCGGTATATCGAGACCGTTCAAGGTGCTGGCTACCGATTCGTCCCCATCTCCGACCCCAAGGACAGCTGAGCCTGCCGCGGCCACGGCGCTAATCCGAGAGTGGCAGCGCCAACGCGAAAACGCTGCCCGCGTCCGTGCTGTCGTCGAGCCAGAGGCGCCCACCGTGTTGCTCGGCGAGGCGCCGGCTGATGTGAAGACCTAAGCCCAATCCGGGGATCGCGCGCGTCCGCGAGGACCGGTAGTAGGCGGCGAACATTCGATCGCGTTCCTCCGCCGCGACGCCGATGCCGTAATCCTCGACGCGGACCTGGGCCTCCCTACCGATCGTGGTCACCGCGACATCGATCGGCGCGCTCGCCGGGCTGTACTTCAGGGCGTTGTTGAGAAGGTTGTCGAGGATCTGCGCGATCCGATCGGGGTCGCCGCGCACGCGAACGCTCTCTTCAGGGCGATGGAGCCTGAAGCGGGCCGTCTCTTCATGCTCGTAGCGACGGATCGCCTCGGTGACCGCGTCACACAGGTCGAAGGTAATAATGTCGAGACTGACGGCGCTGGCCTCGACTCGAAGGTCGCTCTGCAGGCTGGCGATCAGCTGTGTCATCCGCTCGATCTGCTGCAACGCGACGTCCATTGCAGCCCGTCCGCGTGCTGGGTTTTTTGCCATGACCTTGCGTGCGAGCTGCAGCTGGCCACTGATCGCCGCAAGTGGCGTCTTGAGCTCGTGGACCACCGCGCTGAACAAGTCCGTCTTCGCCCAGTCGGTTGCCAGGGTTTGGGTCGCGTCCGGCGAGACCGCCGGAGCCTCGGCGTTAGCGGGCGGCGCCGCGATCGCTCTTTGAAGCGTCGCGAAGAATTCCTCGATCACGAACGGCTTCGGCACGACGCCCACGAAACCCGCTTCGCGGCTGCGGCGTGAGGTGCCGGCTCGCTCTTCGGCGAGCGCGTCCGCGTCGGCGGAGAACATTAGGACCGGGAGAGCCGGATGGGACTGGCGGATGGCGGCCGCGTCGGCCCACGACCGCGAGTGGCCGGTGCGACCCAACTGGCCGTCGAGGATCACGCAGCTTGGGTCGAATCGCTCGATCGCATCCCCGATCTGATCGTGATCGGCGATGGTGAGTGAGCGGTAACCCGCCTCGTCGAGCAGATTTGTCATGAGCTCTCCGATGACGAGATCGTCCTCGACGAGAAGCACCCCGGCCCCTCCGCCGGGTCTGGCGGTTTGACTGTCCAATGACCCTCCCTTGTGTGCCGAGGGGTCCTCGCGGTTCCTCCGTCCCCTCAGAACGCATGATTTGGGAGAGGTTCGGCGATACGCATTACGGATTCGTAATCCGGGCGCGCCGCCGACGGGACGCCGCGGGATTGAAACCCGTTCGATAGACGCTCAATCGCCGTGTCGGCGGACGCGCGATCCAAACGATGCTCTGGCGCGCGCGCTGGTACCGGCGTACTCCCCTAATCGAATGGTGGCCGATGAGGATGCCCCTAGCGCACCGTTACTGATGCAGTGGAGAGCACGGAGACGATCGTTCCCACCGCCGAACGCCGCCAGGAGCGGCAGCTCATCGCAGGTCGCTACCGCCTCGCGTCCTTCCATCGCGGCGATGAACGCACCGAGGTCTGGCGCGCTCTCGATGAGTCTCTCGGCCACGTGGTCACTCTTGAGTTCCTGCGCGATCGGGAGACAGCGAGCCGGCAGCGCTTCGTTGACGAAGCACGCCGCCTGGCGCTGCAACGGCCAACGGTGATGCGAGTGGCCGGAGTCCACGACGAGGCCGACGGGACATTCATCGTGTTTGAGGACCTCGTCCAAGCATTGGCTGCGATCGACGCACACAAGCCCACCGTCGAAGTCCCCGTCGGGACCGCGAAGGCGACCGAGCCACCGGTGGTCACGACACCGGCGGTCGAGCCGCCGAAGATCGAGCCGGTTCCGGCGATGCCGATCCTCGCCGTTGCGGCCGCGCCGGATGTCCCGACGCCCGATGCCTCAAGCGACGCGGCAAGTGACCTGGGCATGACGACGTTGGTTGCCGCACTGCGTGCGCGCAAGCTTCCACTGATCGACACGTCGCTCGTCATTGAATCGGCGATCGAGATCGCCGAAGACGTGCGCACTTTCATCGAGGAGCT
>VBEY01000093.1 GCA_005889295.1 Chloroflexota bacterium | reverse complement strand
GATGACGCGCAGCACGAGACGCGTCGCGTGGTCCGAGAACCCGGAGTCGCCGAAGACCTGAAGTGTCGCGACGCCGAAGATCTCTTCCGCGGCGAGCAGGGGGTACTGGAGAACGGAGATCTTGCGCGCTTCGACGCCCTCGGGGCCGCGCACGCCGATCTCGCGTATGAAGCTGTGCCACCGGCGATCGTGGCGCGCCGCGTAGCAATCGGGGCCGTCGTCGACGGCCTGCTGGCCCATCTCGGCCGAGTCGGGATCCGCCCCGACGACCTTGTAGCGGTACGCGACCTCGCGCCGGACGCTGTTGAAGAGCGCGACCGAGAATCCATCCACCCCGGCGATCGCCGTGACTGCATCCCGAAGCACGCGGCCGATGGAGCGCGCATCGGTGAGCTCGTCGAGCGCGCGCGCCACTTCGTCGACGACCTGACGGTCGCGCTCGTCCTGTTCGGCCTTGGGATCGAGCACCGGTTCGGATTGAGCGAGCACAGCCAACTCACGCGGTGATTCCGGCTCGGGCTCTTGCTCGTCCGGCACCACCACCAGTTGCCGCGGCTCATCGGTCATCGGCGTTGTTGCGAGCGCGGCGAGCGAGTCGCTTCCGACAGCCGCGGCGATCAGCTCGCACGAGAGGTCGAGGGCTTCGCGCGCGCCCGCCGAGATCTGGTCGCGGCTGATCAGCGTGCCCAGGAGCACACCGACCGTGCGATCCTGCGTGACTAGGCGGGAGATGAGGAGACGGGGTGGCGCTCCGACCCACTCGGCCTGGTAGGGCACGGGCCAGTCGAGCAGGATCGCGCGGTTCGCGGGGAGCGAATCGTCGGGCAGCTGAAGCGTGAGAAGACGACGGTCATGGAGCCACGGCATGCGCCCCACTTCCGCCTCCACCGCCTCGCCCACGGCCGGCTGGCGGACGACAGCCGCGCCGATCAAATACGGAACGCTGTTTAGGAGGATGCGGAGGGTCGCTTCGACCGGGGGCGTCATCCGGACGACGTTGAGCGGCGCGGTCTCCGTCTGAGACTCCGCGCTCTGGGCAAGGTCCGGGGCGCGGGCAGCTTGAATGCCCACTCGCCTGATGCCTCCCATGCTCTTGTCGGTTCCTCCCGCTTTCGTGATTGATTTGTAGGGCCGGCGAGGCTTTTGGCCCATCACCCAGCGGGACTAGATCGACACCGGGGGAGTACGGACGTACTGCCGGGGGATGGCAGCGGTGCCCTTGCCCCGTCGGGGCCCCGACGCCCGCTAGTGCGCGCCCGTGCCCCCGTCGACGAGGAGCAGCTGACCGGTCACGAAGCTCGCTTCGGTGGACGCGAAGTAAACGACCGCAGCGGCCACGTCCTCGACGGTCGCGAGGCGTCCCAGGGGTGTGCGCGCGACCTCCACATCGCGAAAGCCTGGGTCCTTCCGCATCCGCTCGCGGGTCAGGTCGGTCTCGATGAGGCTCGGGCCGACCGCGTTCACCGTGATCCCGCGCGGGGCGAGCTCGAGCGCGAGGGATTTCGTGAGCGTCACGACCCCACCCTTGGCGGCGCTGTACGCGATTCGTTCGACCCGCCCAAGCACTCCGTAGATGGAGGCGACGTTGATCACGCGACCGCCGTCGCGGAGGAGCCGAAGGGCGGCTTGGGTCACGAACGCGACGCCTTTGAGGTTCGTGTCGACGACGGTGTCCCAGCCGTCCTCGTCGAGCGCGCGGAGGTCAGTCGGAATGTTCGTACCCGCGTTGTTGACGAGGATGTCGATCGTTCCCCACTCCCGCACGAGCTCGTCGAAGCAGGCGCGGATCGACGCGACGCTGCGAACGTCGAGAGCGAGCGCGACCGAGCGCCGTCCCGTCGACCGGATCTCCCGCGCCACGGGCTCGCCGTCATCCGCCTTCCGCGATGTGATAGCGACCTCCGCGCCCGCTCCGGCCAGCGCCAGCGCGATCGCTCGACCGATGCCACGCGAGCCGCCCGTGACCAGCGAACGCTTGCCGGTAAGGTCGAATGGCCTGCTCATTTCAGCGTGGCAGGATACGGTCGATGCGAACGATCGCGGCGCAGATCAAGGCACCGGCGAACGAGGGATTCCCCGACGTCCTGACCCCACAGGCCCTCGAGTTCCTCGCGGGGCTCCACACCGAGGTCGAACCGACGCGGCGGGCGTTGCTCGAGAAACGTGCCGAGATGGCGGAGAAGCTCCGGAATGGCGGGAGCTTCCAGTTCCTCGCGGGGACCGCCGAAACGCGCGACAGCGCGTGGCGCGTCGCCGAGGTGCCGCAGGACTTGCGTGTGCGCAAGGTCGAGATCACCGGACCGACCGATCGCAAGATGGTGATCAACGCGTTGAATTCAGGCGCGTCCGTTTACATGGCCGACTTCGAGGATGCGAACACGCCGACCTGGCACAACATGGTCGACGGCCAGCGCAACCTCATCGATGCGGTCGAGCGAAAGATCTCCTTCAAGAATCCGGACGGACGCGAGTACAAGCTCAACGAGGAGATCGCGACCCTCGTCGTGCGGCCGCGAGGGTGGCATCTCGTCGAGCGGCACCTGACGATCGAAGGCGTGCCGATCTCCGGCGCGATTTTCGACTTCGGCCTGTACGTCTTGCATAACGCGAGGCGTCTGCTCGAACGTGGGAGCGGGCCCTACTTCTATCTGCCGAAGATGGAGAGCCATCGCGAAGCTCGCCTCTGGAACCAGATCTTCGACTGGACCGAGAAGGAGCTCGACCTCGGTCACGGGAAGATCAAGGCGACGGTGCTCGTTGAGGTCCTGCCGCTCGCGTTCGAGATGGAGGAGACGCTCCACGAGCTTCGCGATCACAGTGCCGGCCTTAATGCGGGACGCTGGGACTATATGTTCAGCATCATCAAGAAGCTCGGCGATCGGAAGGAATTCATCCTGCCCGACCGCGCGCAAGTCTCGATGACCGTGCCGTTCATGCGCGCGTACACCGAGCTCCTGGTGAAGACATGCCACAAGCGCGGTGCGTTCGCCCTCGGCGGTATGGCGGCGTTCATCCCAAATCGGCGCGATCCAGCCGTCACCGAGAGCGCCCTCGCGAAGGTCCGCGACGACAAGAAACGCGAAGCGACCGATGGCTTCGATGGAACGTGGGTCGCGCACCCCGACCTCGTGGAGACCGCGATGAGCGAGTTCGATCGAGCGCTTGGGAAGAAGCCGAACCAGCTCGACCGCCAGCGCCCGGAGGTCGACGTCACCGCGTCGCAGCTGCTCGACGTGCACGTGCCCAGCGGGACGATCACGGACGCCGGCCTGCGCACGAACGTGAGTGTCGGCATCCAGTACATCGCGTCGTGGCTGCGCGGAACCGGCGCTGCGGCGATCAACAACCTCATGGAGGACGCGGCGACCGCCGAGATCTCGCGGTCACAGGTGTGGCAGTGGATCCATCACGGTGTGTCGTTAAAGGAAGGCCCGCAGGTGACCGCGAAGCTCGTGCATGAGATTGAGCGAGAGGAGCTTGCGAAGATCAAGTCCGCGGTGGGCGACGATTTCTTCGCGAAGGGCCGCTACGAGGAAGCGCGCGGGATCTTCGACGAGGTCGCGCTCTCATCGGAGTTCAAGGAGTTCCTGACGATCCCCGCCTACGAACACATCGATTAAGGCTGCCTCGAGAAACAATCCTGTCGGGCGCGGTTTCAGAGGGCCGGATGCGAATTGCCCGGGCTGGCGAAGGAAGAAACTCAGCCGCAACTCTCGGGACGGGGCGACCGATGATCCTTTGAGTCGATGCCCATTCCCTCCTCGACGATCGGCATCCGACGGGCGGTCGGCGCAGCGGTCCTCGCGCTCGGAAGCGTGTGCGCCGGAATTCAGGCGGACTCGGTTGTCGTCGTGCCTACCGTGGCCCTGTCGGCGGTTTGCGGAGCGGGGCTTATGTGGCTGGCGATCAGACGTCGCCTCTTTCGCGGTGAACCTCGACCAGCCTGGCAGACTACGACGCTCGGCGCGATCGGCGCGGCCCTGGGCATCTCCGCGAACAACGTGCTCAACGCTGTGGCAGGTCCTTGGGCGGCTTGGCTTCTCCTCGCCGCGCTACTTGCAGCATTCGCCGGAGCGATCCTCGCGGTTCGACTGAGTCCCTACGGCGAGAAAGAGCTCGAATAGACGGAGTTCGTCATGTGCGCTCGCGGGAACTCGCCTCGAGGAACACCCGCTCGTCCCAAGGCAGATCCATGGCTAGCGCCTCATCTCGAGAGACAAACCTGCCGTTGTGGACGTTCGGGTCCACGGGCGCGCGAGTCACGGGTCCTGCCGTCGCCTTGAACACAACGTGGTAGTTACGCGGATACGGGTACGGATGCCCCTCCGGTCGAGGTCCGTCGTTGCGAAGCTCAAAAAACCCGAGCGGTCTCGGCGGGCCGTCGATCGAGCAGCCAACCTCCTCCCCGATCTCGCGGATCAGCGTATCCAACAGAGGCTCCGGTCCCTCGCGACGACCTCCGGGCAATACGTGCGGGCCGTTGTCGTCGAACACGAAGATTCCGCCGTTCGGCGCGGTGAGGACCGCGCGGACCGAAACGATCAGCTCGAGAGGCGGGTGCAGCCCGGTAAGAAAGCACGAGAGCCAGAGCGGAGTCACACCCCAGACCACGTTTCCGGTCGCGACCGGGGTCAAGTCGTCGATCTCAGTCAGTAGACGTCCGGCGACTCAGGGACGAAGGTCCACGCGATGCCGAAGCGAGCCTCGACGAGCTGCGCCAGCGCGCGCACTCCGAAGGTCTCGGTCGCGTAGTGCGAGCCGGCGACGAGATTGATCTTCCGTTCCTTCGCGTACATGCGGGTGTACATCGTGATCTCGCCGGTGACGTATGTATCGGCGCCGCGGGCCGCCGCCTCCTGGACATAGGTCGTGTAGGGTGCGCCCCCACTCGCGATCGCGACGACGCCGAAGCGGTCGGTGTTCTGGTGGGCCTCGACGAGCGTCCCGAGCGCGGAGCGCAGCCGGTCGACGAACTCCTGGAACGTGCCGCCCGTCGTTCCGATGACTCCCGCCATGCCCCCGTGGTACGGGAGGAAGCGCTCGCGAACCCTCACACCGGTCGCCTCGGCGATACCGTCGCCATTCGAAATCCCGGGCGCGGCGTCGAGCGCGGAGTGCGCGCAGTAGAGCGAGATCCCGTTCTGGCGAAGTCGGGTGTGCTTCTCCTCGACGAGCTCGAGATCGATCTCGGGCCAGCTGCGGTGATGCACGATCAACAGGTCGGCTTGCGCGCTCTTGGCGCGCGAGATCGCGTGAAACGATGTGCTCACGGCGGCCGCGATGCTGGTGACGACGTCCGATGCGCGGACAATCAGCCCGTTCGATTCCACCTCGTCGAACTTCGAGACCTCGAGACGTTCATCCAGGAAGCGCATGACTTCGTCGAGCCGGACATGCTCGATCACGCGAGGCGCTCGGCGAGGATTCGATTCACCACCGCGGCGTTGGCTTTGCGGCCCAGCTTCTGCATCACCGGGCCGACAAGCGCGCCAAGGGCGATGGTCTTCCCCGCCTTGTAGGCGGCGACCGCGCCGGGATTCGCCTTCATGACGTCATCGACGGCCGCCGCGATCGCGTCCTCATCGCTCACCTGCCCGAGCCCGCGCGTGTTCATGATCGCCTCGGGATCCCCGCCCCCTTTCCACATCTCGGCGAAGATCTCCTTCGCCGCGGACCCGCTCACTTTTCCCGCGGCGACGAGACGCACGAGCGCGGCGAGCTGCTCGGATCCGACGCGCGACGCACCGATCGGCACCGCGTCTCGCTTCAACGCGGCGGTGAGATCTCCGATCACCCAATTCGCGATCGCCTTGGGCTGCGCCTCGATACGCACGGCCGCTTCGTAGTACTCGGCGAGCGCGCGGTCCGAGACGAGGATCCGCGCGTCGTAGTCGGAGAGTCCGTAGTCCGACACGAACCGCGCGCGGCGATCCGCAGGCATCTCGGGCAGCCCCTCGCGGAGCTTCGCGACCGTTGCGGGCGACGGTGCGAGCGAGACGAGGTCGGGCTCGGGGAAGTAGCGATAGTCCTCCACCTCTTCCTTGGAGCGCTGGAGATAGGTCCGACCGCGCTCGGTACTCCAGCCGACCGTGATCTTCCCTGTCCGCGTCCGTATCTCACCGCCCGACCGCCAGTCCTGCCACAGGCGATCGGACTCGTACGCGACGGCCTCGCGCAATGCCTGATAGCTGTTCAGGTTCTTGATCTCGCTCTGCGGCGGCCACATCGTCCTGCCGTTCTCCTCGAAGCGGATCGAGACGTTCACGTCGAAGCGGCCCGCGCCTTCCTCGAGACGCATCTCGGAGACGCCGGAGAAGATCAGGATGTCACGCAGCGCGCGCACGTAGGCCTCGCCCTCGTCCGCGGAGCTCATGTCCGGCTCGCTCACGATCTCGAGGAGTGGAACGCCGGAGCGGTTGAAGTCGACGAGGGTATAACGGCGTCCAGCGTCCTCGCCGTGCTTCAACGTGCCGGTGTCCTCTTCGAGGTGCGCA
>VBEY01000092.1 GCA_005889295.1 Chloroflexota bacterium | reverse complement strand
TTAGGAACATAGAAGACCACATTTGCCACGCCACCTAATACGAAGAGCAGAAGCGCGACCTCAAAGGTAGGTGCCAGCGCAAGAGTTACCAGCACAAGACCGTAAATTGCAAAACCGCCAAGGATCAGTCGGCCCTTCCGAAGATGAGCGAGTCGCGGCCCGAGATAGACCCCGCCAAAAACGGCACCGACCGCGATCGCGGCCTCCGCCGCGCCGAACAATGAAGCCCCGAGTTCGGCGTTTCCGCCGGCGAACCTTCGAAAAATCAGTGATGGTGCGAGGCTTGAGACTACGGGGATCGAGAGCTGGCATGCGAGCGACAACAACGTGTTCGCACGAAGAACTGCGTGTCCCCAAAGAAACCGAACCCCCTCAAGCGTTTCTCGGCCGAGCGATCGGAACGCGATAGAGCGAGCGTCCTCGCCCAGCGGGATCCGCAACAAGAGAAGACCCGAGGCGAGGAAACTGAGCGCGTCGACGTAGAACGCGCGGTCGCCGATCGAAGCTACGAGCAGACCTGCCGCAACTGCGCCTACGACCTCCACCGTTCGGTCGGTTGAATAGATGAGTGAATTCGCGGCAGGCAAGTCACGCAGACTCACGATTCGCGGCACCAATGCGAGACGGGCCGGATTGAATACGGCCCCGCAAACCGCTGCCGCGAATACAAGGACGTAGGCCACGAGCAGTGGGAGGCCGAGAGTAAGCACGACCGGCACGGTACCGACAAGCAGAACTCGCCCGAAGTCGCACACGATCATCGCTCGGCGATGGCCGACCGCATCTGCGATCGCACCCCCGAACATTCCGAACAAAGCATTCGGGACTGTCGCGATGACTACTGCGAGCGCGGTGATCAGGGCGGACCCTGTCTGAACGTAGCTGACGTACGCGAGGGCAACTAGCGTTATCGGATCACCGAACCTGCTCGCGAGTTGAGCGAGCCACAGCGCGGCGAAGCTCGGGGATCGAAGCGCGCCAAGCGTCACAGCTTCCTGGCGGGAGGTCATCGGGACCTTACAAGACGAAAGACCATCCAAAAGCCCCCAATCGCGAGCACAACGTCACCGACGCTGTAGATGTTGTTGAGCACCGGGATGAGCAGAACGTCGGCCAGAAACGGGAGCCGGGTAGCGGGACCCAGGATTACGTGCAGACCATCTGACGGTGCCGCTTTGCCTGAGATGGCGAGCGCACCTGGATCGACCGGCATCCCGCCGTTGATGAGCGTGACAGCAGCGTTGAGGAGGGAACCGAGTCCGACAAGCCAAGCCCCAGGCATGCCTCGATTAACGAGGGCTACGAAGGCAACAAGCGCAAGGCCGGCGACCGACGCGCTGAAGGCCAATTCACCAAGGAAGGACGCGGCCGTCCGCGCGGTCACTCCGACAAGAAGCGCGGGCCAAAACTTGAGATCGAGTTTTGCGAGATTCCGCCAATTGCCGCCTGACGCCAAGCCAAGGACAAACCCCGCTAGAAGCCCACTAACCAGCATGGGCATCGCGGGCCAGTGGCTCGCGCGCCAGCCGTTTGCGGAGCTCCGCCAGGGTCTCGTAGTTGATCGGTGGTAACGCGCTTACTTCGAAGGCCTGAGCTCCACGATTCTCGATGAGTGTTGCCAGCGCGCGAACGACCTTCGGATCGAACTGGATCCCCTTGTACCGATTCAGCTGTTCCATCGCGCGGTCATGGCCGATCGCCTTGCGGTAGATGCGGTCTGAGGTCATCGCTTCGTACGCGTCGGCAACGATGATGATTCGGGAGCCGAGCGGGATGTCTTCGCCCTTTCTGCCCTCCGGGTATCCGCTGCCGTCGTAATTCTCGTGGTGATGGAGGACGAGGGACACGAGTGGTCTGAGTGACTCCGAAGGCTCGAGGATCGATGCGCCATAGATCGGGTGGCGACGCATTAGCTCTTGCTCGTGCGGATCGAGCCGGCTTGGCTTCATGAGGATCTGATCCTCGACTCCAATCTTGCCAATGTCGTGAAGCATCCCGGCGAGCTCAATCTGTTCGATTTGTTTTTCCGAGAGGTCCATCGCGCGCGCGATTGCGCCCGCGATGCGGGATACGCGATCGGCGTGGCCGCGAGTGAACCCGTCCTTCGCGTCAATCGCCTGCGAGAGCGCGCTCACCGTCCCGAAGAAGAGAGCGCGCGTCTCCGCGTACTTCATGAATGAATAGCGCGCCAGGAGAAGGGGAACCATGAATAGGAGGGTTGCCCAAAGACCTACCCTGAGGCCGACTTGGGCCATGAGCCACCCAATGAAAACTTGAGCCGTCGCACCGAAGAGCGCGTCTCTGATTGCCATTGCCCAGATCCGCGTGATTGGCGCTGCGGTGCGGGCACTGACGACCATAACCGCCAGGAATACGTTCGTCGTAATGAACGCAAGGCCCACGATAAGAATCACGGTCGTTGTCCCGAGAGGATCGTCTTGCGCAAAGGCGGGCCGCGTCGCGAGGAGCGCGAGCGACGCAGCGAAAGCAGAAATAACGTTGGCGAACTTGTTGTACAGACTTCCGTACCAAGGAATCTCGCGACGAATGTCTCTGATCTCGATTGTCCCGAGCAATCCGATCCAGCACGCGGCGAAGGGATTCGCCAAGAGTGGATCGAAGACAGCGGCAAGAATCGGGGCTGTAGTGATGCTGGCGACAAGGCCCGCGGGCAACCGCACAGAAAGCGAGGCTGCCCCCAGCGTTACTCCTGTCCAGAAAATCAGGCGGACTACATCAATGTCATTCGGGAGGGGGAGACTTACTCGTACGAGGATCAGGGCGCCGGCGCTGATCACAGCTAGAACAACGCGGAGCTCATTTCGGTTGGCGGGAAGGCGCACCGCGCGAGGATACGGGAGGGCGTTCAGACTTCGACGAGATGACGACACAAAGCGCGGACCTTCCGGCCCGCGCACCACGCTTTTGGAATGCGTCTAGAGTCGCAGAACTCGGTTAGTAGCCTAGGAAACCTGCGCCTCCGCCTAGAACGAGGGCGACCAGAGCGGCAACAGCTGCGAAGATTCGCCTCATGAAAGTCCCTCCCTTCGCGGGTGTTCGGACTGAAAGTCGGCATACGAGACTTACGGCTTAAGTAGCGCGCGATTTCGATACGGGCCCGAAACCACCGATTTCTTACATGACCATTTCTGGCAGCAAATACGCGGTAAAGCCTCAACAACGCCCGGGGCGGCTAGCATCGCTTGCTGCTGTGGGGAGCAGGGTCGGGGAACCCTCGCCGGCCGTCGACCTGTGGGCGCCGGTCGGCGTTGACCAGTTGCCTTTCGACCTCGTCAATTCTGTTGCCGGCCAAGACTGGCCGCGGGTGCGCGATCAGTTAGCGACCGTCATGGATGCCGTCACGACGGATGGCGTCTATGGTCGTCAACTCCTCCAACTTGTTATGCGTTTGGGACTGGTGGAGGAGGCCGAACTGATCGGCGTCCGCGACATCGTCCTGGCGCCGGTCGATCGCTGTGAACCCCCGCAGACCGCCGTCCCGCATCACGCCGTGCTCTTCGCCGCCTACGAGTACCAGTATCAACGAGCAGTCGGTCGATATCGGCACTGGGCGCAAAAACTATTTTCGTTTCACTCGGACGCGATCTGGTCGCGGGAAGACGTTCCTGTTGGGCGGCACCTTCGATACCGCCGACTGCATGACGCCGTCGCGCTCTCGTTCGGCGAGGCCCAGGGAGGACGACTCCCGGTCGCACAAACACTCGCGCGAAACGCGATGACTCTCGGCGACCCGGGTGAGCCGATGCATGAAGTTGCGCATGATCTTGACCACCTTGTTGGCGTTGCGATGGGGAGCTCACTCTCATCTGAATTGACTTTCCGCCAACGAACTGCATCCCCGACCGGCCCGTCACCTCTGGGCACGTGGGAGGCGATCACCCACTTACAACCCTTCTTCGCCCTTCTGGACGACAGCTCGTTGCAAGAATCGGTGACGCTGACACAGCAGATCGCTGCAAGGTTTGGTTCCCCCAGGTCTCAACTTCAGTCCCAAGGTTGGCGCGTCGCAGCTGATCTGATTTCCGGCCGGTCTCCTACCGAGGCGGGCCTGCCTGCACTTCTTGCGAAGGCAAGGCATTCATCGCCAGGACTTAGAACGCTGCCCTCGTTGCTGCTCGCTCGGTCCACGAAGGACCCTGAGGACTTCAGGACCGCGGAAGTCGTGGCACGCAGCGCCGGTTGTGTCTGGGCTCAAGTGAGTGCGCTGACCTGGCTCGTGGCACTCGATCCGCAGCCGGTCGCGGTCCGATGGCTGCACCGCCTTCTCGAAAAGACGGGCTGGCGTCGACCAGTCCTCGTGCCAGCTACCGTCGCGGCAGACGCGGCGCTAGGGCTTGCAGCGGCCGGCAAGAGAGGCACCTCAATCATTGAAGTCGCCGCCTTGGGCAACAGAGCGAATGTGACCGTCGAAGTGGTGATGCGCCACATCGACGACGCCGAGACACCCGGGGCGGCGCGTATCGCTGCGGTGGAGGTCCTCGGAAAACTGGGGACGACCCACTCGCGCGAGATCCTCCGTCGTGTTTCGCGAAGAACGGATGTCCTCGGTGCTGTCGCGCGGCGAGTCCTTGCCAGTCGGACCGCCGGAACAACGCTGAGTGAGCGCGAACTCGAAGTTGTCGATCTGGCGCGACACGGCCTAACGAACAGGGCCATCGCTGAGCGTCTCAACCTGAGTCCTCACACCATCGCTCGCCACCTCTCTAACGCCCGAACAAAACTCGGCGCCGCGAATCGCGCGGAAGCCGCGGCCAAGTTCGGGGATGCACGTCTAAGCGGATGAAAGTCTCGGGAACGATCCCGTCTGAGGTCGACCTTTGGGCACCGGTGCCATTCGACGACCTGCCGTTGTCGCTTCTCCAAGCCGCTGAGCGGTCTGATTGGACGACGGTTCGGGACGAACTCCGGGCGGTCATGGATGGTCTAACCACCGACGGCGTCTATGGGAGGGCACTCCTCCAGTTCGTTATGTCGCTACCTCTGCCGTCGGATCCTGTTCTGGCTCGTTACCGCGCCGCGATATGCATCGATCACGGCGACTGGGACGGGCTGCGACGACATCTGGCGTCCAATCCAATCGGGGCCGCCGAGCTGATCGGAGTCCGGGACAGCATCCTGGCGGGCACCGACAACACGGAACCTCCTAACACCGACGCCAAACACGAGCGATTTCTGTTCGAGGTATATGAATTTGTTCTCCAACGGGCTGTTCGGCGGTACAAGCGTTGGGCCCATCGCATCCTCGCGTTCTACCCCGACGTTGTTTGGAAGCGTCGCGACATTCCGCCAGGCCGTCATTTTCGGCTCCGACGTCTTCAGGACGGCGTGTGGCTCGCGATTGCCGAATCACACGGCGGCATACTCGCGATCGCTGAGGCCTGTGCGGATGAGGCTCAGTGGCTCGGCGACGAGGGTGAACCGGGTCGCGATGTGGCACACGACCTAAAAACTCTGATCGGCTACGCGCGAGGGGGCCCACTCGATCGCGACCTGCGGTTGCGGGCGAGGATTAGTTCCCCAGCCGGACTCTCACCACTTGGCTCATGGGAGACACTCTTTCATGTCGTTCCGTTCTACACCTACTTACCGGACGATTCACTTCGCTGGACCGCCCGGGTCGGCCAGCAAATCGCGAACAGGCTTGCCTCACCACGGGCGCAACTTCAAGCGCGAAGCTGGCACGTTGCTGCAGGACTGCTGGAAGGATTGAGCGCGGATGAAGCGGGGCTTCCGGGCTTGCTCGCGGAGTCGCGCG
>VBEY01000090.1 GCA_005889295.1 Chloroflexota bacterium | reverse complement strand
TCCCAATCGACACCTCGATCGATCTCGAGCTCACCTCCGTCGACGTGATCCACAGCTTCTGGGTCCCGGAGCTCGGTCCGAAGGCGGACATGCTCCCCGGCACCACGACGCACCTCCGCCTCTTCGCGCGTCGCGCCGGTTCGTACGACGGACAGTGCGCCGAGTTCTGCGGGGTCGAACACGCCTGGATGCGCATCCGGGTTGTCGCGCATCCGCAAACGTTCTTCGATCACTGGCTCAGCGAGCAGGCACTGTCCGCGCCGGCATCAGCCAGCGCAGGCGAACGAGTGTTTCT
>VBEY01000091.1 GCA_005889295.1 Chloroflexota bacterium | reverse complement strand
GTCTTCCCAGCCAGGTAGTGGGATCGGCACGCCCCAGTCGATGTCGCGCGTGATCGCGCGTGGCTTCAAGTTGGCGATGTAGTTCAGCGAAAAATTCCGGACGTTCGGCCGCCAGTGCGATTGTTCTGAGATCCACCGCGCGAGCGCCTCAGCGAAGGCCGGAAGGTCGAGATAGAAGTGTTCGGTCTGCTTGAAGATCGGCTTCGAGCCGTCGATCTTGGAGCGCGGGTCGATGAGCTGATCCGGATCGAGCTGGTTGCCGCAGTTGTCGCACTGATCTCCACGCGCGCTCGGGAAACCGCAGATCGGGCAGGTACCCTCGATGTAGCGGTCGGGGAGCGTGCGGCCCGTGGCCGCCTGGAACGCGCCCATGGCGGTCTTCTTGATCAGGTAGCCCTTGTCGTACAGCGTCTTGAAGACGTCCTGGACGACGACGCGATGGTTCTGCGTGGTCGTTCGCGTGAAAAGGTCGTACGAGAGTCCGAGCGCCCGCAGATCTTCGCTGATGATCCGGCTGTACTTGTCGACGGCCTCTTTCGGGGTCAAGCCCTCGGAGTCGGCTTGGATGAGATTCGGAGTCCCGTGCTCGTCCGTGCCGCTCACCATCAGGACATCGTTGCCTTTGAGCCGGTGATATCGGGCGAAGACGTCGGAGGGCACACCGAAACCGGCGACGTGGCCGAGATGGCGCGGGCCATTCGTGTATGGCCACGCCACCGCGACGAAGATGCGCTCTGCCATTACTGAACGTTACCCTCCCGCCGTGATCGACGCGCATGCGCATCTCACCGATCGCCGTTTTGCAACCGACGTCGCGGAGGTGCTCGATCGCGCGCGGAAGGCGGGGATCGAGCGCGTCCTCACGGCGGGGGAGGATGTCGCGTCGAGCGAGGAGGCTTTGAGGCTCGCGGCTCATCACGATGACATCCGCGTCGCGGTCGGTGTCCATCCGCATCGTGCGTCGTCGTGGAACGTCGAGGCGCTGTCGCGTCTGACGGAGCTCGCGCGCGATCCTCGGGTCGTCGCGATAGGCGAGATCGGTATGGACTTCTCCGGCCGGAGCTCGCCGCCCGAGGTGCAGGAAGCGGCCTTCCGCGGCCAGCTCGCGCTCGCGTCACTGCTCGGGCTCCCGGTCGTGATTCACGTGCGCGATTCCGGCGACCGCGTGCGGGCGATTCTCGGCGAAGGGATCGAGATCCGCGGGATGATCCACTGCTACAGCGAGGGCCCCGCCCAGGTCCCGGCATGGCTCGATCTCGGGCTGCACGTGTCGTTCGCCGGGACACTCACGTACCCCGGGAGCGAGCGGCTCCGCGCCGCGGCGGCCCTCGTCCCCGCCGATCGTCTCCTCGCTGAGACCGACGCTCCATACCTCGCCCCCCAGAATGCCCGTGGTCGGCGGAACGAGCCGCTCTACGTCGCGGCTACTCACGCCGCGCTGGCCCGGGAGCGCGGGGTCGATATCGGCGATCTCGCCGGCCAGATCGCCGGGAACGCCCAAGGGCTCTTCGGGGAGCGCTGGGAACTTAGTCAGACTGCCTGACGTCTACGCAGGCAAGACCGCCGAAAGCTGGTGAAGACGATGCGCAAGCTCGCCCTTCTTATTGCGGCCCCGCTCCTCATGGCGACAGCCTGCTCCGCGGCAAACGCTCCGAGCACGACCGCTCAGGGCCGCGGCTCCGAGGTCGGCATGCCGGTGCCGGCGCCGGCCGTCGACGCTGCAGCCGGTTACGGTGGCAGCCCCGCGAGCGCCCCGAATGCGGGCATCCCCACCGTCGTCGTCAGCGGCGACCGCAACCTCATCCTCACCGCGAAGATCGACATGCGCTCGAAAGACCCGTGGGCGACGAGCGACCGCGCCCAGGCGATCGCGACCGGCCTCGGCGGGGATGTGCTCAACCTGTCACAGAGTGGAACCGCCGATTCCCGCACCGCGAGCCTGACCATCCGCGTCCCGTCGAGCCGGTTCGGCGACGCGCTGCAGCAGCTCAAGAGCCTGGAGGGTGAGGTCCAAACCTCGGGCGTCAGCGCTCAGGACGTCACCGACCAGTTCATCGATCTCCAGGCGCGGCTCACCGCGAAGCAGGCGGAAGAGCAGCGGTATATCGCGATCCTGAATCGCGCGAACACCATCGACGAGATCCTCAAGGTCGACGCATCGCTCGGGAACGTCCGCACACAGGTCGAGCAGCTCACGGCGCAGATCAACAACATCAAGCAGCGGACGGACTTCTCGACAATCTCGATGTCCATCTCGACGCTCTCTGCCCTGCCGGGTGACACGACGACCAAGGTCTGGGATCCTGCCAAGACCGTCGGCCGCGCACTCGCCGCTCTCGGCGCGATGATGCAGGTCTTCGCCGACGCGATGATCTGGCTCGTGGTCTTCGGTTGGCTCCCGCTCCTCGCGTTCGCCGCGGTCGTCGTCGCCGCCCGGGCGCGTCGGCCCGCGGCGCCCACCGCAC
>VBEY01000089.1 GCA_005889295.1 Chloroflexota bacterium | reverse complement strand
TGCCGCTGTGGGTCCGCCGGCCGGCCGGCGAACGCGTGGGGTGGCTGCGGACCGTCGATCACAAAGCGATCGGCGTCCTCTACATCGGGATGGGCGTCGCGTTTTTCGCCATCGGCGGACTCGAGGCGTTGCTCCTGCGCGCACAGCTGGCGACCCCCGAAGCAAGCCTCGTGGACCCGGAGGTCTTCAATCAGGCGTTCACCGTCCACGGCGTCACGATGATCCTGCTCGCGGTGGTCCCGCTCCTGGTGGGCTTCGCGAACTATCTCGTGCCGCTCATGATCGGAGCCCCCGACGTCGCGTTTCCGCGTCTGAACGCGCTCTCGTTCTGGCTCTCGCTCGTCGGTGGAATCGTCCTGTACTTCAGCTTCCTCGCCGGGGGCGCGCCTAAC
>VBEY01000200.1 GCA_005889295.1 Chloroflexota bacterium | reverse complement strand
GCATCGATGAGCGGCGCGTTGTAGCGGACGGAGAGCTCGCTGCGCTCGGCCTGGGTGCGCCACTGGAGCGTCACGAGCAGTCCGAAGAGGACCGCCGGCACGAGGAGAACGAGGGAGTGCGAGAGCCGCCGTTTTCCGGGGGCGAGAGGCACGTTCACCGTCAAAGTGTCCCACGCCGCTCGGGCGGTCCCGCGAGCCGGGGGCTGGGGAGAACTGGACCCGCGACCGGGCTCGGTCGCCTGGTGCTGCGGGGAGGGCTCCTGCGCCGGGTGGCTTGACCTAACGAATTAGCCTTCGCTGTGGCTGGTCACCGTGAGCGCCTTCAGAGCCCGCCCGCACACTGGGCAGGGCAATCGCGGTGGTCTCAGGTTGTCGAATTCCTTGACGTCGATCTCGACTTCTCCCGCCGCACACGAGGAGTTTTCGCCATACATCGCTAGGTGCCCCACGAACGGTGTTGGTCCTTGGCTGGCTCGCGCCCAATCCAGCAACCGCGCTGTCTCCTTGACGACGGCTTGACTTTGGAGTGCGGGCGGACGGCTCACGCGCGGCAGGAATGGTGTGACAGAACGAGCGGCTTTGCGAAGCAGCGCTGATGCGCGTCGAGTGCTCCGAACAACGGTCGCCACTCCGAAGACGATCGCTAGGAGTGCGGCGAGCGCTTCCAGAAGAACAGCGTCGTCCGTAAGCAAATTGGTCAGGGTGAGACTTCTTTCACGTCGCGGATCGATCTATCTGTCCTTAGGGAGCGCGTTACCGAAAGTCCAAGTGCATTGGTCCAGGCATGAAGATCACGGTCTCGCGTGGCAGTTGGTTCACTTCGACAAGCATCGCAACCGTGTGCAAGAACCCTCCCAGGTCCGACCGAAGCCAGTCCTCCCACCCGCTCCATAGGATCGCCGTCGGCTGGTCGTCTCGTCGCGCCCAGTCAGCTACCGAGTCGTGGAAAGCATCCCAATTCTTGCCGTAGTAGTCGGGAAACTCCAGCAGCCGAGCGATCGCGGTGTGGAAGTCGCGCTCGGATTTCATTGGATCGGTCAAATGCAGAACGACAAAGCCAATCTCTTCGAGTCGACGGGCGATTCGCTCGTGGTCTTCAAGCGGAATAATTCTCGGAGTCCAACCTCGCGGGATCTCTGGAAGCATGCGTGGCCAATCAATCCAGGTCATCGCTCGCTCAGGTCAGCCTCCAAGAATTCGGGAAGAACAGCCCGAACCGTGTCCTTCCTTCTGACCACGGTATCCCTTGGGGGTGCTCGCCCCCGATTACGCCCCGCAGACCACGCAGAAAGCGCGACCCGGGCGACACCGGCGCGGGCTGACCGGCCCACGCGGCGCGAAATGCATGCATCACGTTCCTGCAACAAAGCATTGACCTTGGCGAGCGGCTTCCAATGCGCGATGCGGAGCTCGCGATTTTGATGGGCGTAACCTTCGGCGCGGTGGCCGTTGCCGTGCGCCGCACGCGGTTTGCAGCGGCGGCTCAGCGCGCAGGAGTCATTGCCATCGGCGTCACCGTCGAGCGGGGGCGGGCACGTGCGCAGCTCGCTTGTAGTGACCGACGCGAACCTCTCGCCCTGGGAGGAGCGCGCCGCCGTGAACGTCGCCGCAGCGGGTCTCCACAGCTGCAGCGGACCGCTAGTCGTCCTCCGGGCAGACTTGCCGCCACGTCCGCGAGTCGTCAGCGTGCCGGGACTACTGCGAGGTACCGCGCTGCTTCGGGTCAGGGTGAACAGCGCGCCGTAACCGGAGGACCCCAGCTCTCCCTCTGACGTCGCCGGAGCTACCTTACGGAATGTGGAAATCTTCGCTAACTGGAAGCCCACCGACTGGCTTACCGCAGGACTGGCGCTCGCGACCTTCTACCTCGGGCTAGAAACAAGGGGAGTCCGCAAGGCCGCCGAGCGCGACCGCCTTGAAGCCGACAAGCGTTACCGAGAAGCAGCCATGCCGCATGTCGAGGTACTCGGCGTGGTGCCTCAGGCATATCGGGTGAACGTTGACCCAACACGCGAGTTCATCCTGCAACTTAGGAACATGGGCGCGGTCTCCGCACTCATCGAGGGCACTGGTCACACGGGCACGAATAGCCACCTGGTGCAAATCGGTGCTCCACAGCCGCAGGTAGTCGCGGCACTCGAAAACGCGGTAATTCCGCTGCGGGTCGAACGTCATCACCCCGCAGACGTTCATTTGACGCTCGTCGTCTTCTCACGCTCGATCGCCACGGGGCAGCGGTCTCGCGCCATTAGGACCTTCGAACTTACCGGCCCATGGGATGGGGCTGACTACAAATTGGAGACCAACCCCGAGGACATGATTTCGTCGCCGATTGACTTCGCCGGCGAGGCGGCACGGATCGCAAAAGAACGGAAGCTCCAGCCGCCGGCCGGTCGCCGTTGGCTCCGGTGGTTCGCACGTAAGTGAGACAAGACGTCTCGTCGCCGGAGTGGACGGACGCCTCCATCTTCACCCATGACTGAACCCACCGAGAGCTTCGACCGGAAGATCGCGCGGGCACAAGAACACTTCGAGGTCGTCGAAGCGGAGATAAAAGCCTTCCGCCAGCGTCACCCGTACCTGATCATCAAATATGGCAACCCCAATCGAACCGAGTATCGCGTCCAAGTCCGCGAGCGACCGCCCGAATACCTCATCGTGACTATTGGTGATGTTCTGCAGAACGCGCGGTCGGCACTTGATCACTTAGCTTGGCGACTCGCAGGCGATGATCCGCCACGCGAGACCGCATTCCCGATCTACGAGAAGCGGGAGGATTACTTCGCAAAGGACCGCAGGGGGAATCCCGCCGCCAGCAGCGGTGTCTTTCGGGTGGCGACGCTCCCGGCGGAAGCGCGGACATTCATCGAGTCGGTACAGCCGTACGACGGAACGGAGGTCGGTCGTGCCCTCGGCGGCCTTCACTATTTCGCGCGACTGGATCGGCATCGCGCCGTCAATCTGGTCGGCGGCGCGAGTCAGGTCGTCCGATTCAACGCTGGAAGGCGGGATGCCGACGGCGTCCTTCGCCCCGGTGCGCCGGGCGAGCAGGGCTCGATGGACATCCGGCTTGGCCAATTCGACGACGGCACGGTGATCGCCACCTTCACGCACCCGGCGCGTGTGGATGTGGAGTTCGATGTCACCGTGGACGTAGGCCTCAGCGATGGGATACCGGGCCAGCCGTTTGTACCGCTGCTGAACGCCTTGCGAGCCTTCGTCCTCGTAGTGCGGGACGAAATAATCCCGAAACTCAGGCCGTACCTGGCCGCTCAAACCGCGCGCCCCTGGTCACCGGACGAACCGTCCAGACAGGTCGACCTCGGTTTTGTGGATATGAATTTGGGAGAGGTCGTCCTTAGTTCAGAACTGCCCCCGGACGAAGCACCCCCAGACAGGCGGTAGGCCACCGCCGTCGAACGGGTGGTTGCCAGAGCGGACTGCCTCTAGTCCGCGTCACTATCGTCGTGGCCAAGCCAAAACAGGACTGGCTCGCCTACTTCGAGGAGGTCACCACACTCCCCGAAGTACGGACCCCGATCAGGGGGGCTGGGGAGAATCGAACTCCCGACGCCCGCCTTAGGACGGCGGCGCTCTATCCACTGAGCTACAGCCCCGGGTCCAGGTGAGGGTACCTACGGCCGCGCGGGGAATCCAGGGATGGCTTGTCGGGGCGGAGAGACTTGAACTCTCGACCTCAGCGTCCCGAACGCTGCGCGCTACCAAGCTGCGCT
>VBEY01000107.1 GCA_005889295.1 Chloroflexota bacterium | reverse complement strand
TGGCGCGATCGCTCGCCAAGGAGGCGCCGCGCTCAAAGGAATCGGACCACGCGACGAGCTTCGAGTCACCCGCATTCCTCACTCTCGGGGCCGCCTATGAAAAGCGCGATCGTTTCGCGGGCTCTTCGTACAACTCGATGCTGCGGCGCGTCGACCGCTTCATGGATACATCGCTGCCCGCCGCCCTGCGGCAGCGCGAGCAGTGGGCCGTGCGCCTCATGGATATCGACGATCGCGTCGCCGTTCACGTGAAGACGCTCCAGGAGCGGGGCATGAAGAGTCCGTACCTTCGGCAGGTGGTCGTCGCGCGCTGCAATCCGGTGCGCTGGATCCCGTCCAAGAAGGGCGAGAAGCCGCCAATGACCATGGCCGAGCTTCTCACTCGCATGACCGCGAACGTCCGCAAGTTCGACCCATCCAAGGTCCGCCCGCAAGACCTCGCGATCGTTGCCGCGGTGGCTCCCGAGGAGGGCTAACGCTCGCCTCGTTGTCTCGAGGCGTTGCGGGTCCTGCCCCGGCTCGGGTCGGCCTCTCGCCTCGCGCACCCTCCCCGCCGGCCGCGCCATTCGCTTCGCTCATGTCGCGCGGGCGGGTCCCCGGGGAACCCGCGCTTCGGGAGAGTCCATCCCTCGCCGTGTCACCCGCAACGCCGGTGCGCTAGCGTCCCAGAGCCAGCCCTGCTCCCGCCCCGATCGCGATCACGAGCGCGGGGTGCAATGTTCCTCGGTACGTCAGCACCACGGCGATCGCGGCCAATGTGAGTTGCCACCAAGAGGGAGATCCGGTCGCGGTCACGATGCCGATCCCTGTCGCCACCAATAGCCCCGCAGTGGCCAGCGCGACTCCTCTGACCAATCCCGCGACTGGAGTCGCGAGCAGCCAGCGACGCGCGACAGCGGTAATCGGCACGATGACCAGCGGCGGGAGTGTTGCGGCGACCAGCGCCATCGTGGCGCCGACCACACCCGCAACGAGATAGCCGAGGCTGACGATGTAGAGACCGTTCGGCCCGGTCGAGATGCGACCGATGGCGATCGCCTGCACGAGTTGATCGTCCGTGGCGATGCCAGGTGCGACGAGGTCCGCGCGTAGAAGCGGCAAAGAAGAGAGTCCGCCGAGCGAAAGCAGAGACGCCTTCAGAAACACACCGAGCAGCGCAAGCGCGTCCATATTCAGCCGACGGAGCTCTCGCGCGAGGTCGGTCGCTCTCGGCCGAGGGCGAGCGCGCCGACGGCAGCCCCGGCTCCGATCACGGCGAGGGTGGGCATTCCGAGGACCAGAGTGGCGACGACTGCGGCGATGGAGACTCCGACATCGGTCGCGAGGTGCGCACGGCCGTGCCGGCCGGACGCGCGGATGAGGAGACCTGCGGTCGCGATCGTCATGCCCCCGGTCACCGGCGCGACACCGGCGAGAGCGGCGCGAGCCAGCGGTGACGCCGCGATGACGCCGTATGCCGCCGTCAAGGCGACCGTGATCAGCGCTGCCGGGATCATCATCCCCGCCACCGCGGCGACGACGCCGCGCCAGCCGGCGATGCGACGTCCGATGAGTCCGGCGAGCGCTACGAGGTGGATACCAGGGGAGAGCTGCGACAAGGCCCAAGCCTCACCGAACTCGCGCGCGCTCATCCATCGCTCACGATCGACGGCGAGGCGTCGAATCAGTAGCAGAGTACTAGTACCACCACCCACGGATTGCGTTCCCACACTCACCCATGAGCGGGTCAACCTCGTCAGCATGCCCGTTAACCTAGCGGTGATGGATGTGGTGGGTCGGCAGGAAGCCCCTGTCTTCACTTGGAATCCCGTCGAGCAGATGTGGGTACAGGAACGCGGCGGCGCGTCTAAACCGCCACCGGCTCCGCATGACGTCCACGCGATCCAGAGCTGGTTCTTTGACCCCGATGAGAACGAGTGGATCCAAACGGTCCTCGGTCCGATGGGCCGTCAGCTTGCGGCGCAGTGGCGTGGCGCCTATCGGGTTCCCGACACGGCAATCGTTCGCCAGGAAAAGAGCCCGAAGAAGCGGAACCTCCTGCCGATCCTCGTCGCTGGGGTCGTCCTGATCGCTCTCGTGGGGGGTGCCGCTCTCGCCGCGCCCGGTCTCATGAACCCGAGCGCGACCCCGGCGCCGTCCGGCGTGGTCGCGACAAGCCCCGTCCCCGCGTCGATCGCTCCGACGGCCGCGCCGACGCCTGAACCTACCCCCGAACCGACCGAGGCCCCGGCCACTCCGGCGCCGACCGCGCGTCCCCGGCCCGCCGGTCCGTCGTACACGCTGAAGAACGGAACGGTCGTGACGTACACGGGGCCGGTCACCGCGACGCGCAACGCGACCCTTCCAGCGTCCTTCGCCGCGTTGCTCTCAAACGGCAGGGCCGCCGCCGGCGCGTTTGGCATCTTCCTGAATGACCCGGTCACCGTTGCAAACCGCCGTGCCGTCAACGGAAGCCTTGACGGGAACGGTCGCATCCTGCTCCAGATCCCGACCAACGTTCAGCCCGGCATCTACCAGCTCCTGTTCTCGTATGGCGGCGAGACCGCCCAGATCACCAGCGTGACGGTCCGCTAGACCCTAGGTCGCGCGCACCGTCACGATCCAGAAGACCCCGAAGTCCTCCATCCACTGCGCGCCCTCCACCAGGGGACGGATCGCGAGGCGATAGGTCCCCGGGACCGACGGAGCGACGATCGTGAATTGGAACCACGCGATCTGATTCGGTCCGACCCATTGAGCGGGCTGCACCGCGACCCGGTTGTAGCGGGGCCATCCCGTGTTCGGCGAGCCGACACTGCCGTCGCCGCCGAGAGCCGAGGCGTGATCCTGGCCGGGCTCCGGGTTCCACGTTCCGAGGTAGGCGACCTGACCCATCGTGTCAGCGAGCCAGCCACGCGTGCCGCTGTTGTAGTAGGCGACCACCGCCGTCGCGGTCTGGCCCGGGCAGAGCGTGGAATATCCGCTCTGTCCGTACCACGAAGCGTGGAAACCGGCGACGCCCGACGCAATGTTCGCGGGAGCGGCGATGCCGGGTCCGTCGATCGGCTGGCAGGTCGTAGGCGAAGGCGAAGGTGTCGGCGTTGGGGTCGGTGTGGCTTCCGGTGCCGCGGCGCCGAGGAGGCTCACGCGCCCCGCCACGACGGTGCCCTGCCCGAGCACGCCACCGCTCACGCGAGGCGATTCCGTCGTGACGCGGTAGGAGCCAACCGGAAGATCGACGAACCCGAACCATCCTGTGCCATCGGTCGTCGCCGTGCGCATCACGATTCCCGAGCTCGGCTCGACGAGATGCACGACGGTGCCGGTGAGCGGCGTACCGTCGGTCGCGACCGCGGTGCCGCGCAGGTGCCCGAAGATCGGCTGCGTCTTCCAGGTCATCGCGGGCACAGTGGGCGCGTCGGCGAAGACCGCCGGCGAGACGGTGTCGTATTGCGATGGCTGGGTGAGCGCTTTTATGAGCTCGGCGCGGCCGACCGCGCCGGTTCGCGCGCCCGCATCGGTTAATGCGTCGGGCGTCCGATAGGAGTAGCCGACCCAACCGATCGCGCTGTTCCCGGCCGCGCTCGGAGCGAGCGCGCGACGCACCTGGCTCACGCTTGAAGCGATGTCATTCAGGTACAGCGCCGATCCGATCGCCACCGAGCGGCGGTACTGGTTGTCCTTCGCAAATTCGTTCCACTCGTCGTACATCTGGTGCTGGTTCGCCAACGAATCGCGCTTGTAGTTCATGAGCATGGCCGTGTCGACGATCCCTTCGCGAAGCCAGCCGCGCCAGTCCTGCAGCTGCTCGGCGTACGCGCGCGTGTTCTCCCAGCTGCCGGTGGTCTGCGGGCCGTATCCGTACGTGATCACATCCGCGGAGACGCGGATGCGCGGACGGAGCGCGGTCGACTCGAGATAGATCCGGCGAACGATCCCGGTGACCTGATCGCGACGCCACTGCGTCCATTGGGGATCCGTATTCCCTGGAGCGTCGGCGCGGCCGGTCTCGGAACGGAAGCGCGCGAGCGAGGTGGGGTTGTAGCCCCATGAGGGCACGAGCGACCCGAGGTTGCCGTCGGGATAGCGGATGCGGTCGAGGTTGATGCCGTCGACCTCGTAGTTACGGACGATGCTCGCTGCCGCGTTCGCGACCCACGCCGCGGCGTCGGGGTGGCCCAGGTCGAGCATCCAGTCGTCGGAAAGCTTCGAGAGGCCGTCCGACCGGGTCATGACCCAGTTGTCGCGTCCCGACTTCGATGGCCCGTGCAAGTTGAAAATGTGGTTCGGGTCCTTCGGCGGGGTGGTGCTGTTCCACATCGCGTTGGCGATGATCCACGCGTGCACCTCGACGCCCTGGCCGTGGGCCGTGTTGATGAGCGCTTGCAGCGGATCGAACCCCGCCGCGATCGACTCGTTCACTGGCAGGCCCGCGCGCACGCAGAAGCAATCGCCTCGCCGCACGACCTGGGCGACGATCGCATTCGCGTGCGCCGCCTTGGTCGCCGCAACGAGCGCGTCGATCTCTGCCTGGTCGCCTAGGCCTTCGCCGAAGGCGTCCGCCCAGAACGCGCGGAACTGCCCGGCCGTGGCCGCCGACCCGTACGGAGACATCTCCGTCGGAAAGCTGGCGAACACGCTGGCTAGATACCAAAAGACAGCCGCGAGCGTGGCTAGCCTCAAGTTTTCCCTTCCTCAATGCTTGTAACGGATCGCCAACGACAAGTCTTCGGGAGTGATCGGACCCGAGTCAAGCGAGCGAGCGTGCGTGATCGATCAGGACGGACGTACCAGTCCGCGATCAGTACCTTCGAGTCAGGCGGACACCCGAGCGTATCGTTCCGCGCCGTGGACGCTGAAGCGGTCGCACGCGTCCTCGCGGGGGCGCCGGTCTTCAGCGCGCTCAGCGAAGCCGAGCGAAAGGAGCTCGTCCCTCATCTTCGCGGGCGACGTTTCTCGCGCGACGAGGTCGTGTTCCATCGCGACGATCCCGCGGGTCACCTCTACGTGATCCTGACCGGATCCGTAAAGGTCTCCATCCCCGACGAAGAAGGGCACGAGGTCGTCGTCGCCGTGGAGCGAGAGGGCGCGTTCTTCGGCGAGCTCGCGCTCTTCGACGACGCGCCACGCTCAGCGACCGTGACGGCGCTCGAAGAAACGCAGGTCGTGACGCTCGCGCGCGAGGACTTTCTTCGCGTGCTCGAGCGGAGTCCCCGCGCGACGCGCGAGATTCTCCGGTTGCTCGCGCGCACGGTGCGGCGCGCGTCTGGGCGCATCGAGGATCTCGTCTTCCTCGACGTCCCCGGACGCGTCGCCAAATGCCTGCTTGACCTCGCGACAGCACACGCACGCACGGAGGTCGAGCTGACCCAGGACGACCTCGCCGCCTTCGTCGGGGCCACCCGAGTCTCCGTGAACCGAGCCCTGGCGGACCTCGAGTCCCAGGGCGCGATCGCAGTCGGTCGTCGTCACATCGCGGTCAAGGAGCCCGCCCTCCTCCGCAAGCACGTCCGCTACTAAGGCTCTCCTAGACTCTCTCCTCCGTGAAGCCTGAAGAGCTCCGCAAGATGGCCGGCACGCTCGCCGACGTGCTTCCTATCGAGATCCTTCCCGAGATGGATCGCAGGGAGCTCGCTGGTCACATGGCCCTCCGCAAGTTCAAGCAGGACGAGGTCGTGTACCACCAGGGTGATCCCGCCGCGCACTGGTTCGTCGTCTTCGAGGGACTCGTCAAGGTCCTTCTGCTCGACGAGAACGGACGTGAGCTCCTCATCTCCCTGCACTCGCGCGGCGAATTCTTCGGCGAGCTCGTGATCTTCGAAGACAAGGTCCCGCGAGACGGCACGGCGGTGTGCGTCATCCCGACGAGCGTCTTTCAAATCGATCGCGACGGCTCGCTCGCGGTGTTGAAGCGGAACGAGGAAGCTCGAGGGCACATGTTCGAGCGGCTCTCGCGCAACATCCGCAAGCTCGAAGGCCAGGTCGAGGACTTCGCGTTCCTCGACGTGACCAGCCGTCTCGCCAAATACCTCGTCGAGGTCGCCCGGCTCGGCCGTCCGCTGCCGCTGACACAGGATGACCTCGCGTCCGCAGTCGGCTCGACGCGCATGACGGTCAACAAGCTCCTCGCGGACTTCGAGCGGCGCGGACTGATCAACGTCGAGCGCCGCAATGTCCGCGTGATCGACGAGAAGTCGCTCCTTCGGGAGATCCGCGTCTAGAACAGGTTCGTCAGCCAGCGCATGCGTTTGTGGGCTGGCTCAGGGGCTCGCTCGGAGGGCTCGAGCCTCGCGAGGTCGTCGTGCAGCACGCGAGCGAGGAACAGCGTTGCCTCCTTCGTCGGGACACCCTTCGGCACCACGCGCGGCGTACCCGCGATGGTGGCGAGCTCCTTGCGCAGATAGAGCTCGGCCGTTCCGGAGAGCCAGACCGGAAGGACCGGAGCACCGGACCGAAGCGCCAGGTATCCGACGCCGCGCTCGAACGGACCGAGCGCCGATTCCACTCGCGAGACGCGACCCTCCGCGAACACGATGACGACCTCACCGCGCTCGAGCGCCGCGACAGTGGCGGCAATCGCGGCGCGATCGGCGGTCTTCGAGGTGCGCTCGATCGTGATCACCATCCCAACTGCGCGCAGCACCGCCCGCCACCACCACACCTTCCCGGTTCCTTCGCGATCGCCGAGAAGGCGCACCTCGGCGCTGAGGGGGAATGACGCCGCGAGCAGGAAGCCATCGACCCAGCCTTGATGGTTGGCGACGACGAGTAGCGGGCCCCGCGGCGGAAGCATGCCGTAATGCCGAACGCGAAAGAGCGCGGCGAGAAGGCCCCGCACGATCACACGGGCGACGCGTGAACGCATCGGGTAAGCGTGAGCCATCCGTGGGAAAGATGCCGGTCGGCCCTGCCACTCCGGGACTGTGCCGTGGGGCCCTACCCCTGGGGCCCCTACCCCATCAGGGGCCCCTACCCCTGGGCACGATCTAGGACCCGAACGTCGTGAGCGCGAGGCCGACGAGTGCCGCGAACATTGCGACGGTCGTGATCCAGCCGAGTGCTGTGAGCACTGGCCCGATCGTCTGCTGCCCCATCACCTTCGTGTTGCGTGCGGCCAGCATGATGACGACAAGGAGGAATGGCGCCGCGACACCGTTCAGGACCGACGTGAAGAACAGGGCGTCGATCGGTTTGACGCCGGTGAAGGGGATCACGAGGCCGACGATCGTCGCGAGCGCGACGATGCCGTAGAACGGCCGTGCCGTGCGCCAGTCTTCGTCCAGACCCTCTCGCCATCCGAAGGTTTCGGAGACGGCGTATGCCGATGCGCCCGCAAGTACCGGAACCGCGAGGAGGCCCGTCCCGATCATGCCGAACGCGAAGATCAGTCCGGCGAGATCGCCCGCCAGCGGCCCCAACGCCTGCGCCGCGTCGGCGCCGGTTGAGATATCTATCTTGCCGTTCGCGTGAAGGGTGAGCGCGGTCGCCAGGATGATGAAGTACATGACCAGGTTCGAGACCAGCATCCCAACCGTCACGTCGATCGTCGCGATGCGAAGCTCGAACCTGGACGCCCCGCGACGCTGCTCCCGGGTCTTGCGGCCGGCCTCGCGCTCTTCCTCCACCTCCTGGCTCGTCTGCCAGAAGAAGAGGTACGGCGAGATGGTCGTTCCGAGGATCGCCACGAGCGTCGCGGTGTAATTCTGATCGGTCGAGATCGTCGGCACGATCGTGGCGCGGAGGGTTTCGCCCAGCGGCGGATGCACAACCACCGCATCGATCACATATGCAAGGAGCGCGATCGTGAGGTATTTGAAGACGCGCTCGATGAATCGATACCTCGCGAAGACCTGCAACGCGACGAGCGCGAGAGCGATCGGGACCACCAGCCAGGGGACGGCGGTGCCGATGATGATCCCCGCTGCGTCGGCGATAGCGCCGAGATCGGCGCCGATGTTGACGGCATTCGCGACGACCACGAGCCCGACGGCCGGATAGAGAACCCATCGCGGGTAGTGCTCTTTGAGGATTCCAGCGAGGCCAGTACCTGAGACCAGCCCGAGGCGGCAGCAGATGTTTTGCACCGCGGCCATGAACGGGAACGTGATAAGCGCTGTCCAGAGGATCGAAAGACCGAGAGACGCTCCGGCCACCGAGTACGTCCCGATGCCGCTCGGATCGTCGTCGGCAGCGCCGGTGATGAAGCCGGGCCCCAAGAGGACCGCGGCTTTCTTGATCGGGCCGCGCTCCCGGGCGACCTGCTCGGCCCGCGTCATCCGACGAGGGTTTTGGGGAGGGCCTGGCGCCGCCGCCAGAAGTCGGACCACGGATCGGCGCTTGCGAGCCGCCGCTCGAATGTCCGCACGTTGAATGTCGCCGGATCAAGACGCGGGGAGACCTCGTCCCACGCGAGCGGCGTCGAAACCGGTGCGTGCGGGCGGCGACGGACGCTGTACGGAGCGACGATCGTTTGGCCGAACGCGTTGCGCATCGCGTCGGCGAACACACGCCCGCCTCGCTTCGCCTTTGAGAACTCCACCGTCACGAGCTTCGGCTCACGCCGGGCGAGCTCGGCGCCGAGCGCGACGGCGACCGCGGTCGCGTCCTGCTGTGTCACGCCTGCACGGAGGGGCGCGAAGACGTGGAGACCCTTGCTTCCCGAGGTCTTCGGGTAGGAGACGAGTTTTGCCTCATCGAGCACTTTCCGGAGCGCGAGCCCGGCCTGTGCCGCGTCCGCGAATGACTCGGGCGGATCCATGTCGAACGCGAGCCAATCGACCTGGTGGATCGTCTTCGCGCTGCAGGTCATCACGTGGATCGCGATGCAGCCGAGGTTGACCATGCCGATCAGCGTGGCGCGCGAGCCGCCGACGATATAGCGGACGTCCTTGCCCGTGCTGGCCGCCCGAAGGACCAATCTCGGTCCCGCCGGTTGCCAATGTTCGGGGAAGTCCTTCCGGTAGAAGCAACCACCGAGCATGCCGTCCGGGCAGCGCTCAGCGGTGAGCGGCCGGTCGCGGAGCCACGGCGCAACGTGCGACCAGATGCCGTCGTAGAAGCGCGCGATGTCGGCCTTGGTGATGCCCTCGTCGGGCCACCACACCTTGTCGGGATTGCTGATGACGACTCCGGCGATCTTGACGACCTCAGCGCTCACGGCCGCTCCAGGTGCACTCCGATGGTTCTTTGTCGGTGCGGAGGCCAAGGAACGCCGGCTGGCGGAGCTTGCCGTCCGCGGTCCACTCGGCGTACGCGAGCTGGGCTACGAGCTTCGGCCGAATCCACGTGGCGTCACGGATCGGCGGTGGCGGATCGAACGGCGATTTGTCCGTCCGCAGCCGCTCGAGCTTCTGCGAGAGCATCTCGAGAGTCTCCTGGGTGAAGCCCGTGCCGACCTTCCCGACGTATCGGAGCTTCAGGCCGTCGTACAGCCCGACGAGAAGCGCGCCCAGGTGCTGGCGGCCACCCTTTGGCGCCGTGTACCCGCCGATCACGAACTCGGACTCCTTGCGGACCTTCACCTTCCGCCAGAAGGGCGATCGAACGCCCGGCTGGTAATGCGAGCGCTCGTCCTTCGCGATGATTCCCTCCCAACCTCGGCGCTTGGCCTCGCGATATGCGGCCTTTCCATCGCGGACGACGCGCCGCGAGACGAAGAGCGGGTCGGTTCGTCGCCCCAGAAGCCGCTCGAGCGCCGCACGGCGTTCGGCGAGGGGACGCCCCATCAGCGAACCACCCTCGAGGATGAGGAGATCGAACACCGCGTAGCGCGTCGCCGAGCCACCGGCCGTCCCGCGGCGCTGAAGCAGCTGAAAGCGTGAGACGCCTTTCGCATCGAGGGCGACCAGCTCGCCATCCACCACGAGGTCGCCATCCGGGAGCGCGGCGATGGCGGCGACGACATGCGGGAACCCGGCCGTCAGATCCTGAAGCGTCCGCGACCAGATGCGGATCGTGCCGCGCTCGCGACCGCCCACTGCGCGGATACCGTCGTACTTCTCTTCGAATACCCACTCCGGGCCTTCGACGATGGCGGGCGACAGCGTGGCAAGCATGGGACGAATGAGCTTCAATCGTGGGGCCCCCGCCCCATCAGGGGCCCCTTCCCCTGGGATCCCCGGTCGCGGCCTTCGCGACGTCACCGCCTTCGTCCCGTGCGATGCCAGCCAGTAGCCGACGTGAGAGGACCGAGCGCGGCTTCTCCGCGGTGATTTCGTGGTCTTTCGACGCGTATCGATCGGTGCGCTTGAACAGGAGCCACTGACGGCCGCGGGTCCGGATCAGGGTCCACCTCCCCTTCAGCTTCTTGCCGCGCAGGGTGAAGGTGAGCTCTCCTCGCTCAAAAGCCTTCGCGAAGTCCTCGTCGCCCTCGAGCTCGTAGGTCCCGATGTCCCAGACCATCACGGTGCCGCCGCCGTACTCGCCCTCGGGGATGACGCCTTCGAAGCGCGCGTAGTCGAGCGGGTGGTCCTCGACGGCCATCGCGAGGCGCTTGACCTTCGGATCGAGCGATGGCCCCTTGGGGACGGCCCATGAGACGAGGACGCCGCCGGCCTCGAGGCGGAAGTCGTAATGCAGAGCGGTCGCCCGATGCTTTTGCACCACGAAGAGACGATCTGGCCCCTTGGGCGTGCCTCCCTGCGGCTCGGGCGTCTTCGCAAAGTTCCGCTTGCGCTCGTATTCGCGCAGCGTGCGCGCGCGCGCCTTAGTTGCCGGGATCCTTCATTTCCTTTCGGGGCCGCGAGCCTGGCACGACCGCCATGACGCTCGCGCTCCTGTCGTTCGGGCGCTTCTCGGTTGCACGAATGAGACCGACTCGCTCGGCGAACTCGCCCGCGGAAAGGAGATTGAGTACGCGGTCGCGCGAAATGCCGGCGATGATCGCGGTGGCGATCCCGATGTCGAGATGTCTACGAGGAGAAGCTAGTCCGCATGGAGGAGGGTCACGCCAGACCGCGAATCGTCGGGCCAATCCGGATCGTCGGAAAGCTTTACGCCGACACGCACGTCGCCACGCTCCCGCTTGCCTTTGTCGCCATCGACCTCGACGAGCGTCCTGCCCTCCGCGGACCGCCGAATGTGGATGAGCGCTCCGTCATCGGTCCGATAAGTGCCAGGGTCGATTTCTGGTGCGTTCTCAAAAAGGTATTCGATCGGCACGCCGCCCGTCGCGACCCAGCGGTGTGCTCCATCGGCATGCAGCCCGTCGCAATACCCCACCGAACCGTGATGGATCACCAAACCACCGCTGCCATGTCGCGAGCCGCCCCGCAGATGATCGAGGTTCCGGCATTCGTAGCGGACGATTGTCGACATACGAGCCTCCCCAAGCTCCGCCGAGAATTTTTGTCATGCGTGCGTAACGAAGTCAATGGTTTGGGGCAATCCAACCGCTCGTCTGGGTGCTGACCGGTCGAAAGAGCGAGCCGATCATCGCGCGGGTGGGCGCCCGCCGAGGACGGTTACGCCGCGAGGGAGGGGAAGAGCTCTGTGGGGGGTCGCGCGGCGCGAGCCAAGAGATCGTGGCAGTCGAGCACCTCGTCCGCGGTGATCGGGGCGACCTCGACGGGCGTCGTTCCGAAGTCGAGGATCGCGATCCCATCCTGGCTACACGAACGGCAGCGGAGCCGAACGATGAGACGGGAAGGCTCGGTCACGACGGCCGCGATGTCACCACCGTGGTAGTACTCGCCGCAGCCGCTGCACGTGACCTGCTCGAGATGGCGGATGAGCTGATCGATCCAACTCATGCTTCGCCGACTACGCACTTCTCGTGCCTTCCGCGGAGGTGGTTCGTGCCCGTGTAATGGCCGCGCGTTACGGAGGCGTGACAAATGACGCAGGCCGCGACCTTTCGCCCTGACCGCTACAGAGCGAGTTGGAGCTGCACGGTCTCGGGCTCGCGCGGGCGGACCGGCCGTGCCGGCCGCGGGCGGAACTCATAGCGGGCGCGCACGCGTCGCACACGCTCCTCGATCTCACGCTCGTAGTCCTTCGTCGGAAGTACGCCGCCCCGATACAGCTCGGCGTAACGAGACACCAGCACCGGGAACTCCGTCGCGAGAAAGTCGGAGTAGTACTCCTGGATCTCGACGTCGATCTTGAGCGGGCGATGACGGAACCCGGTGGCTCCGGCCTCGCTCGCGGCGCGCGCAGCGGCGTCGAGCGATTCTTCACTGTCCGTGATTCCGGGGAGAACCGGCATGCAGAGAACGGCGGCGTCGATCCCGGCATCGCGAAGCATCCGAAGCGCGCGCAAGCGCTGTCGTGGTGGCGCTGTACCCGGATCCATCTTGCGCACGATTTCTTCGTCGACGCACGGGACGCTGAAGAACACGGTCAGATCGGTCTTCTCGTCGAGCTTCTTCAGCACGTCGATGTCTCGCACCACGAGCGGACCCTTGGTCACGATGCTCGTCGGCATCGGATAGTCCACGAGGGCTTCGAGGCACCGTCGCGTCAGTTGGTACTTGCCCTCGATGGGTTGATACGGATCGGTCGCCGTACCGATGGCGAGAGAACCTTCGCGGTGTCGCCGGAGCTCCGCGCGCAGGACTTCGGCGACATTCACGCGCACCTCGACGTTGCTATCGAAGTCGCTTCCAACGTTCCTTTCGAGATATCTCGCGTGATAAGCCCTGGCGAAGCAATAAACGCACTTGTGCGCACAGCCCCTCCACGGATTGAGGCTCCAGTCGAATGGCATGCCTTTCACCGCGTTGAGCGCGCTCTTGATCGTGACCTCGCGATACGTGACCGAAGCCATTCGCACTCCCCGCGTGAGTGTAGAACACATGTTCTATGACCTTCGCCGTGTGCCCTTCTTACTCAACCCATACCCGTTGCCGAAAGTCGCGTGCCTACACTCGATCGGTCCTCGTGCCCAGCAGAGCTGATCGGCCTTATGGCGTGTTCCCGCGCGGCCATGCCGACGTGGCCCCCGACCCGGGCGTCCCGCCCGCGCCGAAGCGAGCTCCGATCCGCACCACCTTGCGCCGGGCGCTCCCATGGGCCGCCGCCCTGGCCGGTCCAGCACTCCTCGTGGCGATCTCGATGGCGCCCGCTCCGCGGCCTGATGAGGTTCGGCCGTCACCTACACCGACTCCCCTCATGAGCGAGGTCTACGCAAAGGTCGCCCCCTCGGTGGTGCAGATCAAAACGCTCCGCCCTGACGGCACGCTCGGCGACGCCGGGTCAGGGGTGGTCATAGACGACGCCGGCGACATCCTCACGGCACTTCACGTCGTTCAGAACGCTCGAAGCCTGACGGTCGTGTTTGCCGACGGCACCGAGTCGCAGGCCGCCATCATCGCCGAGGTGGCCGATAGCGACATCGCGGCGCTCCGGCCGGCGAACACGCCCGCGCAGCTCGTGCCCGCGACTCTTGGGAGCCCGTCGTCGATTCACATCGGGGACGACGCGATCGTCGTTGGAAATCCGTTCGCGTTGACGCGGTCACTCTCGACCGGCGTCATCAGCGGATTGGACCGTTCCGTCCAGGTGCCCAACCAGGGCCGCTCCCTGACCGGCCTCATCCAA
>VBEY01000106.1 GCA_005889295.1 Chloroflexota bacterium | reverse complement strand
ACCATCGCCGGGCTCGGCAAGACTTTCTTCGAGATCGCGCTCATCCCCCACACCGCCGAGCGCACGACGCTGGGCGCGCTCGCCCCAGGCGACCTCGTCAACGTCGAGACCGACGTGGTGGCCAAGTACGTGGAGCGGCTGGTCAAGAAAGCGTGACCGTCTCTCTAGACTTGATTCCGTGAGCAAACCGGTCCACGCCAGGCCGAAGCGACCGAGAGTGGTCGCACCGGCCGGTCCGTTCGCGTCGGTCGCGGAAGCCATCGACGACATCCGCCGCGGAAAGATGGTCATCGTCGTCGACGACGAGGATCGTGAGAACGAGGGTGACCTCACCATGGCGGCGGAGCTCGCGCGCCCCGAAGACGTGGCGTTCATCCGCAAATACGCGAGCGGCGTGATCTGCGTGCCCATGACCACCGAGCGCCTGCAGGAGCTCGAGCTCCCGCAGATGGTGTCGCGGAACGAGGCGCGACTCGGCACCGCGTTCACGGTGAGCGTCGACGCGCGCGAGGGCGTGACGACGGGCATCAGCGCTGCCGATCGCGCGCGAACGATCAACGTCCTCGCTGATCCACGAACGACCACCCGCGACCTCGTCAAGCCGGGCCATATTTTTCCGCTCCAGGCGCGGGACGGCGGTGTGCTTGTGCGCGCGGGCCAAACCGAGGCGGCGGTCGATCTCTGTCGCCTCGCGGGCTTGTCGCCGGTCGGAGTGATCTGCGAGATCACCAACCCCGACGGGTCGATGTCGCGCATGCCCGAGCTCAAACGCTTCGCGAAGCGCCACGGTCTACGGCTCATCAAAGTCAAGGACCTCATCGCCCATCGCATGGCGCAGGAGCGCCTCGTGGAGCGCGTCGCCTCGGCGAAGCTCCCGACCGAGTACGGAGAGTTCACGGTGCACGGCTACCGCGCGAAAGTCGGCAACACCGAGGCCGAGCACGTGGCTCTCACGCTGGGCGACGTCGCGAGCGGCGAGCCCGTCCTGGTGCGGGTCCACGACGAGTGCCTCACCGGCGACACGTTCCACTCCGTCCGCTGCGATTGCGGCGAGCAGCTGGAGGTGGCGCTGAAGCGCATCGCGCAGGAGGGCCGGGGCGTCCTCCTCTATCTGCGCCAAGAGGGTCGCGGGATCGGCCTCATGAACAAGCTGCGCGCCTACGCCCTACAGGATCAGGGCTTGGACACGGTGGAGGCCAACGAGCGGCTCGGGTTCAAGGCCGACGAGCGGGAGCGGGGTGTGGGCGTACAGATCCTTCTGGATCTCGGCGTCCGCCGCGCCCGTATCCTCACCAACAACCCTCAGAAGCTCGTCCCTCTCTACGGACTCGAGGTCGTCGAGCGGATACCGATCGAGGTCCCGCCACGTGCGACGAATCGCGGCTATCTCTCCACGAAGCGGAGCAAGCTCGGCCACCTGCTCACCGTGATCGACCGCGAGAGCTAGGGAGCGTGCTCCGCGCGCCACTTCTGCGCGCTGGTGACAAGCTGTCTGTCGCTCCCGCCGCGAAGGCGGCCGTCGAGGGTTGACAACGGCCCCTTGTCCTTGAAGGTGAACACGACCGCGACCCCCTCGAAGTGCTGGGTGGTCGGAGCGTCGATCGTCGTCACGTCCGTGACCGACGACCACGCGCGGTTATCGTCGAAGAGCGGGAAGGCCGTCATGATGTGGAAACCGCTTCCGTCGATGATCGTCTGAACCCGCAGGCTCGGCAGCGTGAGGACGACAGCGGCAAGAAGCACGGCCGCGGCGATGGCCGGATTCAGCACGATCGCCGCGAGGCCACGACGCGCGAGAACGATCGGCTTTCGTCCCGCCTCGTGCCAGCCGCGTAGCGTCCCGCGGGCCCACGCCGTCGCCGCCTTGCCCATGGCGACGCGGACGATCCCAGCCGCGAGCATGGCGGCGGCCGCGAAAGCGGCAACGAGGATCCGCGGATCGAAGCCCGCGAGCGGGTAATCAAGGAGATACGCCCCCGGCGCGATCGGGTTGCGTGTCGCGATCGCGAGGGCATCGGGGAGTATCGCGGTGAACGTGAGACCAGCCAGTCCGAACACGAGGCCGACCACAGTGGGCACGAGCGGGTCATCTTCGTCGTGGAAGTGGTCGCGCAGCGAGTCGGTCGCGTTCTGAAGCTCCAGGAACGAGCTTCCCGCGAGGTCGAGACTGCCGCCGCTCGCCTCCTTCACGACGCGCGACAGAGGACCCGCAAGGGTCGGTTCGGCAACGCCCTCGACGGGAATCCCGAACGCCACCGGCCTGCCCTTGGTCCGGACGACGACGCGCCCGCGTCGCGATTTGATCTCGCGCACGTCCGTCCACGCGACGTCGATCGGCTCTTTCGCGTTGATGCGGAAGCCAAGCTGCTCGAGGGTGATTTGGAGCTTCTGCTCCGGGTAGCCCATGACGATCGGCCCTCGAAGCAGAACGCCGCTCGGAGGAAGGACGAACCGCGGCTTCGGCGCGGGCTTCACCCTCTCGGGTTTGACGACTACTGGTTTGGGGGCCTTCGCGGCCTTCGCGGCCTTCGCGGCCTTTTCCTTCTTCGGCTTTGCGGCCTTCTCCTTCTTCGTCGGGATCGCGGGCGCCTCGACCGCTTTCGTCGCGGTCGGCATCGCCGCGGCGAACTTCGGGAGAGGCGGCGGCGCCTCGCGGACGGGCGCTTCAGGCGCCGGCGGCGCGACCGGGGTGGTCGTGTAAGAGGGCGGTGCGTACGTCGGCGGCGGCGTGTGGGTCTCCTGTGTGCGCGGGGCAGGAGGCGCGGCGGGCGCGAACGACTGGGGCGGCGGCGTGAACGTCGGTGCCGCCGGCGCCGGTGGTGCGGCGGGTGCGTCCGCGGCACTGCCGGTGAACTTGCCCATTCCCGGGAAGAGGTCGCCGACGGTGAGTGGTTTGTGAGCGGGCATGCTCACCGATGGGGTCGGTGAGGGCGGAGGTGGCGGCGGAGGCGCTGCGGCGGGAGCCGTCGGAATCACCCAGTCGGTGGGCTTCGGCGGAGCTGCGGTCTCCCACCCTTGTCCGGCCTCCTGCGGCGCGGTCGGTGCGGGGACGAGGCCGAGGGCAACGAGCCGCGGATCGACTTCTTCGGTCATCCGCTCACCTGGCAGCACCGCATACGTGGGCTAGATTGCGGCAAGTGTCGACCGCTGGGAAGACTGCGGCACGGGTGCAAAATCCGTATCGCGGCGCGCGCGTCGCGATCGTGCGCGCCCGCTGGAACGACGAGATCACCCGCGCCCTGGCGCAGGGCGCAATCCAGGTCGCCCTCGCCGAAGGCGCGAAGGTCGAGGAATTCGAGGTCGCGGGGTCGTTCGAGCTGCCGCCCGCGGCGGCGATGCTCGCGCGTTCGGGACGTTTCGATGCCGTCGTGCCGCTCGGCTGCCTGATCAGAGGCGAGACCGCGCACTTCGACGTTCTCGCCCACGCGGTCGCGAGATCCTTGGCCGAGCTCGCGACGTCGCTGCCGGTTGCGATCCCTCTCGGCTTGCTCACGTGCGAGAACATCGATCAGGCGCGTGCGCGATCGAGCCCCGACCACAACGTCGGTGCGGAGGCGATGGAGGCCGCGCTCGAGCTCGTCTCGTTGCGTCATGCGATGGCCTCAAGCTCCGCACGTGCATCGCGTAGTGCCTCGACGGCGAGATCCCGATCGACTCGGGTGAAGCGCAGACGTTCGCCCGGTAGTCGCTGAGCGACAAGGCCGAGATCGGCGGAGATAACGACGGCGACCACGGGATATCCGCCAGTCGCTTGATGCTCGGCCAGCAGCACGATCGGCGCGCCCCCCGATGGGACCTGTACCGCGCCGGCAACGACACCCATGGTTAGGATCTCACCGCCGCGCGCATCGATCCGCGGCCCGGTCAGGCGCGTGCCCATGCGGTCGCTTGCGGGTTCGACCTGGAATTCAGCACTGAAGAACAGGGATTGGGCCTCATCCGTGAAACGTTGCGCGTGCGGACCCGTGATGGCGCGTATCTGTCCGGTGTCGTAATCAGGACTAACCGCGGAGCGACCAGCCCGCTCGGCGTCCACCCGGGCATTTCCGAGGGGAAGATCGTCTCCGGCCCGGAGTGGGCGGCCGAGTCCAGCCGGCAGGTACGTCGCGCGGCTGCCCAGGATCGCTTCCGTTGTCACGCCGCCTGACACGGCGACGTAGGCGAACCGTGATCGCTCGCCGCAGACGACGGTCAAGGTCTCCCCCGGGCGAGCGAATGCCGCGGTCCAGCCCGCCACGACGTCGCGGCCCCTCAGTGCGACGTCGCGTCCGGTTACGGCGACGATGCGGCGGTCCTCGCATCTGAACGCGAAAGGTCCGCCGACTACCTCGATCGCGGCGGCGGCGCCGTCGTTGCCAACGAGCGCTTGCGCGGCAGCGAACGCGCCGGGATCGGCCGGGCCCGACGGCGGGATTCCGAGGCGAAGGTGGCCGAAGCGGCCACGGTCCTGGACCGTGGCACGAAGGCCGGTCTGCTCGATCCGGATCACAGTGCGATGAATCGCACGCGATCGCCAGGACTGATGAGAACCGGCGGTTCCCTCGCGCTGTCGAAAACTGCGACGTCAGTCCGCCCGATGACTCTCCACCCGCCAGGCGAATCGAACGGATAGACCGAGGTCTGCCCGTCCGCAATGGCGACGGACCCCGCAGGGACGTGCTCGCGCGGACGCACGAGCCGGGGCGCGAGGATCCGTGGATCGAGGACGCCGCAGTAGGCGAAGCCGGGCAGGAATCCGAGGAACAACGCGCGGTACTCGCGACCCGAGTGCAGATTGATCAGCTCCTCGACCGTGAGCTTCGAACGCTCCGCGGTCTCGCCAAGGTCCAGTCCGTCGTACCGCGTCGGGATTTCGATCACGCGGCCGCGGTCGTTCGGGATACGGTGGAGATCTCTCGCGAGCCGCAGCGCTTCGCGCTCCGCATCGCTCGGCGGGAGACGGATTGGATCGAAACGCAGGACCACCGACGCGTACGCGGGGACAGCACGACCATGTCCGAGGGCGTCCCACGCGTCGGCGAAGGCACGGCACCGCCCGGCCAGGGCGTCGTCCATGCGGTCACCGAACTCGACGAGGAGCGCACTGTCGCCGTAGGGTCGGATGCGCGGATCGCTCAGGTTCGGAAGGGCGCGACTTTCACCTTCGCGCTGCTCAGCGCATCGCGAACCGCGCGCGCGATGTCGGCTGCCCCCGGGGTGTCGCCATGGACGCACAGCGTATCGACCTCGAGCTTGAGGAACGTCCCGTCGACGGCGGTCACGCCGCCGTTCTTCACGAACGAAAGCGCCTGGCGAACGGCGTCCGCGGAATGGGTCAGGACGGAACCCGCGATCGAACGCGATTGCAGCGTTCCGTCAGGCTCGTAGGCGCGATCGACGAAACCTTCTCGAGCGACCTTCATACCCAGAGCCTTGGCCTCCTCGAGCATCGCCGACCCGGGAGGCGCGACGATGACGAGCTCGTGTCCGCCGGTAGCGGCCTGCACGCCGAAGATGATGTTCCGCGCGATCGCCGCGTCACGCTCGCTCTGGTTGTACAGGGCGCCGTGCGCCTTGACATGGGTGACCTGCCCACCCAGGCGACCGGCGATGCCGATGAGAGAGTCGATCTGGCGACGGATCGATTCGATGAGCTCGCGGGCTGGGATGTCCATCGGGACGCGCCCGAAACGTTCACGATCGGGGTAACCGGGATGCGCCCCAATCGCGACCCGGTAGCGCATCGCGAGCTCGATGGTGGTGCGCATGGTGTTGTCGTTACCGGCATGCTCGCCACACGCGATGTTCGCACTTGTGACGACCGGCATGATCGCGGCGTCGGTGCCGGCTCCCTCTCCAAGATCGCTGTTGAAGTCGATCGAGCGTGCCACGGCCTCACGAGCCTAAGCGCCGATACCTCATGCTCGGTATCACCCGACTGGGGCTGGGACCGACGGGTGAATGGAGACGACTGGCCGCGGGTGGCACGGTGGAGCGGGTCGCGCGCAAGCCGCTCACCCGGCCGCGTCAGACGCGGACGGTCAGAAGCACGGCGAAGCGGACCGGTAGGCGAGCGCGCGACCCCGACACCGAGACAGGACCCGCGGCCAGGCTGGTTGGGCCCGCCGCCAGTGAACCGGGGCTAGACGAACAGGGGGGCTAGTACGAGCGTGATCGTCGCGAGAAGCTTGATGAGGACGTGCAAGCTCGGGCCGGCGGTGTCCTTGAAGGGATCACCGACGGTGTCGCCGACAACCGCCGCGGCGTGCGCGGGCGTGCCCTTACCGAGGACTTTGCCGTTCTCGTCCTTCAGCATCCCGGACTCGATGTACTTCTTCGCGTTGTCCCAGGCACCACCGCCGTTGTTCAGAACGGTGGCAAGGATGACGCCGGCCATCGTGCCGACCATCAGCAGCGCCGCCTCGGCCTCCGCCTTGAGGACGATGCCGACGAGGATGGGGGCACCGACCGCGAGGAGTCCCGGCGCGATCATGTTGCGGAGGGCGGACGCCGTGGTGATGTCGACGACGCGCGCGTAGTTGGGTTCCTCGGTGCCGGCCATGATCCCCGGGTGCTCGCGGAACTGCGTGCGCACCTCTTGGATGATCGCGGCGCCCGCGCGACCGACCGCGCGGATCGCGAGCGACGAGAAGAGATACACCAGCATCGCTCCCAGGAATCCGCCGAGGAACACTTCGACTTTCGCGAGGTCGACCGAGTTGAACGGCTTGCCAGTGAGCTGCGCGACCTTGTCGAGGTAGGCCGAGAAGAGCAGGAAGGCCGCGAGCGCCGCGGAACCGACGGCATATCCCTTCGTCAGGGCCTTCGTGGTGTTCCCTACGGCGTCGAGACGGTCCGTCCGCTCGCGGGTTTCCTCGGACGCGCGCGCCATCGACGCGACCCCGCCGGCGTTGTCGGTGATTGGACCGAACGTGTCCTCGGCCAGGATGAACGCGGCGCTCATCAGCATGCCCATCGTCGCGACAGCGGTGCCGTAGATGCCGCCGTGCGGGAGACCAGTCGCCTCGCCCCACTTCGCGCCGAAAAAGTGCGAGAAGAACAGAGCGACGGCGATGGTGATGGCCGACGCCGCCGTCGTCTCGAAGCCGACCGCGATCCCCGAGATGATCGTCGTGGCCGGCCCGGTCTTCGCAGCCTCCGCGATCTCCTTCACCGGTCGCCAATCCCCGGCCGTGTAGTACTGGGTGATGTACACGAACGCGAGGCTGGTGAGGATCCCGACGACACCGGCGTAGAAGAACCAGATGCCGGCGCCCTTCTCGTTGAGCATCACCTGCGTGACGAGGAACATGCCGGCGATCGAGAGCGCGATCGTGATGTAGTAGCCGAGGTTGAGTGACGACATCGGGCTCTTCGTGTCGCTGCCGCGAACGGTGAAGATGCCGATCATGCTCGCGATCAGGCCGAAGCCACGGACGACGAGAGGGAACAGGATCCACGCCGGGTTCTGAGTGACCGCGTAGATCGCGACACCCAGGATCATGGCGCCGATGTTCTCGGCGGCGGTCGACTCGAAGAGATCGGCGCCTCGACCCGCACAATCGCCGACGTTGTCGCCAACCAAGTCCGCGATCACGGCTGCGTTGCGCGGGTCGTCCTCGGGAATGCCCGCCTCCACTTTGCCGACGAGGTCGGCGCCAAGATCCGCCGCCTTCGTGTAGATCCCGCCGCCGAGCTGGGCGAAGAGCGCGACGAACGACGCGCCGAAGCCGAACCCGACGATCGTGAATGGGGCCTGGTCGGGATGAGCGAACCCGCCATACGCGATGAACATGACGAATACGCCTATCAGCGAGAGACCGACGACGAGGATCCCGGAGACGGCGCCGCCGCGCAGGGAGATCCGCAGCGCATCAGCGACGCTGTGTTGCGCCGCAGCGGCGGTCCGGAGGTTCGACTTGACGGCGACGAACATGCCGACGATCCCCGAGGCCATCGAACAGGCGGCGCCAACGATGAATGCGATCGAGGTCTTTATTGCAAGCTCCCCCGCTGAAACGCCGGGGGCCGACTCGAAGAAGTAGATGACGAGACCAATGAGGACCATGCCGCCGACGGCAAGGAGCGCGATTGTCCGGTACTGACGCTGGATGAACGCCACGGCCGCCACATAGATCGCCCCGGCGACCTTCTGCATCTCGGGCGTCCCGGTGGGCGAGCGCAGGACGTCATATGCGAAGTAGCCAGCAACCGCGAGCGCTAGGACGCCAGAGAGCGGCACGACCCACAGAAGAGGCGATGCGTCCAAAAGACCCCCAAAGCGAAAAGGCCAAGAAAAAGGCGCCCGCCCCGACGGAGGGGGCCGCAGCGCTTCAAACTGATTTTAGGTCAGGCTGCCACCTGGCGCAAACCGGCTAGAGTTCGACTCATGCCACCGCAAAAAGCATCGAAGTCCCAGCCTAAAGCGGACGCGTCAGAGAAGACGAAGAGTAAGGACCGCGACTGGCTGACGACAGCCGAGCTCGCGACGAAGATCGGCTGGCGCGAGCACGCCTTGCGCGACGCGATGCGCGGCAAGGAGCTGCCGGGTGTCCGTCGGACCTCGTTCGGGTACCACATCGAGTCCGCCTCTGTAGACGAGATATCGAAGGCTCTCGGCGTGCCTCCGCCGAAGGGGAACGCGCCGAAGCGCAAGGTCGCTCGGGCCTAGCGCTTCCGGAGGCGCGCGGGGAGGATCTGAAGCTCCTCGCGGTATTTGGCGACAGTCCGGCGCGCGAGGCGAATGCCGTGCTCCTCGCGAAGCTTCTCAACGATCTCCTGGTCCGAGTACGGTCGCGAGTGGTCCTCGGCTTCGATGATGTTCTTGATCACGTCCTTCACGCCGAGCGATGCGGTAAAGAAAGTCGAGAACGGGATGACCTCGCCGGCGGGGAGAAGGACGAACTTTCCGGCCGTGGCGCGGCTCACCGTCGACTCGTGCATCCCGATGCGCTCCCCCACCTCGGCGCGGGTGAGCGGGCGGAGGGACTGGACACCCTTCTCGAGGAAATCCTTCTGGCAATCGACGATGACGTCGGTGATCCGGCCGATGGTCTGCCGTCGTTGGTTGATGTTGTCGATGAAGAACTTGGCACGCGTGACGTACTGCCGAATGTGCTGGCGCTCGTCGTCGGTCATCGTCGGCGCCGCGGCGCCCGCGCTTCGCGCTGCCTGGAGCTGACCAACGAGCTGGCGGTAGACCGGATTCACTCGCAGTGAAAATCGCCGAGACTCGATGACCTCGACCTCGAACTCGCCCTTCTCGTTACGGAAAATGATGACGTCAGGACGGAGCGCTACCTGACGACCACCGATGCTCGTGCCATCCGGCCCCGCTGCGAACGCGTGCGCCGGATAAGGGTTGAGGCTCTGCTTCACCCAGTCCCACCCTTGCTGCACATCCTCGCGTGTGATGCGAAGGGCCTGCGCGATGTCACCGAACTTGTGCTCGCCGAGTTCGCGGAGATGGTCGGCGATGATGGACCGGGCGTGGTCCGGAACCTCCTCGCCGATCTCGGCAAGGTGGTCGATTTGTATCAAGAGGCATTCGCGGGTATCGCGGGCGCCGATACCCCAGGGTTCGATGCCCTGAATCGTCTGGAGGACTTCGGTCGCATCGGCGAGTGGCACCTTCATCGTCTTGGCGACATCCTCGAGCGGCATCTCGAGATATCCGAAGTCATTCAGGTTTCCGATGATGTATTCGGCGACGGGATGGAGCCGCTTCGGCAGGAGTACGCGCGCGTTCCATGAGAGGTACTCCGCAAGCGTCTGCTCCGCCTCCGCGCGAACGATGGGATCGAGCTCGTCCTCTTCCTCGTCGCGCTGCATGAGGCTCGTGCCTTCGAGTGGCTCGCCCTCGAGATCTTCGCTTCCCCGGTACGGCCCTTTGCCGGTGCCGAAGCAGTTCAGACAAACACGGCCAGCGAGTGGCTGACCGCAGAGCGGGCAGGCCTGGACTTCCTCGAGATCGAGAGCGGGGTTCTCCTGCAGCTCCTGATTGATGACGTCCTGGAGCTCAAGTGAGCTCAGCTGAAGGATGTAATTCGCTGCGATCTGCTTGGGGGTGACCTTGAGCTGCTGCTGCGGGAGGAGTCTGAGATCCACCTCGGCTACCTTACCGCAGGGTGATAGTTCGAGCGGAATTCACGCTGTTCGCGGCCGCGATCGGGCTCTCGCTGGTCGCGCTGCTGGTTGCCCCACGACGTATCGCACAGGCATGGCGCGTGCCGACCGCACTCTTGTTCGCCGCCTTAGGCGCCATTTCGCCGCTTCTTTTCTATCAATTGAGCGATCCAGCCGTCGCCGCCGGTCGTGCCTTGTGGGAATGGTCGGCCGCCGGAGGGCCGACCATCCAGGCTTCCTACCGGCTCGACGGCCTCGGCACGCTGGGGATATCGGCAGGGTTCGCTTTCGTCGCGGCGGCGCTCCTCGCGAACGCGCGATCGGCTGCCTCGCCGCGCTTTCTGCCCTCCCTCGCGTTGGCCATCGGATTCGTATTCATGGCGGTCGCTGTCACGGTCGACCTCGTCGCGGCGACGGTCGCGATCGCGGTCCTCGCGGCGGTCACCGCGTTCGCGACTCTGTTGGTGGCGCCGGCGCCTTCGGCCATGCGTATCGCGGCGTACTTCGCAATCGGCATTCAAGGCTTTGTAGTCGCCGCGCTGCTCATCGCGCGCCAGGGCGGCGCATCACTCGCCTTTGGCTCGATCTCCCCGTCAGCGATTAGTCCGGGCGCGGTCCTCGCCGCGACCGCGGGCGCGGCACTCTTCGCGGGTTTGTATCCATTCGTGCCGTGGCGCTATCAACCGGCGCAGGCGCTCGCCGCGGCGGAACGGGAACCGCTGCGCGGACTCCTCGCCATGCCAGCCGGAGTCGCCGCGTCGATCGTCCTCCTCCGAGTCCTCGGAGTGACGACCATCGATCTGTCGACCCTCGGACTTCCACTCGTCCCCCTGACCCCGCGCCTTGTCCTGCTGGGCCTGGCCTTGGTGGCGTTCGCGGTCCGGGCTCGAGCGCGCGGACGCGCCGCTCGAAGCGGCATCGTGACCACCCTCGTTGCGGCCGCGGTGCTGGCAGGGTGGGATGACCTGCATTGGAGCTACGTCGTTCTCGCGGCCGCTGGCCTCACGGTCCTCTACGCGGCGGCCGTGTCGCTTGCGCTTCCGGAGCAGTGGGAGGTCGCGCGCCATGACGTCACCCTCGCGACGCTCTGGATCGCGTTCGCGGCGGGCACACCGATCGCGCTGGCCGCGGGACTCTTCATTCTCGTGAGCGCCGCCGTCGCTGCTCTCCTGGAGAGCGTGTGGATGCCGCCGCATCGCGCATACATCGCGACCATGTCGACGAGCGTCTGGACCGTGACCGGCGTCATAGCCCTGGCAACCGGTGCGTCGAGCGCGGCGGATCTCCCGACCGCTGTGGCAGCAGTGCTCCTGGTCGTGTTCGTGCTCTTCCTCGAGCTCGCGCATGCCGGCCGCCGTCTCGCGCAAGGTGAGGCGCCGCCGGGTCTCGACATCGCAGCGGCGGTCGCCGCGCTTTTAAGCACGGCACTCGTCGCGAGCCTGCTTTCGCTCCCGCTCCCCGACGCGCTGGCCGTTCTTCATCGGCCGATCGATGTCATCGACCCGGTTGTGGCGCTCGGCGCTGTGGTCGCGGCCACGATCCTCGTCATCGCGGCCCGTACGTTGCGGCCGCTCTTGCCGGACCTCGATGCTCTCGCCGAACGCTTGCAGCGCTTCGTCTGGGCCGCCGACCCTGTACCGGCCGGAGCGGCCACCTTCAGAGCGCTGGAGCGCGCGGTAACGATTGCCTCGGCAGGGTTTGCGGTCTTCGAGCAACGCGCCGGTGTCTGGCTCGCCGCGGTACTCATCGTTGCGCTTCTCGTATGGTCGACGCGGTAGGTGATTGCCCTCGGCATCGTCGCGCTCGCGACACTGGCCGCGAACGGTTCGCGCCAGCTGCGCTACTCGGCGGTCGCGCTGCTCGGCGTGTCGCTGGCCGCGAACGTGGTGACAGCGGGTCAGCTCAGCGTGACCCAGCTCGCGGTCGAAGGCTGCGGGGCGCTCGTCGCCTGCGGGATCCTGTACGTGGCCGCGCGCGACCGGACGTACGGCGAGGATCCTGGCTGGCGGCTCTGGCTCGCGACGATCGTCGCGGCCGCGGCGACGGCGGCGTGCTTCGCGACGCTTCGCACCGCATCGAGCGAAACCGTCACCGTCCCGCTGATCGGCGAAGACCCGAGCGGGGTGACAGCCCAGGTCGCCGCGTTCTGGCTCATCTCGTCGGGCGTCGCGATCCTCGTAACCGCACAAACACCGGTCCGCGGATCGCTCGGCGCGCTCCTCATGATCACGGGAGTCGAGCTCCTCGTTCGTCTGCTCACCGTGCCTCAGCTCGGCCTCTCGCTCGTCTTCGGATGGGTCGAAGTCGTCATCGCGCTTGCCGGTGGATTCCTGATCGTGAACGAGCGTGTCGTGCGCGAGAATTGACCATCGCAGCGGCGCCGCTTGTCCTAGCTGTCGCCGGTTGCGGTGCGTTTGTCCTGCGCAAACGCCTAAACATCGTGGGTCCGTTTTCGCTGATGGCGATCGCGATCGCTTTCGCCCTCGTGGTCGTGAATCCGCCGGACGCGACGGGGACGCTTCTCGACCTCGAGCTGCGCGCGACCGGCCTCGGCCGTCTTGCGTCGGCGGTGATTCTCGCCACGCTCTTCCTACTCGTTCTGGACGTGTGGCTCGACGAGCCCGCGTACAACTTCTTCCCGACGGCGCTTGCAGTCGGGGCGACTTCTCTTGGCGTTCTGGTCCTGACCGCGCCCCTCGCCATCTTCGGGGTCCTGATGCTCGGGCTGCTCGTGCCCGTCGGGTCGTTCACATTTCAGGTGCATCGGAATCGCTCCGTCGAGGCGGCAACCCGTCACTTCGGCTTCGTCGCCCTCGGCGGATGCCTCGGCATCGCTGCACTGGCACTCGCTGCGAGCCTTCCACATGAACAGCCGGCGAACACATTCGTGCTCCTCGTCGTCGTGCTCGTGGTCGCCTTCGCGCTGCTCCTCGCGGCCATCCCGTTCCACACGCACGCGGCCCTCCTCGCGGGGGAGGTGCCGCCTTCAGCTCTGGCCCTGTACTTCGGCGTCCTCGTCCCAACGACGTTTATCGCATTCGTTGAGATCCTGACGCTCTCCGGCCTGCTGCCGGCGATCGTCCAGGTGGTCAAGGTGCAAGACCTCTTGCACGGCATTGGACTGACCTCGGCCGTTGGCGGCGCTTTCCTCGCGAGTGGCGCGCCGGATCTGCGGCGTCTCGTCACCTACTCCGTGATCTCGAACCTCGGGGCGGCCCTCGTCGGGATCGCGACACTCTCGGGACCCGGCATCATCGGCGCGCTGGCGAGCGTGATCGTGACCGGGGCTTCCGCCTCGGGGCAGCTGCTCGCGGCGGGAACGTTGGAGCGCCGGAGCGCGCCGGAGCGGCCGACCGCGCGCAAAGCGCCCCTCGCAGCGCTCGCGTTCGTCGTCGGAGGCTTCGCACTGATCGGCGCGCCGCCGCTTCTCGGTTTTCCGGGACGCTTCTTCATGGAGCTCATCGCCTACCAGTTCGCTCCGCTGACGGGTGCGGCCCTCGTGCTCGCGACTCTGCTCCTCATCGTCGGCCAACTCCGCGCAGTCCTTGCGCTCTTCGGAAGCGGTGTCGAGCGCTGGGCGCTTGAGCCGCGGCCCGTCGCCGGGATCATCGGTGCCGTGATCTTCGTGGCACTGCTGATCGGGGGCATACAACCCGACGGTTTTCTTAGTCCGATCGCCTCATTCGCGGACGAATTTCTTCGAGCCTTGCGACCACTCTAGGCATCCTGCTGGTGTGCGGGTCCTGTCACGGAGTCGGGGTCGCGCGCTCGCCTACCGGTCCGCTCCGTGCCGCTCTGCCCGGTCCCGCGGATGACGCGGCCGGTGAGCGGCTCGCGCGCAACCCGCTCCCCCGTGCCACCCGCACGCCGCAACGCCATCGACTCGTTGCTAGCTCGGAGCCTTGTCCTCGGACATCCAGCGATCGATGTCCCTTGTGTAGTTGACGACTCCGTCCGGAAACCAGAGCTTAATCTCGGATGCCGCCGTCTCCGGCGCGTCGCTCGCGTGCACGAGATTGCGGAGACCAACGAGCGCATAGTCGCCGCGGATGGAGCCCTCGCTGGCTTCATGGGGACGCGTGGACCCGACCATCGCTCTGACCACGGAGATCGCATTGGGGCCTTCGAGCACCGCGGCAATAACAGGTGAAGCGGTGATCACCCCGACGAGGTCGTCGTAGAAGAACTTCCCTTTATGCACCGCGTAGTGCTTCTCGGCCATCGCACGGTCCACCTTCAGAAGGCGCACCGCCACGAAGCGCAACCCACGCTTCTCGAAGCGAGAGAGGATCTCGAACGCGATGCCTCGCTGGAGCGCGTCGGGTTTGAGCACCACGAGCGTGCGCTCGGCGCTCACGAAGCCATCACCGCCGTGCGGTCTTCGTCGGCGGACGGCGCGATCGCGGCGAGCGATGCGCGCGGACCGATCGCCGCGACGTAGGCGAGCTCGGGCCGCAGGTACTCACGTGCGACACGCTGGATGTCGGCCGGGGTTATGGCGTCGATGATCGCGCAGACCTCTTCCACGGAACGGACTCGTCCGAGGAAGAGCTCCTGGCCGGCAAGCCAACCCGACACCCCACGCGTGTCCTCCAGCCGAAGCTCGAGCCTACCTTTTGCGAAGTCGCGCACGCGCTCGATCTCGACGTCCGGCACGAGCTCGTCGCGGAGTCGCGCGACCTCCAGCATGATCGCCTTGAGGACTTCGCTTCCGTTCTGCGGCGCAAAGCCGGCGTACACGACGAGGTGCCCCGAGTCGGCGTAGTTCGCGTCGTAGCTGTGAACGTCGTAGGCGAGGCCGCGCCTTTCCCTCAGCTCGAGAAAGAGACGGCTCGACATCCCTTCTCCGAGTACCGCGTTCATCATGTCGACGCTGAACTTATCCGCATGCGTCGTGTGGACCGAACGCCAGCCGACACAGAGGTTCGTCTGCTCGGCGCGCTTGCCGAGCAGCTTCAGGTGGGCCTTGCCCGCGCGCGGAGCCGGCTTGGACCGCACGAGATCGCGCGGGGTCAGCGCGCCCAAGGCCTCGTCGACCGCTGCGACCGCCTCATCCGCGCTGAGCGGACCGGCCAGCGCCACCACCGTGCGGGAGGGCGCGTAGCCGCGCTGCATGAATTCGCGCAGGCGATCCGCCGTCATCGCGAGTACGACCTCCTCGCGTCCGGCGACTTCCCAGCCAAGCGGGTGTCGGGGATACAGCAGCTCGTCGAGCAGAGTGTGAACGCGGTCTTGAGGCTGATCTCGGTACATGCGCAGCTCTTCGACGATGACATTGCGTTCGGAGTCGACATCAGTCGGTCGGAGCATCGGCGCCCGGATCAGGTCGGCGATGACATCGAGGGCGACAAGGTAATGGCGGGCCGGAACACGTGACCAGAAGACCGTGACCTCTTTGTCGGTCGACGCGTTAACCACGCCACCCTTGCTCTCGATGACTTGACTGATGTCAGCCGCGGTCGGTCGCTTGGCGCTTCCCTTGAAGACCATGTGCTCGAGGAAGTGACTCGTACCGGCATCGTCCTTCGTCTCGATGCGCGATCCGATCCCCACGTATACGGCGATCGAGACCGAGCGCGTCTCGGGCATCTCCCCGACGAGGATCCGCAGCCCGTTCGACAGCGTGACCTTGCGGTATTCCATCGAGTGCGAACGCTATCAGAGCGGCGCGGTCGACTAGCGGCAGAACACCATGGTCATGTACATCGCGTCGGACCCGATCACCGCACCCACGCCGACGCGCCGGAACGCGGGATCCATGATGTTCGTGCGGTGGTTGATGGGCTCCCAGGGTTCATTTATGAATTCGATGTGCAGCGCGTCAACGTTGTCATTCCAGATTTTCCCCGTGTTCTCACCGTACCAACCTGTCCCGCACGCTGAGACGTCGCGCGAATTCGCGGTGCCGTCGGGGCCATCGTGATAGACGAAGCGGACGTGGGCCTCGCTGCTGCTGTGCGCCCGCGCGGTGTTCGCGACGGCGACGTCCATGGCGAGCGGCACAAGGCCGGCCCGCAGGCGCGATGCGTTCATGAGCTCGAGCATGTGGGTCTCCGCCCACAGGGTCGTCGGGTTGGTCACGACAACGACCGGTCGCGGGGCCGGGCGTGGCGTTGGCGGCGGCGTGGCTTCGGGAGTCGTCGCCGGCTCGGGCTCCGCGGTGGCCGCGGGCAGGGACTCGACCGTCACTACCGGCTCGATCGCCGCCGCGGGCACGGGCTCGCGCACGGCCTCAACGGATAACGTGTCATTTGGCTCTGGGGTCGGTGATAGCGTCGGCGACGGCTTGGCTATCGGCTCTGTGCGTTCAAACTCACGGAGCCCCCGGATCACGCCACGCGAGACGTGCATGATTCGCGCTTCGGTCTGGCCGTCGTTTTTCGGTGCCGCGATCGTAGGCGCCGATCGCTCGGGCGTCAGGGTGAAGCTCGCGAGGACGAGCCCGGCGAGCATCACGTAGAGGCCGAGGCGCGCGGCGAGGTTCAGCGGCCCGTCCTGCTCACGACTCGGTGACGCCCCAGGCACCTGAAGAGATAACGAAGCCGGCGCCCGCGCGTCGCGCGGCGGCGAGATGTTCGCGCTCGGCGGCAGCCGGATCGAGCGGTCCCTCTATCGTGGCCACGAAAGGCGCGTGCTCGTCGGCCGTGAAGTACGAAAAGAGCGGTCGGTCGGAGAAAGCCGCGAGGCGCGCGACGATGTCGATGCCGGGGGCCCCTGGCTTCACGACGATCGCGTCGGCCCCCTCGGCCACGTCCCGGCGCGCCCGTGCGACCGCTGCGGCGGCATCGTCGGCGGGGATGAGCGGCACGGCCCGCTCCGATATCGCGACAGCACCCACCGCCGCCCGATGCGTCACGTAGAGCGAGCTTTCAAGCTTCACCATCGCGGCGATCGGCATGTCAGAACGCCGGTCGCCGAGCGCAACGCGCAGCGCGCGAACCGACCCCTCGAGCATCCCCGATGGGATCAGAAGGTCGGCGCCCGCATCGGCGTGGACTTCCGCGATGGCCGCCAGGCGCTCGAGTGTCGCCGGGACGTCGGCGCCATGTTCACCGAACAGCACGCACTGCCCGTGCGCGGTGTAGGCGCAAACGCACACGTCGCTCACAACACCGAGCTCGGGCACGGCCTCCTTGACCGCTCGGATCGCGCGGGGCACGACGTGGTCGGGCTCGCTCGCGAGAATGGCGTGCTCGTCCTTCCGGTCGCTCATGCCGAAAAGGAGAAGCCCCGCGAGTCCAGCCGCGGCCGCGCTCCGTGCTTCCCGCACCACTTCGGTAAGCGATAGGCGCTCCAGCCAAGGCGCGGCCTCGACTTTCTCGCGGTCCTCGATCGCACTGCCCACAATCACCGGCAGGATGACCCGGCCTGCCAGATCCGGATTCGCGAGCGCTCGCGACCAGACCGGATGCTCGGCGAGCCTCCCTCGCGCAAGCGTCGCTTGTCGCATGGCGCGATGTTACGCATCTGCCGCCGAGCAAGCGGTGACCAAGGGCTACCATTTCAGCCGATGAGGCGGCGCCCAGCGGTCCTTGTCGCGCTCGGCGTGGGGTGCGTCCTCGCTGCCACCGGCGCGGCTTTCGCTGCGGCCTCCTCGGCTCCCGGCCCCGCGCAGAGCCTCGCTGTGCGCGCCGACAACGTCGGCGGATCGGTCTCAGCTCAACTGGCCTTGCCCCTGGCGGTGGAGGCGGTAGCCCCTGCGGCTCCCGCGCCCGAGATGAAGGCCGCACCCGCGACAGCCCTGTTCGACGATATGAAGCACGTGTGGCAGTCGCTCAACAACTGCGGGCCCGCATCTGTGGTCATGGCGCTGTCGACGTTCGGGATCGACGTCTCGCAAGAGGCCGCACGGGTGCCATTGCGCGGGGCGAACGTCCTCTCGGGCATGGGTCCGCAGAGGGTCGACGGCTGGGTGAATGCGAACTTCGGCCTGCGGTCGGTCTGGCGCAACAACGGGACCAACGATCTGATCCGTCGGCTGGTAGCCAATGGCTTCGCGCCGATGGTCACCCAATGGATGCAGGACCCGAAGGTCTCACGGATCGCCCACTGGCGCGTTGTCCGCGGCTACGACGACGCCGCGAGCACCTTCTATGTGAACGACCCGATGCTCGGGAACATGGTCCCGCTCTCCTATCAGTGGTTCCAGAACAACTGGCAGTCCTTCAGCTATCGGTACCTCGTTATCTACGATCCGAAGGACGAAGGGTTGCTCAAGGCGATCATCGGTGACGACTGGAACGACTCCAAGATGCGAAAGAATTTCTACGAGCGCACGAAGGCCGATGCCTTTTCGCAGGACACGTCCGCGGCGTGGCTCGCGTACGGCGAGGCCGCGTACGGGTTCGGGCTGTTCCGCGAGGCGGTGAGCGCGTTCGAGCGCGGAATGGCCCTGGGCTCGGTGCAGGGCGTGTTCACGCTCCGCTCGAGCTACCCGCAGGCGCTTCGCGCGCTTGGCCGGCAGACCGAGGCCGATGCGATGCAGCACAGCCTTTCGACATCGGCGAGCTCATCCACGGTGGCGTCGCCGCCCGATTCCTTCGCCCTCTATCTCGCCTTCACGCGAGAACACGAGGGCGACCGGCAGACTCTCTCCCCGGAATAGATCGCCGCAGTCACGGCGGCCGACGCGTTGCGGGTGGCACGGGCGAGCGGGTTGTGCGCGAGCCGCGGGTGCCCAGGACCCGCCTCGCGGAGTGAGCGGAGCGAACGACGCGGAAGGTGGGAAGGGTGCGGCGAGCGCACGGCCCCGAGCCCGTGACAGGACCCGCAACTGCACGAGAGAACGGAGCTAGGGCGTGATCAAGTGAACGGGGTTGCCTCGGATGTTGACTTCCCAGGTGGTGATGTCCTGGCCCGTGCCGAGCGTGCCGTACTCGATCTTCCACCAACCACCGCCCGAGCCGGGTGGATCGCCGGGAGCGACCGGAGCGGTGTACGTCGTCGGGATCGGCACTGAGATCGTGACCCACTGGTTGTTGAAGTAGCGGCATCCGCTCGCATCCGACGTGCGAAGCGACGTAACGCCCGAGCCGCTCGTCGGGGCACCGCAACTTGAGCCCGTTGCCGTGTACGAGAACGTCGGGTAGGTGTAGCCGGGCGCCGTCGCCTGGGGGAGGCGGATCTTGAAGACGGTGTCGGAGATGTCACCCGGGTCGAAGAGCTTGATCTCGAGGGTCTTGCCGGCGTGCGCCGCCTCGATCTGCGCGAGATAGAAGACCGACGTGTTGTTGATGACGATGAAGGCTTCCATCCGGCTCTGGCCGTAGACGCGTGCCGATGGGCCGGCGGAGGCGGTCGCCTCGATGCCGAACGCGTTGATCGCGCTTTCGCCGAGGGTCCCGCTGCTCGTCGTGACCTGAAGGCGGTACTGACCCTCGGTGAGTCCGGTCGCAAGGCGCCACCACTTGTTGTGGAAAGGGCTCGCCTGACAGTCCAGGGAGCTTGAGCCGTCGTACCCGTTGTAGTTCCCGTTGCCGCGGTAGAGCGGGCCCTTGTCGACGTAGTTGTTGTTCGCGAAAAGGGCACCACTCGTCGCGATGAGCGTGTCATCGCCGAGCGTGTACGGCGTGCCGTTCATGTCGAGGAGGTTGTACACCGTGGTGATGCCCGTGCCGCCGTTTGCGAACCAGTTGTCGCCGGCACCCAGGCGCCGGTTGGTCGACGTGTTTCCGCCGGTGCCGCAGAATATTGGGTCGTAGAGCCAGACGCTGCCGTTGACGGTGCCCGGGCCGAACTCGACGATGTACTGGTAGCCGTTCGGGTCGAAGCCCGGGTTCAGCGTTGGGGAACCGTCGTAATAGGTCGAGTAGGCATCGCCGTTCTGGCGCTCTGTCCCGCGCGCCTCGACGCCACCGAAGAAACCGAGCGGCGCGAGGTTGCCGGCACCGTCCGCGGAGGGTACCTGCGGGCAGGCCGGTGGGGTATCCGAGTTCCGGCACAGAACATTGATCCCGTAGTAGTTCTCGGGACTCCCCATGGGCACCGGCAGGACGAACTCGGCGCGGGCGTTCCGCCTCAGGTTGAACTGGGTAACTCCGAACAACCGAGCGAACCAGGAACGAACCGGGGCTGTCACGGTCACGCCGAGAATGCGGTTGTTGAGCGCTTCGGGCGTCGCGATGACCCTGATCGTGGTCCCGTTGTCGGTGAAGCCGTTCTTCGAGGCCTCCTGTTGCGCGGCGGTCTGCGCGCCAATGATGTTGCCCGGCAGGTAGACAACGCCGGCGAGGGCGGCCGCATCGGCCGCGCGCTGGACCCGCATAAGGTTGACCTCGTACCAGGCGATGTCGGTGACGAGCCCGGTGAATCCGAGCAGCGCAACGATCATCAGCGCGACGATCACAAGGGTCTGGCCGCTCTGCTCGCGGCGGAAGCTATCGGTTCGCATTCATCGCCATGACGGTGTGGTCCGTCATCGTGAATTGGTTGAACATCGGCACGAGCATCCGCAGTGGCGTGCGTCCCCGATACGTGTACTCGACGGTGATCACCGCCGACTCCGCCGGCGCGACGTTATTGCGCGAGCACGCCTGCCACTGTGCGGGCGGTGAAGGGGCCGTCCCGGGGGCCGCGAAGTCGAGCTGCTGACCGTCGATGACGGGGCCTCCGTTGTTCTTGTACATCCAGGTGTTGATCTGACCGGCCGTCTCGGCCCCGGCCAGGGTCGACTTGGCGATCCGGATTTGAGTGACGTCCGAAATGGTGATACGCGAGCCGTTGCCGACGAGCACGCGCTCGACAGCCGCGACCACATTCGGGTCGACGGTCGCGGCGTTCGGGGACTGGCCGGCGCTGCAGCCAAGCGCGCCACCCCCGTTCACCAAAGCGCTTGCCACACGCGCTCCTTCGCGGGTCGCGGCGGCCATCGTCATCGCGTCGCTCAGGACCGTGCCGAGCTCCACCACGCCAAAGACCAGCACGAGAAGGAGGGGCGGGAGGATGAGGGCGAACTCGACCAACCCCTGGGCCTCCTCGCTTTCGAAGAAGCGGATCACAGCTGTGGCTCGGCGCGTGTGATGGAGGCCTCGGTGAAGGTGACCCCTGTTCCGGTGAGCCGCGCGAAGCTCGTCAGCCAGAAGTGCTGATAGGTGATGCGCACACCGATCGTGTCGACGGTCGTGTGGCTGCCACCGCATCCCGCGAGGACGTCGCAGCGCGAGCCCTCGACGTAGGCGGCCGTGCTGAGGGTGTAGGGCACGGTGATCGTGTTGCCGTCGGGGTAGGTGCAGGATGTCGATCCGCCGCGGGTATAGACATTCTGGTTCGCGCCGATCTGGTCCCCGTTCCGGTCGGACCAGTAGATCTGGATCTGCTGCACCCGGAGGGAGGTCGCCGGCGACACGACGTCACTCTCGATCCGCGAGAGCACCACGCAGTCGGTCCCGGTGTTGCTACCGCCCTCGGCCGCGAGCATGGAACCGTCCCGGCTCGCGAACAACACGGTGTTGCGCGAGTTCATCACATAGGAGAACTCGATGAGCCCGACGATTACGAGGAGAAGGATGGGCATGACCAGGGCGAATTCCACGATCGCCTGCCCCTTCTCCGAGCGGCCAAATTGCACCACACGAGGCTAACGACGGCGGGCCCGTTCGAGTGTGGGACCTTCGTATCAGCCCCGGCTGGGGGCGGATTAGTACGTTCGGGTTAGTTTTGTCCCCTGGAGGCGCCAGCCAGCCACGCGTGTCCGCAACTCAGCCATCCGCCCGCGCGTTCGCCGCCGAGCGCGTCCGCAGCAATCGCGCCCCCGCATCCTCGAGCAAATCTGCGGTCTTGCAGAACGTAAAGCGAATGAGGTCCCGCCCGAGCTCGGGTCGCGAGAAGAACGACGACCCCGGCACGCCGGCGACCCCGACCTCGGTGACAAGCCAGTTCGCGAAGGCGACGTCGTCCTTGAAGCCGAAGGGGCGGATGTCGCAGAGGACGTAGTAGGCGCCTTCGGGCGTGTTCGGGCTGAATCCCGCAGCCTCGAGGAGGCGCACGAGATGGTCGCGGCGGGCGCGGTATTCCGTGGCGAGCCGCATGTAGTAATCGGGACCCAACTCGAGCGCCACGGCGATGGCCTCCTGCAGCGGTGCGGGCGCGCCGACCGTCACGAAGTCGTGAACCTTTCTGATCGCGGCGGTGAGCTCCCGAGCGGCAACGATCCATCCGACCCGCCAACCCGTTACGGAGAAGGTTTTGCTCGCGCCCGAGATGGTCACGGTGCGCTCGGCCATGCCTTCGAGTGTCGCGATCGGGATGTGCTGGCCTTCGTAGCGTATGTGCTCGTAGATCTCATCGGTCACCGCGATGACGTCGTGGTCTCGGCAGAGTGCCGCGATGGTCTCGAGCTCCGTCCGCGTGAACACCCGGCCCGTCGGGTTGTTCGGGGTGTTGACGATGATCGCCTTTGTGCGCGAGGTGAACGCGCGGGCTAGCTCGTCAGGATCGAAACCGAACGACGGCGGCCGCAGCGGCACGAAGACCGGCGTCGCACCTGAGATCGCCGCGTCTGGGCCGTAGTTCTCGTAAAACGGCTCGAGGACGATGACTTCGTCGCCCGGGTCGCAGATTGCCAGGAGTGTGGAGATCATCGCCTCTGTGGATCCGCACGTCACCGTGAGCATCGTCTCCGGATCGACGTTCATCGCGTAGAGCTCGCGGTACGAACGCGCAAGCGCGTCGCGAAGCGACTTCGAGCCCCACGTGATCGCGTACTGGTTGATGTCAGCGTCGATCGCGCGCTTGGCGGCCTCTTTGACCTGGGTCGGCGCGGGAAAGTTGGGAAAGCCCTGCGCCAGGTTGATTCCGCCGTGCAGCGCGCACAGTCGCGTCATCTCGCGGATGACCGATTCGGTGAAACCGGCCGTCCGTCTGGATACCCGGCTGCGCGCGAGGCGCATCAATAACCCTGCGCCAGATCGACTTGGTTGAGGAGCGGCTCGCCGGCTTTGTAGCGACGCAGATTCTCCGCGAACAGTGCGATCGTCCGTTCGCCGACGCGTGGCGAGTCGCCGGAGGCGTGAGGGGTGATGATCACGTTCTCCAGCGACCAGAGGGGATTCTCTGGCGGGAGCGGCTCGGTCCCGAACACATCGAGGGCCGCGCCCGCGATTCGCTGCTCCCGCAGGGCCTCGATCATCGCCGGCTCGTCGACGATCGCGCCACGCGCGATATTGACGATCCACGCGGTCGGCTTCAGGCGCGAGATCACTTCGCGCGAAACGGCGCCACGCGTGGCGGGTGTCAGTGGTGCGGTGATCGCCAGATAGTCGGCCTCGCCGACCACTTCAAGGAGTCGATCGGTGGGCACCACGCGACTGACCCCAGCAGTGGCTGTGGCGCGCCGGCGAACACCGATGACGCGCATTCCCACCGCCGCCGCGAGCCGCGCGACCTCACCACCGATGCTGCCCATGCCGAATACGACGATCGTCGCGTCGCGGACCTCCTGATGCTGCTCGTCCTTCCATTCGCGGGCGCGCTGGTGATCGCGATAACGCTGCAGCTGACGCGACGCGGCGAAGATGAATGCCATTACGTGCTCGGCAATCTGGATGTCGTATGACCCGCTGTTGTTCGTGAGGACGATGCCTCGTTTGCCGAACTCGGACAAAGGCACGGTATCGACCCCTGCGCCGACCGAGTGATACCAGCGCAGCTTCGGGGCAGCGTTCAGCAGAAGCGTGACCCGGCGCGGGTTGTTGCCGCCGAAAGCCACCTCGGCGTCGGCCGCCGCACCGAGCCCGTTCTCGTCCGCGATCGCGATGATCCGGTCGGTGGGGAAACGCTCGGCTACGGTCTCTGGCGACGTGCGGAACGCCGACCACACAACGATGTTCGTCACCGGCTCCGCATACTACGGACCCTCGTGGCCGCCCTCTCCGGAACACTTCTCAACGCCGCGACAGTGCTCATTGGTGGTTTTCTCGGCACGATCCTCGGCGATCGTCTGCGCCAGGGATTGCGGGAGAACGTTGTCCGGGGCATCGGCCTGTTCCTGCTCGCGATGGGGGTCAAATTCGCGATCGAGACGACGAACCTTCTCTACATACTCGGCGCGATACTGCTCGGTGGGATCGTCGGCTCGCTCTTGGGGGTCGACGCGCGGCTCAACCAGCTCGGCCAGACGCTGCAACGGCGCTTCGCGCGCGGCTCGACGAGCACCGTGGCCGAAGCGTTCGTCACCGCCTCGGTCGTATTTTGCGTCGGCCCGCTCACGTTTCTTGGGTCGATCCAGAACGGCCTCTCCGGCGACGCGAGCCTCCTCGTCGTCAAGAGCACACTCGACGGGTTCACCGCCGTCGCGCTGGCCGCGACGCTCGGCTGGGGCGTCCTCCTCACGATCCCGCTCATCCTTCTATATCAGGGCGGGCTCGCGATCGGCGCGTCGTTGTTCGTCGGGCTTCTGAGCGACCTCCAGCTGCGGGAGATGAGCGCGGTCGGCGGCTTGCTCATCATCGGTGTGGGTCTCAAACTTCTGAGCATCCGCGACGTCAGGGTCGCGGACTTCCTCCCGGCGATCATCCTGTCGCCGCTCGTCGTGGCTGCGTTTCGAAGACTGTTGGAGGCCTTGGGTCAGTGACCGCACAAAAGACGATCGAGCTTCGGAGCGATACGTTCACGCTGCCGACGCCGGCGATGCGTCGCGCCATGGCGGAAGCCGAGGTTGGCGACGACCAGTACGGCGAAGATCCGACGGTGAACCGGCTGGAGCGGCGCTCGGCCGAGATCGTGGGCAAGGAAGCGGCGGTCTACGTCGCGAGCGGGATGCTCGGAAACCTGTGCGGCGTCCTTTCTCAGACCGAGCGTGGAGACGAGGTGATTCTCGGGGATCTCGCGCACATCTATCAGAACGAGATGGGTGCCTCGTTCGTCCTCGGGTCGATCCAGCCTCGGGTCGTCCCGAACCGCGCGGGTCTGCCCACGCAAGAGGACATCGAGGCGGCCATCCGCCCGGCAGGCATGTATCCGCGGACGTCCCTCGTCTGCATCGAGAACACGCACAACAACTGCGGCGGCTCGGTCATCACGGTGGAGCAAACGAAAGCCGTTGCCGACCTGGCGCACCGCCGCGGCCTCCGCGTGCACCTCGATGGCGCACGGATCTTCAACGCCGCCGTGGCCCTCGGCGTCGACGCGCGTGATCTCTGCGCACCAGTCGACACGGTGCAGTTCTGCTTTTCAAAGGGTCTCGCGGCGCCTGTCGGCTCGATCCTCTGCGGCAACGCCGAGACCATCGCGAAGGCGCGTCGTGTGCGAAAGCTTCTGGGTGGCGCCATGCGGCAGGCCGGCGTCATCGCGGCCGCGGCACTCGTCGGGCTCGAGGAGATGCGCGATCGTCTGGCGGAGGACCACCGCAACGCCAAAAGGCTCGCGACAGGGCTCGCCGAGATCCGCGGCGTCCGGATCGACGCTGATCGCGTCGTCACCAACATCGTCTCGTTCGAGGTTGACCCCATGTTCATGGAAGCTGGCGCGTTCGTGAAAGCGTGCGCCGAGGGCGGGCTCCGGGTCTCGCGATATCTGGGGAATTCGCCGCGATTGCGGGCGGTCACGCACTACGGGATCGAGCGTGCCGACATCGATGACGCGCTCGCGACGGTCAGCGCGGTTCTGTCCAGCACTCGGACGCCAGTCGCCGCCGCTGACTAGCTAATCAATTCGGCTGAGGTACCTCGCACGATCCCCGTTTGGTACTAACGGGGGAGCGCCTAAGGATTGGCGGGACCACCTCGTTACATGAGACTGACGACCAGTGAAGGCCCTGATTAAGCGCATGGAACGCGCACGTCGCGAAGATCTCGGCCAGTCGATGGTCGAGATCGCGCTGATCCTTCCCTTGTTCGTCGGGCTCCTCCTCGGTGGCGCCGACCTCGCCCGCGCCTTCGCGATCCAGCTCGCGATCCAGAACGGGGCGCGAGCCGGAGCGGAGTCGTATGCCATCGACCAGACGCCGACTGCCGCCGAGGCCGCGGCCGCATCGATTGCCGAGATCTCACGGACACCTGGGGTCAAGGGCGCGCTCGCGAACGTGATCGTCTGGGAGACCGACTCCTTCGGGGCCACCCCCTGTGCCAACCATCCCGTGGGCGGAACGTGGACCCCGCCGAGCGTGGCGAACCCCTGCTACGTCAGCGTCGAGGTCCAGTACACCTTCACGACGACGATCGCCTGGCCGCTCATACCGAACACGGCGACCTTCGACCGTGTGACCACGTTCCGGATGTTCTACTAATGCACGCCCTGCGCGCGTTCTTCACCGACGGCGCCGAGCAAGGCGCCCAGGCGCTCGTCGAGTTCGCGCTCGTTCTGCCCATCTTCCTCCTCGTGATCACCGGACTCATCGACGTGTCGCGCGCGGTCTGGGAGGAGAACACCCTCGCCTACGCAGCGCGCGAGGGTACGCGGTACGCGATCGTGCACGGATCCGCCGGCATCCCAAAGGTTGGTCCGATCCACCCGTCCCAGCTGAATCCGACCGTGTACAACACGGGCAACATCGTGAATGTCGTCCGGCAGAACGCGATCGGCGTTCCGAACGTGGACGTCACCGTGGACTATCCCAACGGGGACAATCAGCGCAACCACTCGGTCACCGTAGACGCGACGGCGCCGTTCGTACCGCTCCCGTCGCAGTACATGTTGGGTGGGGCATTTCAGATAACGCTGCGGGGCGGATCGCAGCTGGTCATCCAGAGGTGAGGCAGATGCGGCGATTCTTCGCGGGCGACGAGGAGGGCCAGGCTCTGGTCCTCGGTGCGCTCATGTTCCTGACCATGCTCTTCTTCGTCGGTCTCGCGATCGATGCCGGCCAGCTCTACGTCGCGAAACGGACCGAGCAGGAAGCAGCCGACGCCGCAGCGTTCGCCGGCGCCGTCGTCCTCTACCAGGGGGGCGCGCAGCCACCGCTCGCCGCTACCGTCGCGGCGGCGATCCTCGCCGCGAAAAACGTGGCGACGCAGAACGGCTACACCGACGACCTCGGAATCGGCAACATGGTCGTGATCGTCAACTCGCCTCCGCAGCAATCGGTTAATTACACAGGCGACCCCAACCATGTCGAGGTGATCATCACCCACAGGGTGAAGACCTCCCTGGTGCCGGCGCAGGCCGCGTTCAACCCGGTCCGCGCGCGCGGCGTCGCCGGTGCTGAGTCCTTTAACAACGGCTACGCTCTGATGGCCCTCGATCAGTCATGCACGGACGGCGGTCTCGCCCTCTCGCCGAACGAGGACATCCACCTCATCGGCGGCGGCGCGCTGATCAACTCGTGTGGCGCGAACGCCGTCACCGGCGCCGGCCAAACCCAGGACTTCACCATCACCCCGGCAGGCTTCAGCGTCGACGTCGTCGGTGGCGTGGGCGGAACCTTCCCGGCCGGAATCACCGTAAACACGGGCATCGCTCCGGTACCGGATCCGTTCGCCGGCGTCTACCCCAAGCCGTCCGTGTCGGGAATGCCGATCAACCCGCCGTTCGCGGGCGGTGTCGCTTATTCAGGCGTTTACACGACGACGCTCAATGGGGTGAACCTCTGCGGCGGCATCTACATCCTCAAGGGCAACGGGATGGATGGCGACATCGGTCGCCAGCTCACCGGCACCGACCCCAACACCGGCCTCGCGTGCGACGGGCGCAGCTTCGTCTTCAACACCATGTCCAACTACCCATTGCCCGGCGGCACCTGCGACTCGATCGGCCGCAACGGTAACCACCCGATCAGCCTTCGTCCGATGACCACCGGCCAGTATGCGAACTTCGGCATCTACCAGGACCCGGCGTGCGCCGCGACAATGCAGATCGGCGGCGTCTCGAACGCGGTCGACGCCGGTGGCACGCTCTACCTGCCGAGCGCCACCGTCCACATGAACGGAAACCCGGCCACGATCGTCGGTGGCCAGTTGATCGCGAACCGCCTGGACATCCAGAACGGCAACCTCAACATCACCTACTCCGCGAACAACAGCGCGCAGCCCGTGGTGCCGCGTCTCTCCGAGTAGCCCGAACCCACGACCCCAGGAAGGCCGCCCGAAAGGGGGGCCTTCTTCTTTTTCTTAGAGGCCGAGATCGATCGCGAGCAGCTTCGACGGCAGCGAGCCCGCGCCGAGTAGGCGGTCGTGAAAGAGCCGCATCCCCCAGCCGGCAGCGCGCGCTTTGTCGCGTAGCGCGAGGATCGCCGCGCGGCCCAGCGCGTAGCTCGAAGGCTGTAGCGGCGTGAGCGTATAGCGGCGCACCTCCGCGACGGCGTTCGGCGGCTCGAGCCGCGCTCGCTCGACCATGAACCGCACGGCCTCGTCGAAGCTCATCTCGCCGGTCGCGAGACCGACGTCCACCCTGACGCGAGCCGCGCGCCAGAGAAGATCTTTGAGGCGTAGAAGGCGAGTCTGGGGCGAGTCGAGATAGCCGAGCTCGGTCATGAGCTCCTCCACGTAGAGCCCCCAGCCTTCGACCATGAGGTTGGAGCGGATTGCCTTGCGCGCGAGCGAGGGCTGATCCGCGGCGACAGTGAGCTGGAGGTGATGACCCGGATAGCCCTCGTGGCACGCGATAATCGCGATGCCCGCGCGCGGGTGCCCCTCGAGCCGCTCGCGCCGTGTCCGCTCGTCGTCGTTCGCATCAGGAAGGGTCACCCAGAAGCGTCCCCGGCGTGACGACTCGAAGGGCCCGGCGCCCACGTACGCCGCGTAGGGAAACGTCGGGCGCTGGAATTCGGGCATCGGCTCGACGACGAGATCCTCGCCGTACGGGACCGTGGCAAGCCCCGCCGTCGCGACCGCGGCGCGCGAGCGCTCCATCTCGGCGCGGTACGTCTCGACGAGGGCATCCTCCGCGGGATGGTCCTCGCGCAGGGCCTCGACCGCCCCTCTCCAGTCCTGGTGACCGAGCTCGACCGCGGCACTGTTGAGGGCGGCCTCCGTCTCGCCGTAGAACTCATCGCCCCACGCGCGGAGCGTAGCCGCGTCGTGTTCGAGGAGCTCCTTTTCTTTGAGCCAGGCGTCGACAGCGTCGCGCCCGATCGCGAACGTGCCGCGCGCTTTCGGCCGAAGCACTTTCTCGAGCCACCGCGCGTATCGCTCGAGCGCTTGCGCGGTGGCATCCGCGGCCGGACGGAACGCACGCTCGGCGGCGCGCTCGAGCGCGGTTCCGGTCGGCACCATCGCGGGCGCACCGACACGGAGGAACGCCACACCCGGGGGAATCGACCGGAGAGCGATGTCCACCCACTCAGGCGGCGTGAGCGCCGGATCGAGATTCGCCTTCGCGGCGTCAAGCGCCGCCGGCGCCTCGGCGAGCCGCTCCGCGAGGGTCGCGACGCGCTCGGCGAGCGGCGCGTGTTCCCGAAGGAACGCGTAGTACGCGCCTCGCGTGATCGGGTCGGAGTAGAGCGTCGGTTGCCTGCGCCACCGGGCGAAGGGGCGGACGGCGCGCTCCCCGCGCAGGTCCGCGACGATCAGTGCGCGGTCGACACGCTCCGCGGGAAAGAGGTCGTTCTCAGCGAAGGCCTCGAAGCGCGCGAGCCAGTCGTCGTT